>JBGMQT010000026.1:0-29357 GCA_048060695.1 Acidiferrobacterales bacterium
TTTTTTATCGTATCGATCATTGGTTTCCAGTCGACCGGTTTCTGCACATAGGCCTGCGCGCCCATTGCCAACACAATCTGTTCGTTGCCAACACTGCTAACCACAACCACCGGGATACCGAATAACTCGGGATCTTCTTTCAACTTGTTCAACACCATCCATCCAGTATCTCTTGGCATCATAATGTCAAGCGAAATAATATCGGGTGGCGATTTCTTGATCATACGAAGCGCTTCAGCACCGTTAGCTGCGCAGTCAACACTAAATCCTTCACGCTCAAAATGTCGCGTCATCAGATCGTGTACGATGTGATCGTCGTCAACCACCAGGAGTTTTGCGAGCCGATTCCGTCTCTCATATCCTTTCGTTAGCACACCCTTCCGAACAATTTTCGGATCGTGACGCGGCAGTTTAACGCTAGCTATGTCGTCCTCACCCATGATCTTCATAATCAGAGGCAATCGGACTGTAAAGCATGAACCCTTTCCTGAATCACTTGTGACGGTCAATTCACCACCCAGCATTTCACAAAAACGTTTGCTGATATACAGCCCCAGCCCTGTTCCTCCATACTTTCTTGTGGTGGAAGAATCTGCCTGCACAAATGGTTTGAACAGCTTTTTTATCTGTTCTGGTGTCATCCCGATACCACTGTCGGTGACACGTATTTCTATCCAGTCACGAATCCCCTTTTTCAGCTTCCTGGTGGTAATGGTAATTTCGCCATTTTTGGTAAACTTCGTTGCATTACCCAACAGGTTAATCAGGGTTTGCCGAATCTTGACAACATCTGACTGCATTTCTCCCAGTTCATCTTCTACATTGAGCGTAATCTTGTTGTGATTCTTTGAGGCAAGATGCTTAACCGTTGCAACCACATCTCTTAGTAACTGATTAACATCAAATGTCTCGCGGTTAAGCTCACTTTTTCCTGCCTCAATCTTTGACACGTCGAGTACTTCATTGATGAGATGCAATAGATGATGTGCGGACGACTGTACGCGCTGAAGGTCAAGCACGGCTTGCGGCTGATTGCCATCCAGTATTGCGTCCTCCTCGAGCATTTCGCTGTAGCCGATAATGGCGTTGAGCGGGGTACGCAATTCATGACTGACATTCGCAAGAAAACGGCTTTTAGCCTCATTGGCGTTTTCCGCCTGCAACTTGGCAATCAGGGCAGAGTGAACCCTCTCTTCGGCCACTCGGCGCTTGGTAATTTCCATACCGTATCCGTGAACAATTTTCTTGCCTGCGGCCGGGGCGAACGTCCAGAGAAAAGTGCGCCCGCCGTGGGTAACCGGTATTTCGTTTAGTCGCACACCTTCGCCTAAGCAGTGGTGAGCAAGTTTCTGCGGTGATTCTGGCAACAGCGCTTCTATCGAACCACCTGGTAAATCCAGATCCCTGATAAGTTCTCGCCCCCTGGGGTTTACGAAGGTTACTTCAGCATCTGCGCTAATGGACACGGCGATGTTGGGTGAGTTTTCCGCAAAAGCCGCGACTTTCTCCAACTCACCTATCGATTGTTGAATTTCATTCGCCTGTTCGTGTAGTCGGAACGAAGCATGATTGAGCGCTGAGCCCAGACGATCCAGTTCCACCGACGTTTTGTCGACTTCTATTTGCTCACCGGCTGCTTCGTCGAGGCGATCCGAAAAATCCGTATAACGACCAATGGCTACAATGGGACGCCTAAGGAGCGGAATCAACAGCGCAACAGCAATAAACAGAATCATCATCCCATAACCAATACTCTGTCTCCAGATTTTCCTTTCAACACTAGTAACCGCTTCCAGACTATAAACAATATGCACCCACCCAATCAGGTTGCCCAGTATCATAGGCTGCCAGACATCCATGCGATCACCGACGGTGACCATTTTTTGCTCTGATTCAGATGGTAGCTTAAGTAGCGGTCTGCCGTAGAGGGCAACGGGCTCTGTATCTCCCGCATTAACAATGTCGCCGAGTCGTTTACCGGTCCTGTCCGTTAGATGAATTTCACGAATGCCAGGGTAACGGGATGCTCGCAACAACATGTGTTCGATAGCAGTGTAATCCCGG
Organism: Acidiferrobacterales bacterium; assembly: GCA_048060695.1. Lineage (GTDB taxonomy): Bacteria > Pseudomonadota > Gammaproteobacteria > Acidiferrobacterales > JAJDNE01 > JAZFSZ01. The sequence goes on from JBGMQT010000026.1 coordinate 2,065, forward strand.
CTCAACAGAAGGTCGGCGCTGGTTGCGCCCAGATTGGTTGCCAATACCTGTGCCTGTCGTTGCATCTCTTCCGATGCCTGCCGGGAAACGATATTGGCGGAATAAAAACTGACAAATAGTATGCCACCACCCAACAGCACAATAAATACCATCACCAGCTGTAAAGCCAGCCGCCGGTAAACAGACGCAACCGGTTGATGCGATGAATGTTGCGGTATTTGTTTCACTGGCCAGTAATTAGTGGTCCATTTTCCGGATTGTACTCACTATTGAGCCTGCGTTGATACAAGCACATATTGCCTTATGGATCTGTACACTTCCTGTTGTTGAAGATACCGGTTTTTAGGCTACTGAAATGAATCCATCTTGCGAGAATCGCTGGACAATCTGTTAATCGTTTTACCCAGCGCTTCCCAGTCAATTGGCTTTGAAACATAGTCATCTGCACCCATGGCGTGCACGAAACGCTTGTTACCCACACTGCTGACAATAACAACGGGGATGTTTGCCACTTTCGATTTGTCTTTCAGCGCGCTGAGCACCATCCAGCCATTTTTTCCTGGCATCATAATATCCAGCGTGATCAAATCAGGCCGATACCGCTCCGCCATCTCAAGACCTTCTTCACCATTGTAGGCACTAAATATGTGGAAACCCTCTTTCTTCAAAAAACGTGATATCAGGCTCTGCATCATATCGTCATTATCAATGACAAGGATGGATCCACGGTAACGCTGGTAGTCTGGATGCCTGTCAATCGAATACAACCGTGATTGCTTGCCTTCCGCGCCCGTATCCAGAGATTGAAAGTCCACTTTGCGTCGACGCGGTACGACTGTGCCATGGGCCTGGAGCATTTTCTCATCTCTAAGCGGTATCAATGTCCAGGAAAATTTCCTGTCGCGATAGTTGACCTCCTGATCGAGCAGGGTTTCATTGTTTACTATGCATTTTTCCACCAGCGCAGCTGGTGTTTGTGGCAATATTACGGATAAATCCTCACCCCCCACAACAGCGGCATCGGCGACCTGCCTTCCTCGTGCATTGAGATATTTAACTTCGCCATCCGCATTCATCAGAAGGACGATATTGGGCGAGTCTTCTACCAGTCGGGAAAACTGGTTGTGGCTGGCAAGTCCGGATTGCAGCTTCGTCTGCTGTATCTGCAGGCGCTGATGGGTTTTATTCAGAGCGGCGCCCAACTGCTGCAACTCCTTGCTACTTTGCTCCACGGTCAGCTCGGATAGCTGCTCATCCCCCAGCATTTCAACAAATTCTGCGTAGCGAGAAAGTGTCGCTCTCACTTGTCGAATGATTAAATTTGCTATCGCAATTACAGGCACCGCAACCAGGATTACCACAAAGATATCGAGCTGCCATGTTGCGCCTGTGATATGGCTCAATTTTACATACCCAATCGTGAACAGTATGACAGCGGCCCCCGCCAGCACACCCAGCAGTAAGCCGATTTTCGCACCCTTGATGTGACGGAAATTGCTGTGCGGATATAAACTTTGTATTCTGCTCAAATTCATCAAACTCAGCCCCGAATCAGCGAACACCTGGAATCGTGTCCTGCTACCCAGGTAATAAAGCAAGAAGTGTGCCGATAGATATCCGAGACAGGTTGGAGCGCCATAGAAGTAATTCTGCAATGAATTGCAGCGAATAATTTTCAACCTTGCAGGTAAAATGACTAGATTCAGTACAGGAGACCGGCACCCCGTGTGATGCCGTGGGAACGCAACCAGGACCCTCTGCGCGATAACCCTGAATCTAATATGGGTAAGCTAGATACGGGTCAACCAGGAATACGATAATTGTTCAAATGGCCGCTGATCAGGCAGCCAACACTGGCAGATAATCGACCGCCTTGATCGCGTGTTCATCGGGCCCCAGCACGCGCACAATTTCATACAGGCGCCCATCCGGTGAATGGCAACTGGTTAAGTCGACGGTGCGACCAGCACGGTACAGTTTATTATCTGCCTTGGCCGCGATCACCACCCGTGGCCGCAAATGTCGGTCACGATTACGGGTAATCACCACACCGGACTCACCCGTATTCAGCTGCACAACGCTACCAATGGGATAAACGCCCATGGTACGAATAAATTGCTCTACGAGTTCAGGATGAAACGCTTTACCGCGCTGATCATACATATCCATCAAACAGGTATGGTGTGCGGTTCCCTTACGCCAGGGACGGTCACTGGTAACGGCATCGAAGTGGTCCGTAATTCCACCAATGTGACCAAATTGACTGATTTCATTTCCCTTGGCACCACTCATGTAACCGCTGCCATCATAACGCTCGTGGTGCCAACCGGCGAAGTCCAGCGCCACTGTTGGTAAACCGGGGGCCTGGCTGCGAAGAATCTGTAGTCCATATGGAACGTGCAATTTTACTAACTCCCTCTCGGGCTTGGTTAACGCAACAGCTTTGTTCAGGATCTCGTTCGGAACACGTACTTTGCCAATATCATGAAGTAGCGCGCCTATGCCCAGCGATTTAATCGTGCCTTTCTCCATCCCCAACTGCCGCCCCAGTGTTAACGCGAGAATACATACGCGTATGCTGTGTTGCGCGGTGTAGTCGTCTTTGTGCCGTATTTGTGAGAACAGCATAAGGGCATCGGGATTACGAATGACACTTTCCGCAAGGCGCCCCACGGAAATCTTTACTCCAGCTGTATCGATATTGCGTTTCTTTTGCGCGTCCTCAAATACTTCATGGACTAAATCGATCGAATCATTATAGGCAGCGCCAATAATGGAAATCTCTTCATCGACATCAGCTTGATCCTGGTAAATCTGAATCTGCGCCATGGGATTGGCTTGCGCACGCAATACCTCAAACTCAAGATGCTTTCGATCCTGTTCATTTTTTTCAGGTCTTTTTGCGGACTCGGCGGTCCGGCGGGAGGCAAGCTCGTCGGCAGGCAAATTACGTGTTTGATCGGTATCAATGTACACGCTCTCACAGTATTGACGCAGGGCTTCCAGCTGATCCTCGGTGATGAGACTGAAACCCTGAAACAGGAACGGCGTCTCCAGCCAGGGACGGTCCAATGCGGACACGTACATGCCTAGTTTTAGATCCCTGACATCCAGCTTTTTTTTCACTGCTTTCCCATAAAAAACAAACGCTTAACCTAACTAGTCTGTGCAATAAGCACACCATTCTTACCAGTTTCCGAAACTCATTTTGATATTTGATAATTCTGGTTAGAATTCAACAAGATGCTGGATTATATTGATTGTGGACTGCCCTATGGACCCGAATTACAGGGTACGCAGGAATCGCCGGTGTGACGATCAGGGGCAATACACGGTGTGACCAACTGCCGTAGAGAGGAGAAACAACTGTTTTATTCATGGAAGGATACGCCGGTTCCACCGTGGCCACAGTAGCCACCAGGATGTTTGGCGAGATACTGCTGATGGTAGTGTTCGGCATAGTAGAACTCGGGAGCATCGATAATTTCCGTCGTGGGCCCGGAATATCCAGACGATTTAAGGGCTGCTGCGTAACGCCGCAACGACTTCTCCGCCGCCACCTTCTGCACTGCGCTGGTCGCGTAGATACCGGATCGATACTGGGTTCCGGCATCATTGCCCTGGCGCATCCCCTGCGTCGGATCATGGCCTTCCCAGAAATGTCTGAGCAGTGTTTGCAGACTGGTTACATTCGGGTCATATATAACAAGCACCACTTCATTGTGACCTGTTTGGCCGCTGCAAACTTCCTCATAGCTCGGGTTCGGCGTAAAGCCTGCCGCATAACCAACCGCTGTGGAGTAGACACCGTCGAGCTGCCAGAAACTGCTCTCGGCACCCCAGAAACAACCCATGCCAAAAATAATGGTCTCCATTCCAGGCGGGAATGGAGGTTGCATTGCATTGCCATTCACGAAATGTTTTGCCGGCACCGGCATAGGCTTGCTGCGGCCGGGTAAAGCGTCGTCCGGTGTCGGCATGCTGATTTTATTATTTTTCCAGAACATGAGACAAGAAATTATTTTGCAGTAACCGTCAGGGTCCTTCGTCCAGTCAATTCGAGGCTAGTGAAAATTTTTTGGCGGGATCGCATGGTCATACACCAGCTCAGTGCTTTCACGTCTTAACGCAGGTGATAGCTCATGCACCTTGCTATGCGCTTCATCGAGAATATGCGTCACTGAAAATCCTTTCATCATCAAGGCATCAGCGATTAATCTACGGTGGCATTTGTCTGGCAATCTTGTAGTAAACAGCATCACCGCGGGCCGCTTGCCAGCAATTCCAATTAGTTGTCGTAAGCCAATCTGGAATTCCTGGGATGTCATGTAATCGGCAAAACCCCGTAGCTCATTGTCAAGCGCGGTATTAATAGAGCCGGGCCTGGAGACGCGATTTCCGCCCAGATGTCGACCGGCCCAATGATATTCTATATCTTCTTCTTCCAGTGCCTGACGCAAAACATCACGTGACTCGGCAGTCAATCCCAGGCGTACATCGACCAGCACGCGAATACCAAATTCCCGGAGAATACCCACGAGCTGGTCAACGCGGCGATTGCCGAACCCGACCGTAAAAATCTTGTTGTCTTCAATAATCACGGGGAACTAAACCCATCGTCTATATCGAACCAGTAGAGCCATATAGTAGGCCCATGACCGACATTGCACCACTCTATTTCAGCGATGGACTTTGTTCCGACACGTCGTAGCCGGCCCTGCCCGGGCAAGGACATACTGCGCCATCTGATGGATTTAGTTTTTCCTTTGCCTGCTGGCAGCATACTCAACCATAAACTGCTCGATAAGCGTCGTAGGTATGGCGCCCACTGTTTCTGCAACCAGTGTCCCCGAAGGACTGTAGATGATAAACGTTGGCGTACCGATCCATGGGCTTCCCGTTTTCCGCTGATAGAATTCGGCAACGGCTGCTGGCTCCCCGATCAGACTGGTATACGGAATCTTGTGCCGACGTAAGAATTTTTTTGCCTCCTCAAACTTGGCTTGTCCGTCGATACTAATCCCCAGGACCACGGCATCTGAATCTTTGTGTTTGTTGTGAAAAGCAACGTATTCATGGGCTTCTGTGTTGCAGACGGAGCAATCGTGCGCCCAGATTTTTACGACTACCCATTTGCCCTTGCCAATATAGGCGTCAAGGGCACTGTCCGAACCGTCAAATCTACCAAATTCAACCGCGCCTGCGAAATGGGGATATATAAAAAACAGCAAACCTGCCGCCAGCAGGTGGTTTCGAAAAGACGTAGCCATTACTTCCTCCGCGTAGGCTCAAATATTTATTAGCTTGTTTTTTGAGTATAAATCTACCCGGGAGTTCCATTTAGCTTCGTTGTCTCAGCAAATAATCTGGCTCAGTTACTGTTTCTCCAGCCTGGAAGCACATACCACGCAGTGCTCTGCAGACAAATCTATCTCGAGCCGTTCCAGCGAAATCAATTCACCACAATTCAGGCAGTAACCATATTCACCCTCATCCACCCGCAGCAGTGCCGTTGCGATCCTTGCCAGCTCAGCCGCCCGCCTTTCTTGTGCTGCCAGTGACATCGCCTGTTCCTGAAGCGCGTTGACGCGGGATACACGTCCGACACTGGATTGATCAAGCGTCACTATGGCAGCACCGCTGATGCCAACCTCTTCTTCCAGCAAGATCGCCCTTTTTCGAGCGAGTAAACATTTCTGGTAAAACACCAGATCTATAGATTCGCTTTCTTTTGACATGTCTCCGGGTACCTGGCTACCGCAATCTGGAAATGAGCCACGCCAACACCACGAACGGGAACAAAACTGCCTTGAGTATTTTCATTGTAAGGATCGAATATTGCTTTGGAACCAGCGGCTCCTCAAGCATGGTGGAACCATTCACGGCCTTATCCAGCGCATGTGCAGCCAGCATTGCGGTAGATACCGCCCCTTCCATACAGGCAAGATCAATACCGCTTCTCACCCAGTCACCGGCAAAGTACAGATTCTCTACTTTACCGTCCTTCACATCCGGTCTGCTTGCCCACGCCGCAACGGTATTGATAAACAGAGGATCCTCGCTATTGGGAAGGAATTTACTTGAAACTATATCCGGCTCACTGATGGCAATATATTTTTTAATCTCCTCAAACAGGAGTTCGAATTGAGCATCTTCGGAGAGCTGTTGTAGTGGCATAAAATTGGAGCTGATAAACGAGAGCTCGCTGTTTTCCATGTCAGGCCAGTGGTTGCTGAGATCAATAAAGGAGAGTCCGAATTCTCCTCCCTTGAAAAAAACATGTTCTCGCGGAATATTATCAAGCTTTCTATTCAGACTCAGGTGCAATGCCGCCATCGGTGCGGCCTCAAGGTGCTGCAGATTTCCCAATTTGTGGTTCTGTTTAAGCAAGTCTGATTTCACCAGGCTGCGCGTCACCTCCAGTGGTGTTGTGATAATAAATTGATCGGCCGACACTTTCTCTCCATTCTGTAGCGTCACCGACAGCATTCGGTTTCCATCCAGATCCAGACCTTTCACCCTGGATTCAAAACGCACTTCCACACCGGCCTTCTTCACCAGTTCCAGGATCGGTTCGACAAAAGCGGTCTGCAGATTCTGGTTAAGAATAGAAAGGAAGGGTGACCGATTCTTGAGCCAGTAACCTGTCACAAGTTTTGCTGTCATTGCAGACATCTCGTAGGCAGGAATCGCGCTGGCTTTTAACGTACTCTCGCCTTCCAGCTCGGCGATGCGATCATTAGCGTACCATCGGCTTCGCAACAGACCGGTTCGAGAGATTCGATCCAGGAAATGCTTTCGCGACATTCGCTCAGCAAGGGCATCGATAACAAAATATGCCTGCAAAAATACTTCTGGCCAGGGTGCGAGTCCACTGAAAATGTTTTTTAATATGTTACTGAAAGAATCAAAACTGTACATCGGGATCATGGTCCCGTATTTCAGTTTGCGATCGCGATATTGGGGTTTCTGCCTGTCTTTATTTGACAGCAAATAATAAAATTGATCAAAATCAATAAACTCTGTTTGATGCTCTTCCTGTAATTCCCCTATTAATTTCCTTATGTTGAAGTACCACGACGGAAAGATGTGGTAGCCATGTTCACGCCATTTATTATCCTCAAAATCGGCTCCCGCTTTTCCTCCGGCACGCTTTCCTGCCTCCAGCACAGTGACCTCGTATCCCTGCTGTGCCAGCAATCTCGCAGCGACCATACCAGCCAGACCTGCGCCAACAACAACTACAGACGTCATACCTTTTCCTCCCTGCTTTCTGTTATTTTGCAGACCGGAAGTGATTGTGGTGGCACACTGGCACGGTGAGCAAGTCAGTCGATAAATCTATTTCTTCTGTCCGATATCTGCCTGTTTTTGATCAATGTGCCAATCGTAAGAACAGTCCAGATGCATATGGACTGCATTAATTCCAACCATTCCGTCTTCCAGCATACAAATAAGCGGTGTGCGATCACCGAAGCGGGTATTCTTCCGGTGCATCCACATTCCGGCCATGTGGGGATTGCGAGGATAGGAAGTATGCAGGGCGTCATCAATTCCAGCGAAGTGTTGTAGACGTTCCCACACTGCCGGTTCATTCGGGAAAGGTGTGTCTTCACGATATTTTCGCAAAGAACGCGAACGCGTCTCTGCTGGCAGGCCCAGCAAACTGACTTTGTCCTTATCTTCGACTTTCCAGTTATCCAGGATATCCATTATTACAATGGAGATACGAATCCGCTCTTGTTCACTAAAATCCGTCATTTTCTGAATAGTCGATTAAATAAGCTGCGAGACATGGCTGGTTGGATCAACGGTACCCTAACACAACACATAATTTTCATCGTTGCGGATTCCCGTGCGATCTACGCAAGCTTCCATTCGTCCACTTATTTGCGTGCCAATATTACTATAGATAACGCGCCAAAAGCCCCATGGCATAATCGACCGACTGTAACGGTATGCGAACACGGTATCCTCCACCCGGCACTTCCAGCATTGTGTTGCCCTTGAGATCTTCCATATGTTCCAGCCTGAAATCGCTATTCCCCCGGGGCAGCACCAACTCCAGCTTATCACCCACTGCAAATCTATTTTTTACTTCCACTTCAGCCAAACCACTCGCCGCATCGTAGCCACAAAATTCGCCAACAAAGCGACTGAGATTCATTTTAGATTGCTGTTCAAGATAGTTCTGATAGTCCTGGCTAGGGTGGCGTTTCAGAAAACCGTCGGTATAACCTCGATTGGCCAGATGCTCTAGCCTGCCCAACAAGCCGGCATCAAATGGCCGTCCGCCAACGGCGTCGTCGATTGCACTACGATAGACCTGTGCGACGCGTGCCACATAATAGTGTGATTTGGTGCGGCCCTCGATCTTTAAACTATCGACACCGATTTTTACCAATCGCTCCACGTGCTCGACCGCGCGCAAATCTCGTGAGTTCATCACATAAGTACCGTTTTCGTCTTCCTCGATCGGTAGAAACTCACCCGGCCGCTCGCGCTCTTCCAGCATATAAGTCTTCGTGGCCTGCTCATGCCGCTGACCGTCACCGATTTGTGGCGAAGGGATTGCGGTAACGTCACCGGTAATATCTGTCTGTGTATTCTTGACGTCATATTGCCAGCGGCATGAGTTGGTACAGCTCCCCTGGTTGGCATCTCGGTGATTAAAATAGCCTGACAGCAGGCAGCGGCCTGAATAGGCGATGCACAGGGCGCCATGAACAAAAACCTCGAGTTCGATATCCGGGCACTGTTGCCGGATTTCCTCGATTTCTTCGAGCGACAGTTCGCGAGAAAGAATGACACGTTTTAGACCCATGCCTTGCCAGAAACGTACACTGGCATAGTTCACCGTATTCGCCTGCACCGAAAGATGTACCGGCACTTCCGGCCATCGTTCCCGCACCATCATGATCAGGCCCGGATCTGCCATGATCAACGCATCAGGCCCAAGCGCCACGATGGGCGCCATGTCATCCAGGAAGGTGGCAAGTTTGCGGTTATGCGGTAACAAATTAGCTGCCAGATAGAATCGCTTGCCGGCATCATGGGCCGCCTGGATTCCCTGTTGCAGCTGCTCCAGGCGTGCAAAATCGTTTTCGCGAACCCGCAGGCTATACCGGGGCATGCCGGCATAAACCGCGTCGGCCCCGTATGCCAATGCGTAGTTCAGTTTATTCAGTGTGCCCGCGGGGGCCAGTAATTCCGGGAGTTTCATGGTCAATATTCGGATGTGAGTCTCAGGTGGCGCAGTCTACGCCCTGCACTATGCAACGACAATCCTGAAATGGCTTGCAAAACACCGGCTTAGCGGATTATATCCAGAGTGCCTTTCGGCAGGGATCAGTGAAAACTAAGGGGAAGGATATGACAGAATCAACCACGCAGGCTTCACATCGAAGGAATCGTCAGCCCAAAAACAGCTCACCGCGGACAGCACCAGTATCCGGAAAGAACATTATTCTTTGTTCCGACGGTACGGGTAATCGCGGTGGCAAAGGTAATGGCACCAATGTCTGGCGTATCTTCAATTATATTGACTTGAATTCCCACAAAGACGACTCATCCAGAAGAAAACAGATAAGCTTTTATGAAGACGGTGTTGGCACCGAAGACTTCAAACTTCTCAAAATATTTGGTGGCGCATTTGGATGGGGACTGAGCCGGAACATTCAGGAGCTCTACGACTCTCTCATCAAGAACTATGAAGAAGGCGACCACATATATCTTTTCGGTTTCAGTCGCGGTGCTTTTACAGTTCGATCATTGGCAGGTCTGATCGAGCAATGTGGAATACCTGATAGCAAAGATGACCCTGAGAATCCGGACAAAAAAGTACTGAACTCACGGGAACTGAAGAAAAAAGTAAAAACGGCATATCAAATCTACAAGAGCACACGCAAGCGCAAGCGGTTTTCCATACTACGAAACCGGATCAAGTTTGTTGATACAGCTTTTAACGTATTACCCAAAGCCTACGGTTCGAAGTCCTACGATCAAACTATCAAAGGCTACGAGACCAAAGCTGCTAGGTTCAAGGCCGACAACAGTATCAAGAATATCGATATTCATTTTATCGGCGTTTGGGACACCGTCAGTGCCATCGGAATGCCTTTTGATTTTCTTCGATGGTTGCTTGACTGGATATTTAATATCAATTTCCACAACTACCAGATTGGACCCTCTGTTAAATATGGTTATCACGGCCTATCAATAGATGACGAGCGCCATACTTTTCATCCACAACTTTGGGATGAAACTGTTAAAACCAGTGCGACGCTGGAACAGGTCTGGTTTTCCGGCGTGCATTCCAATGTTGGTGGAGGTTACCCGAAACGAGGTATGGCACATGTGCCGCTCTACTGGATGATGAGCAAAGCAACGAATTGCGGATTAATGTTCAAGAAAGGTGCAATGAAAGTAGTTCGGGATGCCGTAGATGTTAGTGACAAAATGTACGACTCACGTTCCGGGGCAGGTATCTACTATCGGTATCTGCCGCGCAATATTGAACAAATTTGCGACAAAAACGGGCTGAAGGAAATCAAGGTTCACGCGAGTGTATTTGAACGTATAGATTTTGGCATCCAGAATTATGCTCCGGTAATGCTGCCTACCGATATTACTATCGTTACAACCGGGAATAATGCATACCCACCACAACATAGCGAGAATCAAATCCAGGCCTATCAGTCGTTCGTGAATGAACGTGCCCGGATGCGAGAATCGGTATTGAAGAAGATTATTCCTCTAATCAACATGCGGCGCACCTTGTATTTTATCTTCCTCGGTTTCAATGCTCTCCTCATCACAGAGCTGGTCCTGTTTACCATAGCGCATAACAGCATGCTGGAAGTGGAAAGAGCTGCTGCCATTATTCATGTTGGCGTGCTGAGTTCGACACTGAATTGGTTGTCCGGTGGGGTAGAAGTACTAATGACCAATCTCACAACGAAACCGATTTGGGCAATAAGTATAGTATCCGCTCCCATCGCAATGCTTGCCGCACATAAATTGCTGAAAGATCGAATGGATAAAATTCTCACAGGTTATTGGTGGAGCGGGCTTAACCAACCGACAATCGCAGCGGAGGCCAAACAACCCAGAGTCTACCGAACGGGAAGTGAGTCGCCATCGACCGCCAATAGCAATGTAACAATCGACGACCCCGCGGATCAGCCAGTAGATCGTACCGACCCCTGATCCGAATCAGCGGCCACAAATGAGTGGCCTGATGCGTTCAAAACAATATTCAGCCTGGCCACCGGTGCGGAACATTGCTGCGGTAGGTGCAATAAAATTAACCAGCTGAAAACCGACATTATTGTAACCGGGCTGACATTCTAAAAATCCGGGATTAGCGTTAGTCACTTCGCTTTGAGCTTCGCCCTGGCTGGACGCGGTCAAAGACTTCCCCTATTCCAGCCAGGTCTCAAGATAATACAGGCGCAAACCCTCAGACGAACGTGATGGCCCGACAAGTCTGGCGGCATAACGATTGGCGCCAGGGTCGGCTCTTTGCCTGGCCTCTGCCTCGGAAGTGACTATCTCTACCGAGGCCTCCGGGAAACGACCACGCCTCTTTTGCGGTGCAAATACGATTGCGTAGTGCTGTTCGACAATATCACTATCGGGATCGATGGGGATTCTGCGGGTCATGAGTGGTCACAAATTCGCTGTGCTTATCTTATCTGCTCGTCAGTACGAGTCAAAACCCGGGGTTGTCGGTTGAGATCAACGACCAAATCAACATGGTTGAACCCGCCGACGGGCTTTCTGGCACCAATACTACGCATCTTCCCAATATTTTGCGTATTAATTCAGGTAGTTGCCGGGTACGGGAATATTGACAGCATCTTTGTGAAGTATTGCACATTTAAATATACCAGGCGGCGCTACGATTGGCTCAGACATTGGGGAACAAGTTTGCACACAGTTTATTTAATTTGGAGACAATAATGAATTTTCGGGTAATTATTTTAGCGCTTACACTTGGTTTTGCTTCTACTTCGGCCATAGCCGATCCAATGGACCGCGGCATCCTGGCGTTCCTGAAAGGTGACACCTACACCGCACTTCAGGTTTTCCGTCCGCTGGCGGATAGCGGTAACAAGGAAGCCCAGTATCACCTTGGCTACATGTACCAAACTGGCACTGGCGTTGTCCAGAGTCCCGCAGAAGCCATGAAGTGGTACCAGCTGGCCGCAAAACAGGGCCATCGCAGCGCCTCTGTTCAAGTTCGGGTGGTTGCTCGCACACTGAAGAACTAGATTCGACACCTTCTCCTCCTGAAGGCCGGACTCACAAGGATTGGGTCCGGCCATTTTTTTATCTGTTTTCAAGCCTCAACAGGTGACGCCGGACCCTGCTTTTGATTAAACTGCAGTCGCGGGCAGGTAATTGCTGCACGATACCAGAATAATCAAAATCAGGCGCGGAGAATTATGCCGGTCGATCTCAGCAATGTTCCACTTTTTGAATCACTCTCGGATGACGAACGGCAGGCTATTGCGGCGATGGCAACGACCCGGTCATTGCCGACGAACTCGATCGTCGTTAACGAAGGCGACCAAACCGACTCCATGTACATCATTCTGTCAGGCAAGGTTAAGATATTCCTGAGTGACGAGGACGGAAAGGAAATCACCCTGGGTATTGAAGGACCGGGTGACTACTTTGGCGAAATGGTACTGGATGGCGGGCGACGCTCGGCGTCGGTCATGACAATTGAACAATCAAAGTTTTCTATTATTCAGAAACACGATCTCGAGAAATACCTGCAACAGAATCCGGACGTGGCGCTGGCGATAGTTCGGCACTTGATCAGCAGAATCCGGACATTGAGCGAAAATGTGCGCAGTCTGGCATTGCTCGATGTTTATGGGCGGCTCCGAAAATTGCTACTTGAACTGGCGATAGATGAACACGGCAGGAAGGTCATCAAGGAGAAAATAACGCAACAAGAGCTGGCCAATCGGGTCGGTGCGTCACGCGAAATGGTGAGCAAGATTTTGAAGGAGCTGACCATTGGTGGTTATATTCAGATCGATAAAAAAATAATAACCATTCTGAAAGACCCGCCTAAAGGCTGGTAAAATAGTCATCGCGTCCGTCGCTTGATGAATATAGCGGCGATGGCCGGTACAGCCAAAACCATCAACGGCCAGATCTTCCACAGCAGGGCACCTGCAACAATAACCAGCGCCAGCGTTAGATACAAAATGTTCTGCGTTGCCTTACCCATCGCTTGCCTCGTGCAGAGTCAGATCTCGGTACAGGCAGTCGGCGGCAATTGAAGAAAGAATCCCTTATCTTCAAGGTTGCGACGAACTTCACCGGGGTCCGCCTGAGCCAGAGTGCGTTCTTGAGTAAGCTCCAGACGCATCACGTACTCAAGACGTCCAAGTATTTTCAGCAATGAATCTGGCACGCGAGAGAATTCGTCTTTTTCATTGACGTAGAGATACATGCCTGATTTTTTGCTGGATCGATAAATTTCACACTGCATAGCAGGCAATATACAGTTAATGCCAGCCACATCATACAAGGTGTGTTACCTGCTGAAGTCGCCAGGATGGCGCGGATAGAGGCAAATAAAAATAACAAAAAACTGCACCTGCTCTACAGGTCCGATATAATAACCAACGAAGAAGCCACGGTGTGTCTACACGCCAATGCCAATCAGAACGAACTGCCAGCCAACTTTGCATCCATTACGAGGTCTACCTGTGGAAATTAGGAAACATGCTGTTGTTACGATCGATTTTGAACTGAAAGATGACGATGGAAATGTTCTCGACTCGTCAGAGGGAGGTGCTCCCCTGCATTACCTTCATGGTGCGAAGAATATTATCGAGGGCCTCGAAAAAGCCCTTGAGGGTAAAAAAACGGGGGATGCTGTTTCTGTTGCCCTTTCTCCTGAGGAAGGTTACGGCGTACACGATGACGACAGAATTCAACCCGTTCCCAAAGACATGTTTGAAGATCAGGGGCAGGTCAAAGTGGGTGAGCAATTCACGGCACAGGGGCCAGAGGGTGAGCAACTAACTGTCACCATTGCCGAGGTTACCGACGACAAGGTCGTGGTGGATGGGAATCACCCCCTCGCGGGAATGAATCTCAACTTTGAGGTTGAGATCAAACAAGTACGGGAAGCAACAAAGGAAGAACTGGACCACGGTCATGTACACGGGGCCGGTGGACACCAACACTAGTGTCTATCAACCGACGTATTGTAAAATCCCTTGCGCGAGCCATTGCATACAGCCTGCTTGGCAGTGTCATCGTACTCACTGGTCTCTACGTCTATAAACTCGAAAACCGGCCGGAATTGAAAGTCTGGCATCTGGCGAAACTTGATGCCGAATTCCGGGCCAATCAGGCCGCCGAAATCACCACGCTGGATGACTACATCAGGCTCGAGAAGCGCCTGTTTCAACAACTGAAAGACAAAGTGTATGCGGGCGTCGACAAACCGGATCGATGGTTGTTCAATCGTTATACAACCGGCAGCCGCACGGACCCGACCAGTTACTCGAAAAACTGGAATCGTACATTTGAACTGGGTCAGCAAAAAGCGAAAGCGGGTATCGTGTTACTGCATGGCTTGTCCGATTCACCTTACAGTATGCGCTCGCTCGGCCAGCTGCTGTATAAAGACGGCTTTCATGTTGTTGGCCTGCGTATTCCGGGGCACGGGACCACGCCTTCGAGTCTACTTGACGTCAAATGGCAAGATTTTACTGCAGCAGTACGTATAGCTGTACGGAGGGTGCGGGAGAAAATCGGACCGGACAGACCCTTATATATTGCCGGTTATTCGAACGGCGCCGCCTTGGCTGTGGAGTATTCCCTCGCCGTACTGGAAGGGGAGGATCTTCCGGCTGCCGATGGACTGGTTTTGTTGTCGCCGGCCATCGCTGTCTCACCGGTCGCTGCGCTGGCCATCTGGCAGGCGCGTTTTTCCCGTATCACCGGCCTGGAGAAACTGGCATGGAACAGCATCACCCCCGAGTTCGATCCCTACAAGTACAATTCTTTTCCAGTAAATGCCGGAGTCCAGATATACCAACTAACACAGAACATTGCCGCGCGTATTGACCGGCTGGCTGGCCCGAACGGTGTACGCGGTTTCCCCCGGACGATTGCATTTCAATCTGTGGTGGACGCCACCATACCGCCCGCAGCCGTCATCGATATCTTGTTCATGAAACTGGCACCAGAGGGGCATCAGCTGGTCCTGTTTGACGTCAATCGCAACACGGAAACCGTACCGCTGTTGAAAACCGATCCAGGTATCCTGATGCAGCGACTATTCTCGGAAAAGTTACTGCCATTCGATCTAACCCTGGTGACAAATGCATCAATGAACAGCAATGCTGTAGTTGCCCGCCAAAAGCCGGCGCTGACACAACTGAGCAGAGACGTGGCGCTGAATTT
This sequence comes from Acidiferrobacterales bacterium, assembly GCA_048060695.1. Lineage (GTDB taxonomy): Bacteria > Pseudomonadota > Gammaproteobacteria > Acidiferrobacterales > JAJDNE01 > JAZFSZ01. The sequence goes on from JBGMQT010000026.1 coordinate 17,509, forward strand.
ATTCTGGCCACCGGGACTGTTTTCGCTGGCGCACGTGTCCATTCCCTTTGCGCAAAACGATCCCGTCTATGGCGGTCAGTCCAATGGCGAAAATGGCGAGGCAGTAACACTTGGCAATGTGGTGATACGCGGCGAACTGAATCTACTGCAGATACCTGACAACTATTTTCTCCGGCTTCGCTACAATCCGTTTTTCCCTTATTTATCACAACGGCTGCTGGCGTTTTTAAAACCGAGATAGTGTATCAGGCAATCTCCGGGGCCAACTATCAAAGAGCGACGGAGCAAGTGCCAGTCAATAGGCGCTGAACTGTCCCTTGGCTATCGAATCCATCGTATCCCGGTACCTGACCGTATTTGTCACTATTTCGGCATTTCGTCAAACTATCTGGAAATCGACAGACCGGTAGAAAAAAAATGAATCGTCCATCCTCGATATCGATTCTTAAAGTCGCACCATGGTTGATTCCGTAATCCACGTAACCGGGCGTGGCGCTGTCGAGATGGTATTCGCTGGAGTGCTGTGGCGATTCAAAATCACGATCGCGGTCATACCACGACAACAACATGTAATTACCTAACCTGCTTTTAGCCTCATTGTCAGCCATTTCCATGGCCTTTCGATAATCTTTGAGCGGTGGATCAGGGGTGAGAATAACATTGTGCATTGTGCGGCACCGACTATTTAGCGTCGCCGCTTTTTAACCAGCTGGAATATTCCCTAGGTAATTGCGTCTTCCTGATCTTTCCTGACTGACCGATAGCTAACTTGAATTTTCTAATTCGTTGCAGCCGATCACTCGTTAGCGGATGACTGTTGAAAAACTCGGGTGAGGCAATTCCTTGTTTCTCGATTTTTTTGAAGATCTCGAACAAATCAGTGGCCCCTTCAATATGGCCGTACATTTTCTTTAGTGTATACAGGGCTGTTTCATCGGCCTCACGCTCGTGATCGCGACTGAATTTGAGGACGGTTACCTGCCCTGCACTACCAAGCACAGCGTCGGTAACAGTACTACCAAGGGAGTTGCTAACCATACTTAACGCCAATCCAATGACGACGCCGCGCCCCACGCTGCGGATTGGGTGCCGATATTTTATATGAGCCGCCTCGTGGGCCAATACCATCGTCAACGCATTCTCATTACCCAGTTGCTCCAGCAGACCCCGAAATATCAGGATATTTCCGCCCAGAGTGGCAAAAGCATTTACAGTATCGGAATCAATATAGTGCACCTTGATGCTTACATCTTCTGGAAACTGTTGCGCTATCTCAATACGTTGTGCCAGCGTATTGAGATAGCGCTGCATTGGCACGTCATGTTTATCGCTGGAGAAACGGCCTTCTGTCATGCTGAGCTCAACAGAAAATGGAATTCGATATGCCAGCTTGTCAGCCGCCACACCCAGTACCAACAGAACCACAAACACAATCGCCAGAATCCCGCTAGTCAGAATTACAAATTCCTTCAGCGGGTGTTCCTTGCTGGAATTGATCCCCTCGGGAATCTGCGGATTAGAGTATTCCATTAAAGAAAGCTGGATCAGGGGATAAGGGCAGTCCCATAGGCCAGCACTTCAACCGAGCCAACTCTATTTTTTCGACCTTTGTAAATACTGGACGTCTCCAGCTTGATGTTAAAAATCATATCTGCGCCAAGCTGATCCGCTTTTTCTTTCATGCGCAATATGGCCTCTCGTCGGGCGCGATCGAGCAGTGACTCGTAAGATCTCACGCGGCCACCAATCAGGTTGCGAAGACTGGCAAGAAAACGCTTGAAATAATCTACTGAAATCACAACGCTACCGGTTACCAATTCAACCTTGTAGGGTGTTGCTGTCAGCGGTGGGAATCGTTGTGCGATTGCCGGTATGCGATTCAATTCTTTTTCACGACGGATAATTGATTTGTAGTGCCGACTTTCTGCATAGCGACCGAAGCCGTATCCCAGGGCCAGAAGACTGACAAATACGATCAAATCGACCATTGCGTGTTACTCAAGCACTACTGCGGTGCCATAGGCAAAAATTTCTGCTGCACCGGCGGCCACACTGGAGGTCGAAAAACGCACGTTCAAGACCGCGTTCGCACCTACGGCCATGGCTTGTTCAACCATTCGACTAACCGCTTGTTCGCGCGACTCCTGCAGTAATTCGGTGTAACCCTTTAGTTCGCCACCGAAGATATTCTTGAAACTTGCCATAATATCTCGACCAACGTGTTTGGCACGCACCGTACTCCCCTGCACCAAACCCATATGCTTGGTAATTTTCTTGCCAGGCACAATTTCGATATTGGTAACCAGCATTGCGACTCCCTTATTTGTACAAAATCCAGCGAATTTAATCTATTGATTATAGCGAGGCTAATTCTTATTGTTCCTTGACGCAACAAAAGCGTTACTTTCCAGTCTCATCCACTAATCGTACATCCCGCTGGGGGAACGGAATGGTAATACCATTTTCCTTAAAAATGCGCCAGATCGCCAGATTGATATCTGATTTCACGCTGCCCATGCCCTCTTCCGGATCATCCAGCCAGATGCGGAGCTCCAGATTGATTCCGTTGTCGCCAAACGACAACAGCCGCGCCTGTGGGGCCGGGGTCTTGAGTATACGATCACTAACCTGCACGGTATCAAGAATCAATTGCATCGCTTCTTCCGGGTCATCGTTGTAGCTGATTTGCACCGGTAGCTTGATACGAACGTGTCGATCGGTATAGCTCCAGTTGGTAACTTCCGATGTAATCAGATTTTCATTGGGTATCAGCGTTTCCACACCATCACGGTCCCTGACCACGATATAGCGCGCGTGCAAGGCCACTACCCAACCAAACCGTGTGCCCACGGATATGACATCACCGGGTTTGATCGAACGATCAAACAGTAATATAAACCCGCTGATAAAATTACTGGTAACACGCTGCAGACCAAAACCCAGGCCCACACCCAGAGCGCCACCAAACACCGCAAGTGTAGTGAGATCGATACCGACGGTATCAAGCGCAATCAGCAGCGCGACCGAATACAGCACCACATTGCTGAATTTGACCAAACCTACCTGCATGGTGGCACTTAGCAGCCGGGTACGCGTCACCTGCTTCTCAATCTGGCGTGATATCCACTGGGCCAATACCACAAACGCAACTACTGCGAGAGAAAACTTACTGACAGTCAGAAAAGAGAAGCGGGTATCCCCAAGCGTAATACCGGGTTTATCCAGTGCCGCGAGTACGCCGGGTAACCAACCCAGCAGATAGAGCGCGACCACACCCCATACCACAGCAGCAATCATTCCCTCCATCGCGCGCAGGGAGGGGCTGGTGCCATAGGCGCGACGCAACGCATAAACCAGCGCACGAATAATGGCGAGCGCAAAAATCAAAGGCACCAGAACATTTATCAAGTTTGTTGCGACATTAAATTTGGACAGGATGCCGCCGCCAACAATCGCAACCAGGGCCGCTGTCAACGGAGCAACGATACGATCAATTCCCCGAAGAACGATGCGTTTAAAATCGCGTACCTCTTCGCTGCCGATGCGAATTTGGATAAATTGCTGCCAGCGTCGGCGGGCCACCACAGCGAAAAATACTGCCAGGGCCAGAATCAATAACTGCGAAACAGCGGCCACAGTTGCCAAATCGCTGAGACTACGGGCGGCTATTTCGCTGAGACTATTGTTTATCGAGTTTATTATTGATTCCATAATTCGTTCTTACAATTGAACTTCACTTTGGAAGCGGTGCAGTCCTTCCACTTCGCGGGAAGCATATCAATACGATAACACTTGCCGTGCCTCCGGGGTAATACGCGCCAACAAAAAGGCCCGGTAGAACCGGGCCTTTTTAACGCCACCAGAATCAATGTTGACTTACATACCCAGTTTTTTCTTGATTGCGTCGATCACGGCATCACTGGAGGTGGCACTGACGGTAATCAGCAGACCTTCATTCTTGTAGAAACCAACCAGCGGTGCCGTTTTCTCGTTATAGGTATCCAGACGGTGACTGATGGCCTCCGTGGTTTCATCATCACGCTGAATCACGGGACTGCCACATTTATCGCAAATACCTTCGACTTTTGGTGGGTTGCTCTTGACGTTATAGATGGCCTGACAGTCGGCATTGGAACAGGTGCGACGTGTGGTGAGGCGATCAAGAATCACGTCACGAGGCACTTCGATCTCTACCGCCATGTCCAGCTCGATGCCAATCCTGGCCATCAGTTCCTTCAGTGCATCGGCCTGGGGGATAGTTCGAGGAAAACCGTCGAGCAAAAAGCCTTTCTCGCAATCGGGCTCCTGCAGACGGGATTTCATGATACCCATGATCAGCTCATCCGGTACCAGGTCGCCGGCCTTCATGAAGGCTTCCGCCTGCTTGCCGAGCTCGGTTCCAGCCTGAACTGCACCGCGTAGAATATCGCCGGTGGAGATCTGAACCGAACCGTCCAACGCGGTCAACATCTTGGCGACCGTACCCTTGCCTGCGCCCGGGGCGCCCAACAGAATCAATTTCATGGTTTTTCCTCTATTTCCTTAACTAAATTATATAATTTGAAAATTCTTGCTGTCCGACCGCTCTCCCTGCAGACGCCGTTCACGAAGGCGCGCATTTTGCCTGCTAACCCCTGTCCAAATCAACTTTGGTGGTTGCCGGTTACCCGGTAAAAGAGATTCCGGCGTATCGAATACAATCGACACGCCGGTATCGATTGGAACTAGCCAAGCATGGGGCCTGACGGGAAGGTTTGGCGAGACGGCGTATTGCCTGAACGTTTTCTGTTATTTCCGACGGCCTTTTTGTTCACACCACCGCTACGCTTGCCATTCTTCGACGCTGTGTTGCGCTGTTCGTTGCCTCTTTGATTATTACCTCGGCTGTCTTGTGAGGCATTGCGACGCTGACCGCCATTACGCGGCTTTCCGTAGGACTTACCCTTTGGTTTACGACTGAAGCCTTTGCCGCCACCGCGACCCGGGCGAGGCTCCGATGTCGACGGTTCCAGACCTTCGACTACTTCACGCCTGATTTTTTTTCCAGTGAGGCGCTCAATCCCGGCAAGCTTGTCCCAGTCTCCCGGTCCGATCAGCGAGATGGCGTTACCCTTGGCGCCGGCACGACCGGTGCGACCGATACGATGGATATAGTCTTCCGCTACCATCGGCATATCAAAGTTTATTACATGGCTGATACCCTTGATATCAAGGCCGCGGGCCGCAACATCGGTCGCAACCAGCAAACGGAATTTCCCGCGGCGCATGTTATCGACCGTGCGCTTGCGTTTGTTCTGGCTCATGTCGCCATGCAATGCCGCACTCTTGTGGCCCTGGGCCGCCAAATTTTTTGACAATCGATCGGCAGCTCGTTTGGTGGCAGTAAAAATTACGGCCAGTGTCAGATCGACATTACCTAGATGGTGATCGAGCAACTCATGCTTGTGCGACACGCTATCGGCATGGTGGACGTGCTGCACAATGGATTTGTGACGCTCACTGTTTGTCGCCAACGCGATGCGCTCTGGATTCTTTAGCAAATTCTGTGCGATCTTCAAGACGCGGCCTTCCAGCGTCGCCGAAAACAACAGGGTCTGACGGTTTCCGGGTGTCGCCGCCGCAATCTTGTTCACCGCATCAACGAAACCCATATCCAGCATGCGATCGGCCTCGTCCAACACCAGAATTTCCAGACGCGAAAAGTCTATTCGTCCCGACTCCATGTGATCCATCAAACGACCCGGTGTCGCCACCAGAAGATCTAAAGGGTTGCGCAGCATTTTCATTTGCGGCGGATAAGGCATGCCGCCAACGACAGTACCGTTGGTAAATTTCATGAACTTGCTGAACTGGCGAATATTGTCATTCACCTGCATCGCGAGTTCACGCGTCGGCGTTAACACCAGCACACGCGGACCCTTGCTACGGCTATCGGAAGGTTTTAGTAATTTCTGTAACGCCGGCAACACGAAGGCTGCGGTTTTGCCAGTGCCGGTCTGGGCTGACGCCATCAGGTCACGACCAGACAGTACAACAGGAATCGCCTGACGTTGAATTTCGGTAGGCTCGGAAAAACCGCTGGCCTCGACTGCTTTCAGCAGTTTGTCATCAATATTTAATTCTTTAAAAAGCACAATAACACCCCTGCCCACCAGGTATTGGTAGACAAAATAACTCATTGAAAATAACGAACTTTGGCGGGATGCCTTATGACATCACCGAATCCGGTTCACCGTTAATGCGGTATTGGCCGTAGCCTTGGCACCCGCATGACGCTACTAACCAGATTACAAGTGATGAGAAAAACTCGAGGAAGGTCAGAACGCTCGGCCTCTATGAAGAGGTGGCGCGACTATACCGAGGCACAACAGGAAATACCAGCAATATTATTGATTTAGCGACTGTTCCTGAGGTACGAGTGATGACCCGCATTGGCGGCAAAAATACAGCTTTTTACCCTGCTGAATCTGATTATGCCGTCGAGCGGTGAGGTCATGATGGGTGCAGTCACAGTAATACGGGAAGCGCTGAAATACCCGATGGGGAATACCCTCCAGATCGTAATTACAGGTGCGGCTGGCGCTGGCGCCAAATTCGGCCATCAATTCTTTCCATTCGCTACCGTGGGGACGGATATGGCGTAAATTATAAACCCGGTCCGTTACGTAGTGAGCCACTTCGTGCGGTACCGTGACTTCGAGGTTGTCATTAAAATATTTGGCAAAGAGATACGGGTTGTAGCGAATGACTCGCTCGCCTTTCTGTACACGATACATGCCCGCAGCTTTTCCTTTCAAGTCAAAGCGCACCGTAACTTGGTTAAAATCGGCGTCAAATAATTTTTGTGCCTGCTCAACATAGTCAGCCGTGGCCTCTACCACCCGTTTCTGCCGGCTTGTACCGATCGGTTCAATTAACGCCATTAGACCTCCAGCACGCCCCAGCGTTGATAACAGGTTTCCAGTTCCTTGCCGACTTTGTCCAATTGCGCCAGAGTTTCGGTAATTTGTGCCTGTTCCTGCTGATAGAAACCCGCACCGCTTACCACGGCCTGGAGCGTCGACTGCTCTGATTCCAGAGATTCGATTTTTGTCGGCAACGCGTCCAGCTCCTGCTGTTCGTTGAAAGAGAGTTTTTTTGCCTTGCTTCTATCTGATGATCCCGGTTTATCACGCGTAACTATTGGCGCGGTTGGTTTTGACTTACCGGACTTGTCTGTTTTTTCCCGCTCTCTTTTATAACGTAACCAATCACTGTAACCACCAATATATTCACCGATCTTGTCCTGTTCCTCAAAAACCAGAATGCTGGTAACGACATTATCCAGAAAGACGCGGTCATGACTGACAAGCAATAATGTTCCCTTGAAATCCATGATCAGTTCTTCCAGTAATTCCAGTGTTTCGACATCGAGGTCGTTGGTCGGTTCGTCCATCACCAGCAAGTTGGCCGGTTGGGCAAACAAACGTGCCAGCATCAGGCGATTGCGCTCACCGCCCGAAAGCGTACTCACGGGTGACTGTAAGCGCTGGGGCGGAAACAGAAAATCACGCAGGTAGCTGGCCACATGCCGGTTTTTGCCACCGATGGTGACAAACTGACTACCATCGGCGACATTATCCATCACCGAGACTTCTTCATTAAGCTGTTGGCGCTGCTGGTCAAAGTAAGCGATTTGCAGTTTGGTGCCGCGTCGAATCCGACCGGCCTGCTGCTTCAGCTCACCAAGTAGCAATCTTATCAAGGTGGATTTACCGGCGCCGTTGGGACCGATAATTCCTACCCGGTCACCGCGCATAATAGTGGTTGAAAAACCGCTGATCACCGGCTTGCCATCAAATGCAAAATCAACATCTTCTGCCTCGAACACCCGTTTGCCGGCGCTTTCGGCTTCATCCAGCTTCATCCGCGCCCTGGCAGTACGATGACGCCGCTGACGAAACTGTTCTCGCATGGCCTTGAGCGCGCGAACGCGACCTTCGTTTCGGGTACGACGTGCCTTGATCCCCTTTCGAATCCAGGCCTCTTCCTGTGACAGCCTCTTGTCGAACTTGGCATGGTGGTCTGCTTCGATCTCAAGCTGCGCCGTTTTGCGACGAATATAATCGTCATAGGTCCCGGGCCAGGCGGTCAGTTGTCCCCGATCCAGTTCGATCACCTTTTGCGCCAGTCGCCGTACAAAAGCGCGGTCATGGCTAATAAAAAGTAGCGCGCCCTGAAAATTGGTCATGAACTCCTCGAGCCACGTAATGGCCTCGATGTCGAGATGGTTGGTGGGCTCGTCCAGTAACAGGATGTCGGGTTCGCTCACTAGCGCACGCGCCAACATCACCCGCCGCCGCCAGCCACCGGACAGGCTGCTGAACTTTTCCGACCCTTCCAGTCCAAGTCGTGAAAGTACCGTGCTCACGCGCTGGTCAATCTGCCAGCCATCGGCGACTTCAATTTCGTGCTGCAACTCCGCAAGCCGGTTCACCTTGGTTTTCGAATCCTGCTCTGGCAATTGTTGCGCTGCCAGTTCATGAGCCAGGTGGTGATAATCAGCCAACAGTTTCCCCAGCCGTGGCAGGCCGGAAGCGACGACATCAAACACGTCATTTTCGCTTTCGGTCTCGACTTCCTGCGCCAGGTGGGAGATGCGCACCGGCTCACGGCGCCAGATGTTGCCGTCATCGGGCTCCACTTCACCGCTAATCACTTTAAACAAGGAGGATTTGCCTTCACCATTGCGCCCCACCAGGCACACACGTTCGCCCCGGCGCAGTTCCAGATCAACCTCGTCGAGCAGCGCGTGATGGCCGTAGGCCAGCGAAATTTTTTCCAGTCGTAATTGCGGCATAGAGTATGAATAACCCGGGCTAACTGGACCCGGTGGGTTAAATAATTTGCGGCCGCAAATATACCACTAGCGATGCAATTGGGAATTAAAAAAGGGCAACGAAAGCTGCGCCAAATTTAAAAGGGCAGCATAAGCTGCCCTCAGGGGGACCCACCGGATGCCCAGGGTGGTATTAGCTGCAACCCTTGGGGCGCGGCAACCCGGCAATCTTGTTGGCGCACTTGATCAGCCCGGTGGGAAACAACGAGTAGATATATTTTTGGCTGCTGCGATCATCGCCGTATTTCTTCTTCATCATCTTGGAGAACAACCTCGGTTCCGCTACGGTGCCGGTCCCTTCAAAATAGTCGCGAGCTTCGCGAATAATATCCCAGTGCTCGTCGGTCAACGACTCGATTTTCTCGTTTTTCGAAATTTCGACGGCAAGCTCCTCGCTCCACTCATCGAGATTTTCCAACCAACCAGCCTCGCTCAGTGCGATTTCGGCTCCATTCACTACTGCCTGCATTTTGAGAACTCCAGTATCTAGAATAATAGTTGACTAATTCTATCAGGTTTTATTCCCGATACAATAATAAGCGTTGAATTATATTTACCTCATTCAGAGGGTAATCTGACGCCCTTGCTGTTTTTCCCGCACATTTCTACCGCCAAATGAGACGCCTATATCGCAAAATCCTGGAACCCGGTGTCCGAATGAGCTAAATACAGAATTCCACGTGCTCATCCAGCAACGGCTTTAATTTGGCAATAACGCCCTGCAACTGGTCGGTCTCGTAAGGCAACGCCGGTAATTTCCCCCATACCGGTGCCGGCCATGCCGCATCACTCCGGAATCGCACCACATGATGCAAGTGCAGCTGCGGTACGATGTTGCCCAGTGCGGCGACATTCAGTTTGTCGCCACCGAAAGCCTTCTGTAGACCACGGGAAAGTATCGCCGATTCCTTCATCAGCTGCATCTGGTCGGGCTCCGCCAACTGGTAGATTTCAGACGCACCGTCCCGATCCGGTACAAGAATAAACCAGGGATAATTCGCATCCTGCATCACTAACAGATGGCAGAGTTTAAACCGTCCTAGCAACACACAGTCCTGTAACAATCGCGGGTGAATGTCAGTCATGCTCACTCCCTATTGATTCAGGGCAGCAACCAGTCGTTGCTCTGATACCGGGCGCAGCAATACGCTGTCAATATCGAACAGCTCACCAAGTCGGGCAACGTGTTCCTGGTCAGACCTGTCTGCAACAACCAGTACGCGTGCCTGCGGCGCATATTTTTGCAAGCTCGAAAGAAAGACATCAAGATTACTCAGATTGACCCCGGCATAGTTGCTACCATAGCCATAAAAGAATTCTGTCACCACAAAATCAGGCGTCTGTTTCTCCAGCGCCTTCATCGCCTGTCGCATCGAGACGAATTTCACCTCGTTCAATTCCAGCCGCGAGTAAAGACCAGGAAAGTTGGGGTGGCCCGGTGACTCAACTATCGAAAAAAGTGTTTTCCCGGACAGGTTCACAGACACAAATTTTTCCAGGAACAAATTGCGACCAAATTGCTAATAGTGCGGGGGCGGTGGTTCATCATTAGAAGTATCCATTTGCTCACCCGCTTCGCCCATCTGGCCAAGCGCTTCCTTTATTTGCTCCAGTTGAGCGAGAATCTCTTCAATGGCACGCTGCTGACGGACACTGGCCCGGGTCAGGTTTTCCAGACTCGATTCCTGATGTGTCAGTCTGATTTCCAGATCAGCAATACGATCTTCCAATTCCGCGCTCATTTCGGCTATTCCCCGATTCTTGACCAATTTATTCTATATATCATGATTTTGCGGTTGCGGCAGAATAAATCCGATCTACTATTGGTAACAAAGGCGATGGATTAAGGAAAACCTGAATGTATAAAAAGATCTCTGGCTCTTTCCCGGCAAGTGTTTTGCTGGGAGCATTACTGGTCGCGTCAACTGCCAACGCGGCGGGCAACAAAAGGGAATTGCAATTTGGATCTGTCGCGATGGATATACCGGCAGTGATGCACAAACGCTTGACGCCGCTCACCGCATACCTGTCTGAAACGCTAAATCGCCCGGTTACGCTAAAACTCTCGCCCAATATGGGTGCCGCTATAAAGGACACCGCTAACGGTACGGTAGACCTTGCCTACTTGACGCCGGTGGCTTATCTCAAAGCGCACAAAAAGGGCGACGCCCAACTTATTGTAAAAACCGTTACCAAGGGCAAAGCATCGTTCAAACTAATGATTGTCGTTAGAGAAGATAGCCCGATCAACAAGGTAAGCGATCTTGTCGGTAAGAATTTTGCGTTTGGTGACAAGCGCGCACTTCTGCAGCGGGCCGCCGTTGTCGGTGCAGGTATGCCGCTGAATAAATTCAGGAAGTATAAGTTTATCGGGCACTACGACAATATTGTGCGCGCCGTTATGAATGGTGACTTTGATGCGGGTATTTTAAAAGATACCATGGCATACAAGTGGCAAGGCAAGGGGATTCGCATCCTGTACGCTACCGATGACCTGCCGCCCTACAATATTACAGCCAGCAAAAACGTTGATCGCCAGACCTTGCTCGAACTGCAGAATGCGTTCCTGTCACTCAACCCGAAGAATCCAAATCATATGAAGGTGATTAAGGCGTTGGACAAGAAATACGATGGTTTCGCCAAAACCAGTGATGCCGAATACGATATTGTGCGTCGCCTGATCAAACCGTTTAACAAATAGTCTATCCTGTCCCGGCCCAGGAACGGTCCTGAACCCGCCTGAGCCTTGGTTTATGAGTGTGTGCAGAATCAATGATTTGTGTAGCGGCTTGAATTTACGCTATTCCAGATTTGCACCTGATTCGCTGAAGGGTCGCTTCCGGCGCAATACCGGACTTTTCACGGCGGAGAACCAAAAGGAACCAAAAGGGTCAGAGTCAATTGAAATCGATGTCACGTACTCGCGAGGAAAAAAGTATGTTTTCAATCGACTCTGACCCTTTTGGTTCTG
>JBGMQT010000027.1:0-27687 GCA_048060695.1 Acidiferrobacterales bacterium
CTAGCGTGTGGCAAATTTTATGATAGCGGATTTGATCTCGCGCTTAAGCAGGGCGTCTACCTTGGTGGCGATGCGCTGTCTGGCATCACCGCCGCTGGTACCAGCGGCCTTCACCGCCCAGCGTGAATTACCGCGTATTCGATTGCCGGGGCGTTCCTGTAATGTGATCTCCAGTACCCCACGGGTCCAGTACCAGCCATCGCGATAACCGATATCCTCGAGATCCAGTTTCGCATCGAGAACAAACTGTGCCTGCTTACCCTCTTCGACACCAAAACCTGCAGAAGCCAGAGCGCTGCTGACCGATGTCTTCAGATTGCCCGTGGTATCGGCAACAACTTGCGGCGCAATACGTACACGACGCAACAAGCGCTCCAGATCACTACCCAGTTTTGCCACCTGCCATGGGGAGGGCGCGCCACGGCCGCTGCGGTCTACAATACGTAAGGTACGTTGGTAGACTCGACGTGCTACTTGCTTGTCCAGCGCCATGCTGGCGAATCGTACCTTGCGCAGGATATCGCCTTCACTGCGGGCGCGCTTGACGTATATCCGTGTCGCGCTATCCAGTCGCTCGATTTCCTGGCGCAAATTAGTGGAGGCCTGTAAACGCGACAATACCGCCAGGGTATAATAGACCGCAGTGCCGGAATCCTGCCAGGTCTCGACAATGCGCACCCCGGTCAGCACCTTATCGGTTCGGCTACTGATAATGCGCTCCACCCGGGTCTCGTTAACGTTCTCGACACCGGCGCTACCACGTTTGCGTGCAGCACGGGTAATGTCCTCGGTGGTCTCGCTCACTTTTACCGAAAACACCTTGGCGAGATTGGCTCGTGCGCGATCTTTTGCCGCTTCCAGATCACCGCCCGTACCAATGCCCGTGAGATATTGACTTGCCGGGTACTCCTGACTCTTTCCGCTATCAGTCCAGTCCGGCCGGTTGGTTGCGCACGCTTCGAGTAAAAACAATACCACTACCAAACCCGCTAGTGTTTTTCTCATCTCAACCTCCGCCGATGAATGCCTGGTGGCACCCAATGGTAATTGATATAGGTGTATTTGCCCTTTTCTATTTTGACGCCCGGGAATGTGCGAGTTTGTACAGCTGATTGAAAATCAGCTGAAAATTCTGCTTCAAGATCATAGACACCAGGCGGCAAGGAAACACGGACCATCTGGATATTATAGGGCAAAGTTGTCCAGCTTCGGGTATCGGCCCGTTCCGTAAACACGGTGGCCACCTCCATCAGAAATCCCAGCAAGGGCTCGTTTTTCTTACTGGATTCTTCCCGGGCTTTCTTTGCCATCTCGGCCTTGATCACCGCCCTCGCAATGGCCCTCGCTGTAATAACGCCCATCCTGCGTTCCAGCGAACGCCGGGCCAATTCATCAATATTTTCAACCGGTATACTTTGTGTAGTCCGATCGGCGATTTTTATACGCCCACGATAGGTCATTGCCGGATAATCCGGGTAGTACGGCAACGAGATACGCACCGTATGATTGGCGCGTGGCGCGAAACTCATAACAGAATTCTCGCGTTTGACCGGGGCCAGACCATTGTGCATCAGAAATACCAGCTCCCCGAGCTTTGTCCGTTCGCGCACACTCTGCCAGCGCGTTATATTGAATTCCTTGCGGTACTTGCGCACTTCATTCCGGAGACCCTGGCGCTGCGCCAGCCGCAACAAATCATACTGCAGAAAGCGGGGTACATACCCGCTACCATTTTGCCGCCGCTTGTAAGCCCGATAGGCCTTGCGATAAGCCACCATGGCATCATTCCATTCGCGGCGCTGCTCAAATACCATACCCGCAACATAACGACCGAAAGCCTCTACCCCCGCTGCCGCTTTTCCCAGTTCCCGCAAACGCACATCCATTTGCATCACTTCCACTCGTGCCTCTTCGATCTCGCCCAACTCAAGGTAATTCAGGGCCTTGTAGACATATAGCAATACTTGCTCATATTCGTAACCGACGTAGCTTCGCGTCGCATCGTTGATAACCAATGCCGTTGTCTGCTCACGAATACTGATACCGTAGAGCTGTTTCATCAGTTGCTTGGTAGCCTCAAAGACGGTATTGCTCTCTGCAAGCCTGCCACTCCTGCGCAATAACATACCCTTGTTGAGCAGGAACAACACTTCATCGCGCTTTGCATAGCGCCTGGACTCCAGGGCTTTAAGCGCGGCCTCCGGCTGTTGCGCGGCAAGAAAAATCTCAATGGAACGAAGTTGCGTACTATTGCTGTAGGTGGCGCAACCACCGAGCGATAACAGGCTGCCGACCAGCATGAAGCTGGCCGGCAAATGGCGACAGACCCTTTGCCTGCTCATAACCGGCGGGTGAGTGTCAGTACCGGAATCGGGGACGTTTGATATACTTCTTGATCTTCTTCTGGCCCAGCCAGACCTTGCGGTTGTCGGCAATACTGATAAGAGTCAAATCAACCTGGTAGAATCGCACCTGTTTGCGGTTCGCCACATCGACAATGGTTTTAATGCTGCCTTTGAGCATGTAATCGGCACCGATTTCCTGCCCCATCGGTTTGCGGGTGTCCTCGCGGGAATGAATATCCTGTTGGCGTCGTTCTTCACGGATTTCACCGCGTTCCCCACTGGAGGCAACAAACTGCACCTTGCCCGAGTTAATCAGCGCGCGCTCCATGTCAGCAACAAATGTTTCAACGCTGATATGTTCATCGCTGAGATTGCGTACCTCACCCACAATCACTGTCGGTTGTTTGCGAAACTTGCGCGTATGGTTGCGCAGCCAGTCGCGCGACAATGCGTCCCGGATCATTTCCTCTGAAACCAGGCGCGAGTCGGTATCGTTCCAGGAACCGCTCAGGTCACGCACCTCTTTGGTATCGATACGCTCGACTTTGGTCGCGCAACCGCTGACCAGCGCCAACACACCAATCGTCACCAAAACAAGAAATCTTTTTGCCATCATTTCCTTTCTCCCTACCGGCTTCCCGCTGTCATGTTGTCGAATATATTGTCGCCGTTCTGATCAATATAACGCTTGAGATCTGCATTCATTCCCTGTACCTGTGCCAGTGTCTTTTTCATACGCTTCATGTCCAGCTCGACAATGGAGTAAATGGTGTTGGTGCGTTTATCGCGCCAACGGCCGATAATTTTGGCGCCGGTAAGATTGATTTTGCTAAGATTGTTGATCTGGCGCGATATTGTCTGTTCCTTGCCGCCACCGCTGGCAGCGACATAATCGCTGGAAACCACGTCCATGTAAGAAGACAACACCCGCGCCAGTTCGGCACGCGCTCGATTGTCGGCCGCATCGCGCTGTAGGGAGATATCACCTATGGGTCCGGCGATTCCAACACCATGGAAGAGGCGGCCACGCTTGTCCTTGAGTATCTGGGTGCCCTTGTTGACCCAATTGGGCGCACCTTTGAGATTCAAGTCACTCTTGACGCGTGTCTTGCCGGAACAGGCGCCCAGTGACAATGCGAAAAACGCCATTAAAACGAGTATTGTGATTCTGCTCAACCGACTCATGTTCGCCTCCATACGTTTACATAGCTATTCGGCGTTACAGTTTAGCAGAGGCTGTGGCAACACTCCCACCCCCTGTTTCCGGGATATTGTCCCGGGTATCCCCGACCGGAAAAGATGAAAACACCCGATTTTTCGCGATTATGTGAGAGTCGGTGTCCGGATTATGTTATTCCAAAAAAGGCAGACCGGCCGGCGTCGAAACCACCTAATCCCGAAACTCCGAAACCCGGATTCTTCCATTTATCATTTTACTTTTTCTGCCCTGGATTTTTTTTATTTTTTCCCAGAAGGCCTTGTTGAGATCAAAATCGGCGGAGATGGCGGTGCCGATGAGTAGTATCAATAGATCCGCCGCTTCTTCGGCCAGGTCTTCCACCGGTTTGCCCTTGGTGATCGCCTCGGCAATTTCGCCCAATTCTTCAGTCATCAGTGCAACGCGATACGTCAGGTCTTCGCCACCGGTGCCCTTGAAGTCGTGCTTGGTGTGAAACGCCTGCACTTCGGCCAGCATTTCCTTGTAGGAATCGAGCTTGTGTTCTTCGCTCATAACCTAATCCTGCAATCGAGACAGGTCGGCTACGCGCAGGAATAACTGACTCAAGCCACTCAACAATGCCAGGCGGTTATCGCGCACGGCCTCTTCATCCACCATCACCATAACTTTATCGAAAAAGTCGTCTACTTCCGGGCGTAATGCCGCGAGTTTTTTCATCGCGGTAGTGTAATCGCCTTTATCGAACAGTGGCGTAATTTCTTTCGACAACGAATTGATCTTGTTGGCAAGATTTTTTTCTGCCGGGTCTTGCAACAGTTCTTCAGACACGTGGTCCCAATCGATATCGCCGCCCTGTTTGAGGATATTGCGAATACGTTTGTTGGCCGCTGTCAGGCTGTCGGCCTCTTTCAACTTGCGGAAGGCCATGACTGCACGCACGCGTTTGTCAAAATCATAGGGCTGCGCCGGATTACAAACACGAACGGCTTCAAATACATCGTGGCTGATGCCGGCATCGGCGTAATAGGCACGAAGACGGTCCATCATAAATTCGTATACTTGTGTTTCCTGTTCGGGAAATTTTACTTGATTAACAAGGGATGGATGCCTAAAAAGTGCGGCTTTTATCAACGCCTTCAAATCCAGATCAAGCTCACATTCAATCATGATGCGCAACACACCCAAGGCAGCGCGGCGAAGCGCGAAAGGATCCTTCTCACCAGTCGGGATTTCACCCACTCCAAAGATGCCCACCAGAGTTTCGAGCTTGTCGGCGATTGCGAGGGCGCGGCCGGTATTGCCTGTCGGTAGTCTATCGCCGGCGAAACGTGGCAGATATTGCTCCTCTATAGCGATGGCGACTTCCGGTTTTTCACCATCATACTCTGCATAGTAGCGCCCCATCACACCCTGCAAATCCGGGAATTCATTTACCATGGCTGTCATCAAATCAGCCTTGGCCAGCAGACCGGCCCGCTCTGCCATGCCGGTATCCGAACCAAGCGCGGTTGCAACATCTGAGGCAACTCTTGAAGCAAGAACAGCCTCTCCGTACACCGAACCCAGACGTGCGTGGAACACCACGTCCTTGAGTTTTTCGACATGATCATCGAGACGCTGCTTACGATCAGTGTCCCAGAAAAACTTGGCGTCGGAAAAGCGTGCGCGGATAACACGCTCGTTGCCTTCACGTACACGTGCCTTTTGTTTGCTCTTGATATTACTGATGGTGATGAAATACGGTAACAGTTTGCCGTTCTTGTTCGTCACCGGGAAATATTTCTGATGCTCCTGCATGGTAGAGATCAGCGCCTCTGCCGGAACATCAAGAAATTCTTTGTCAAAATTGGCAAGGATGGGCTCGGGCCACTCTACCAGGCCGGTGACTTCATCCAGCAAATTGTCATCAATTACGACCTTGCCCTTGTGTTTGGCAGCCAGATTCTCGGCGCCATCTTTGATCTTTTTCTGGCGGGCCTCGTAATCTGCGATCACATAACCCTGCTTCAGCGTTTTCTCGTAGGTTTTTGCGCTGGTGATGGATAACCACCCGGGTGCATGAAAACGATGGCCGCGGGTCTTGCGGCCGGATTTCACCGCCAGACTTTCTGCCGGAACGATTTTGTCGCCATGCAACATCACCAGCCAGTGCACCGGACGCACAAATTCGGCATCGAGATCACTCCAACGCATTCTTTTTGGAATCGGTAATTGTTTTAAGGCGTAGTCAAGTATTTGCGGGATCAGCTCTTTGGCGGCGCGTCCTTTTTCCTTCTGCCGAAATACCAACCATTCGCCCTTGTCTGTTTTCAGGCGCTCCAGTTTTTCAACTGCCACTCCGCAGGACCTGCCAAAACCCTCTGCCGCTTTTGTGGCCTTTCCGTCTCTGTCAAATGCTGCCTGTAGTGCCGGGCCACGTCGCTCGGTTTCGCGGTCGGGCTGACGCAATAATACTGCACTGACGCTCACCGCGAGACGGCGTGGCGTGGCAAAGTTCCGGGAGGTGCTTTTTTCTGTTAGCAGGCCGGCGTCTTTCAGGCCAGCAACAAAGTATTCGCCGAGTGCTTCACTCAGGCGTTTGAGTGCCTTGGGCGGTAATTCTTCCGTGCCAAGCTCAATTAGCAGGTCATCATGAAGTGTTTTTTTCGTCACCGCTTTCTTTCTTGCTGTCTTCTTTCTCGTCTTTTTCTTCGCCACGGCTACTTGCCTCCCTTAAGGCGAGGAAAGCCGAGCGCTTCGCGTGAATCGAAATAAGCCTTGGCAACGGCACGGGCGAGGACACGGATACGACCGATGTAACGCGCGCGTTCGGTGACACTGATGGCACTGCGGGCATCGAGCAGGTTAAACGTATGCGAGGCCTTTAATACCAGGTCAAATGCCGGCAGCGGAAGACCTTGCTCCATCAGCGCCTGACTTTCGTGCTCATACTGGTTAAATCGTTCAAACAGATTCTTGACATTGGCGTGCTCAAAATTAAAGGCGGAGAATTCGACTTCATTCTGGTGAAACACTTCGCCATAGGTCACCTCATCGTTCCACTGCAGATCGAACACGCTGTCGACACCCTGAACATACATAGCAATGCGCTCGAGTCCGTAGGTAATCTCGCCGGTTACCGGTTTGCAATCGAGTCCACCGACTTGCTGGAAATAGGTAAACTGTGTGACTTCCATGCCGTTTAACCACACCTCCCAACCCAGACCCCAGGCACCCAGTGTCGGTGATTCCCAATTGTCTTCGACAAAACGCACATCATGCACCTGGGTATCGATGCCGAGCTTTCGCAGGGAATCGAGATAGAGTTCCTGAATATTCAGCGGCGATGGTTTCAGGATTACCTGGAGCTGGTAGTAATGCTGTAGCCGATTGGGATTGTCGCCATAACGACCGTCAGTTGGTCGTCGTGAGGGTTGCACATAGGTAGCGCGCGTTGGTTCGGGCCCGATAGCACCGAGAAAAGTCGCCGGGTGAAACGTACCGGCGCCCATTTCCATATCGTAGGGCTGCAAAATTACACAGCCCTGATCTGCCCAGAACTGCTGCAGGGTCAAAATAAGTTGCTGGAATGTCAATGTATTCTCTTGCTGCTTTGTTATTAGACCCGCGCCGGGCAAAGCGCGCATTATACCCCTTGAGTACCGCCGAGGGCCAAGGCCCTCAAGGTTTTAATAGGCGTATCTCCCGGCGCCCGGCTCCACCCACGGCAGGATTTTTTCCACCCGACGCTCAAACATCTTGGTGCGGGTTCGGGGATTATTCTTTATCGGGCTCGGCAGGGTGGCGGCCAACTCGGTTGCCTGGGTGACACTTAGCAAACGTGCCGGGATGCCCCAGTAGTGGCGTGCAGCTGCCTCGACACCGTAAACCCCACGATCAAACTCGGCAATGTTGAGATAAAGCTCAAGAATACGTTTTTTACTCAGATTTTTCTCCATGCCCCAGGTCATGATCAGTTCGTGCCACTTTCGCAACGGATTTCTTGAGGGGCTAAGAAAAAGATTTTTCACCGTCTGCTGTGAGATTGTGCTGCCACCAAATACAAAACGACCTGCGGTCATATTCTGGTCCATTGCTTCCTTGAAGGCGATCAAATCAAAACCCGCGTGCCGATAAAAGCGGCTGTCCTCGGCCACAACCACCGCACGCTGCATGTGTTTTGGCACTTGCTCTATGGGAATCGGTTGCCACCGCAAACGCGGCCACTGTTTTCGAAACTGTTGTGACTGGTAGCGCACGATAAAACTGGATCGAGGAGTTGTTCCGGCCGCCAGTTTGCTCCAGTCCGGCCAGATGGTGCTCAGGTAGTACGAATCAACAAGCAGAAACAGGGACAGCGATGCCATACCCCAGCGCACCCATGGCCCGATTGAAATCAGGCGCCGCAGCAGACCGCGTCGACGAGGTTTTTTGTAACGATGTTTGCGCCAGAACATTATTGTTTTGTAGTAGAAGAAAAAGAGTTTGTTAATTTAGATATCGCTTATACAGCAATCGGTACAGATCTTGCGTCAACGTAACACATTGATAATCAATGTATAATTAATTTCTACTGGTCTTGCCAATGGAACCTGATGTGGTAAGTGTTTTCGTGTCAGACAATGCCCACACAAAATGTTGGACACACGCTCCTTCGTTACGCTATGGTGCCACCGCGCTTAGGCACTACGCCCAAATCGCCATGACAGGAGGAGCCGGTTCAAGGAAGGGCCAGATTATATAATAAAATAACAAGAAGAAGGGTGGGTTCTGGATTCCAGGACTCGCCCTTTTCATATTTTGCACTATCGGGTTTTATTGTGTGGCCTGGACACGTACTTTTTCGATAGAATTCGTTCCCCTGGACACGTACTTTTTCGGTAGAATTCGTTCCTGATTTTTAATTCACTCACACCTTACGAACACTCACTTTCTTCTGACACCACAGAAAACTCGTAATGACCCAGCAACGCAAAGCAGTGGCCCTGATCTCCGGCGGTCTGGATTCGCTGCTCGCCGCCAAGTTGATGCTCGATCAGGGCGTCCATGTGGAAGGCATCAATTTCTTCACCGGTTTTTGTGTTGAGGGCCATACTCACGCGATTCGCAACAAGGACAAAAGCAAACCCAGGCGCAATAACGCGTTATGGGTGGCGGAAACGCTTGGCATCAAATTACACATAATCGATGTCATCGAGCCCTACAAGGAAATCGTATTCAATCCCAAACACGGATATGGGGCCAACCTCAATCCCTGCCTGGACTGTAAATCCTTTATGGTGCAGAAGGCCTATGAGTGGTGTCGGCAGAACGACTTCGATTTTATTGTCACCGGCGAAGTCATCGGCCAGCGGCCCATGTCCCAGCGCCGCGACACAATGCCGGTAGTCGCGCGGGAGTCCGGCGCCGGCGACTTACTGTTGCGTCCGCTATGTGCCAAACTGCTGCCCGAAACCCTGCCCGAGCGGCAAGGCTGGGTGAATCGAGCCGACTTGCTGAATCTCTCGGGCCGCAATCGTAAACCTCAAATAGCGTTGGCAAGAGAATACAAAATCGAGGATTTCGCCCAGCCGGCCGGGGGCTGTTGCTTCCTGACTGACGTCAACTACTCTCGCAAGCTGGCCGATCTCTGGGACAATCGCGGTGAAAAACGCTATGACCTTGATGACATCATGCTGCTGAAAGTCGGACGACATTTACGCCCCCGGCCCGAATTCAAACTCATCGTTGGCCGTGATGACGGCGAGAACAATTTTCTCCACGGCTATCGCAAACGTTTTACGTATTTACATGCCGTTTCCTGCAAAGGCCCGTTGGTGCTGGTAGACGGTGAACTGGATACAGAGTGTCTGGAGCTGGCAGCAAGACTGACCGCCCGATTTGGTCAGGGCCGGAACGCCGATACCGTTCGTGTGGCTATTAATACACGCGACGGCAATACACAGGAGCTGGTGATCAAACCTATTGCGGTCGACGATATTCCCGAGGCCTGGTACCTGTGAGTACACACCAGCTGGATGCACGCAATTTACTGTGCCCAATGCCAGTGATACGTACCCAGGATATCGTGCAACAGTTGAAGCAAGGCGATGTTCTTGAGATCGCCAGCACCGATCCCGGTGCCCTCAACGACATCCCGGCCTGGTGCCGCATCAACGGGCACCGGGTAATCGAAAGCCGCCAGCAAGACAACGAGGTTTATATCAAGATTGAAGTAGGCCCCATTGCGTAAGACACCGCAAAAAACATATCAGGAATTGCAAGGCGATGCGGAGCGCAACCGTTTTCGCGCTACGGTGCGCGTCACTCTGGTGGGATCTGTGCTGGATCTGGCGTTGGGTATTGCCAAGCTGGTATTTGGTTTTGCCTCCCAATCCCAGGCATTGATCGCTGATGGCATTCACTCCTTCTCCGACCTGGCTACCGATGGCCTGGTGCTTTACGCCGCTTTCCACGCTGCCCGTGCGGCAGATGACGAGCACCCGTATGGTCATCGTCGTATTGAAACATTGGCAACAGTGGGTTTGGGAGTAGCGCTCATCGCGATTGCAGTGGGCATTGCTGTCGATGCCGGACAGCGCTTGTTTGAACCGGAACGTCTGCTGAAACCCGGTATGGGGGCACTGGTCGTGGCAGCGTTATCGATTGTTTCCAAAGAAGCAATCTATCATTACACCATGCGCACCGCGCGCGCAGTTCGTTCCAATTTGTTGCGCGCCAATGCCTGGCATAGTCGAACAGATGCCATCTCCTCCATCATCGTGCTTATCGGGGTTGCCGGGACCATGGCCGGCCTGAATTATCTGGACGCCCTGGGTGCCATCGGTGTGGCACTGATAATTGCAAAAATTGGCGGGGATTTAACGTGGCACAGTTTGCGTGAGCTGGTCGATACCGGGCTGGAACCGGAACGGGTGGAAGAAATCAGTAATACCATACTATCGGTGGACGGAGTCAGCGCACTACATATGTTGCGTACCCGGCGCATGGGCGGTGATGCCCTGGCAGATGTTCACATTCAGGTGAATCCCACCGTCAGCGTATCGGAAGGGCACCACATTTCAGAGGCTGTCCGTACCACATTAATCCAGGAAATAGACGAGCTCAGCGATGTCACCGTGCACATCGACACTGAAAACGACCAAACCGCCAAACTGACTGACGAGTTGCCGCTACGGTCTGAAGTTATTAAACGTGCATTACACTGTTTTCGTAATATTGACGCCGTCGATGATATTGAACAAATTGGCCTGCACTATCTCAACGGCAAGGTTCAGCTGGAATTGTTGTTGCCTCTGGAACGCGCTCGAGATACCGTATCGGCCCGCCAGCTGGCGCAGCAATTTAACGACGCTATCCGCGACGACGAAATAATATCAAATGTAGAGACTCGATTTAGCTAGCTTTAATACAGAGTTCTGTGCACTATAATAGTGCAGCACAATATTGGTGCGCGCCACAACAGTGCATGTTTCGCTCACAGTGAGATTAATATATTAGTTTAATCAACAGGTTATCGTTAATGCGAGCTTGGCATGCAACATGCAAACATCAGTCACAATTTTTCACAAATAACCATTTATTTTATTAGTTAATCGCTCCCAGGAGGAATCCAGTAATGTCAGCCGCAAGTGACGTCATTAAAATGTTGAAAGACAACGAGGTGACTTTTGTCGACCTCAGGTTTACCGACACCAAGGGTAAAGAACAGCACGTAACCTTGCCGGCCCATTCGGTCGACGAGTCCATTTTCGAAGGCGGCAAAATGTTTGATGGTTCGTCCATCGCCGGTTGGAAGGGTATTAACGAGTCCGACATGATTCTGATGCCGGATGCCTCTACTGCCGTCATGGATCCGTTTACGGAAGAGTCACAGATCATTATCCGGTGCGATATCATTGAACCCGACACTGGTGAGGGTTACGAACGTGACCCGCGCTCCATTGCCAAACGTGCCGAGGTCTACATGAAGTCCACCGGTATCGCCGATACCGCCTACTTCGGCCCCGAACCCGAATTCTTCGTGCTCGACGATGTACGCTGGGGCACCGATATGAGCGGTGCTTTCTACAAAGTTGACTCCGAAGAAGCCGGTTGGAACTCCGAGAAGGTATTTGAAGACGGAAACATAGGCCACCGTCCGGGCCCCAAGGGTGGCTACTTCCCGGTACCGCCGGTTGATTCCCTGGTCGATGTCCGTGGTGCAATG
The DNA here is from genome assembly GCA_048060695.1 of Acidiferrobacterales bacterium. Classification (GTDB taxonomy): domain Bacteria; phylum Pseudomonadota; class Gammaproteobacteria; order Acidiferrobacterales; family JAJDNE01; genus JAZFSZ01. The sequence goes on from JBGMQT010000027.1 coordinate 11,714, forward strand.
TGTCTTGCCATGGAAGAAATGGGCGTCACCACCGAGGTACATCACCACGAAGTTGCCACTGCCGGACAGTGCGAAATCGGCACCAAATTCGACACCCTGGTGCGTCGTGCCGATATGAACCAGATTTTGAAATACTGCGTTCATAATGTCGCCCACGGTTTCGGTAAAACCGCAACATTCATGCCCAAACCTCTGGTTGGTGACAACGGCAACGGTATGCACGTTCACCAGTCATTGAACAAAGATGGTAAAAATCTGTTCAACGGAAACGAATATGGTAGCCTCAGTGAAATAGCATTGTATTACATCGGTGGCATTATCAAACATGCGCGCGCGTTGAATGCTTTTACCAACGGCTCCACCAACAGCTACAAACGCCTGGTACCGGGTTTCGAAGCTCCAGTAATGCTGGCTTATTCGGCGCGTAACCGTTCGGCGTCGATTCGTATACCGTATGAGGCGAATCCCAAGGCACGTCGCATCGAAGTGCGCTTTCCGGATGCCGCCGGTAATCCGTACTTCACCTTTGCTTCGCTGCTGCTGGCCGGTCTTGATGGGATCCAGAACAAGATTCATCCGGGCGAAGCTATGGACAAGGATTTGTATGACTTGCCGCCGGAAGAAGAAAAAGCCATACCGCAGGTTTGTAACTCTCTGGATCAGGCGCTGGAAGCACTGGATCAGGATCGTGAATTCCTCAAGGTTGGCGGTGTATTCACCGATGACTCCATCGATGGTTACATCGATCTCAAGATGGAAGAAGTGACTCGACTCCGTATGAGCACCCATCCGGTTGAGTTCGACATGTATTACAGCGTCTGAGTACGACTGACGTTGAATATGCTACGGATACGCCCCCGACCCGGGGGCGTATCATATTGCGGCATCGGCAATCACAATAATTGTTACGCACCTCTTTGGTGCGCACCGAAAATCTGGTATTATGGATAGCGTAACTTGCTATTTTGAAAGAATATTCTTGCAGTGCAGTGATGAATCTAGCAGCTAATAAAGAGGTGCCAAGCACAATGGCCATGGATCTGCGGCTACAGATTTTCGACAATCTCAATACCGCCGTACTGGCGTTCGACCTGGATTTGCGGCTTGTCACCATCAATCCCGCCGGTGAAAACCTGCTTCAATCCGGATTACGCTCGATCGCCGGTAAAAGTATCATCCAGTTACTGCCCCGCGGAAAACAGATCAAAAGAGTTTTATCACGCACACTTGAGCGGGCGCAGCCCTTTACCGCGCGCGGCGTGCATCTGGCACTGGGTGGCGGTCGCGCAGTCGTCGTCGATTGCTCAGTCAGCCCGATGTACGAGGGCAACCGGGTTGTTGGTTTGCTGGTAGAAATGAATCAGATCGATCGTTTGTTGCGCCTGACGCGAGATGAAAGTGCGTTTGATCGTCACCAGGCCAATCGTGCCATCCTCAAGGGCCTCGCACACGAAATCAAGAACCCGCTCGGCGGTCTGCGTGGTGCCGCACAACTGCTCGGCGCTGAACTCGAAATACCCGCACTGAAGGAATACACACGCATCATCATCCATGAGGCCGATCGTCTGCGTACGCTGGTCGATCGCATGATGGGCCCGACCCAACCGCTTAAACGGGAAGCGGTGAATATCCACGAAGTATTTGAATACATACGCAAGTTGCTACTGGCGGAAAATCCCGTAGGCCTTACGATACGACCAGACTATGATCCCAGCTTACCCTGGTTTACCGGTGACAAAGAACAAATTATCCAGGCTGTCCTTAATATCACCCGCAACGCCGTTCAGGCCATGGGTAGCAAGGGCACGATTTTGTTACGCTCACGCATATCCCGTCAATTCACAATCGGACAAAGGCGCCATCGTCTGGTGTTACGTGCCGAAATCGAAGATAACGGTCCCGGCATTGATCCCGATTTACTGGATTCAATTTTTTATCCTCTGGTAACAGGCCGGCCAGAAGGCACCGGCCTCGGGCTCGCCATTGCGCAGGACATCGCAAACAAACACGGCGGAATGATTGAAGCGCAAAGCCAGCCCGGTCAAACCGTATTCACTCTCTACCTGCCAGTGGAGAATGGCCATGGTTAGACAAGACATCATCTGGGTAATCGATGATGACGATTCCATTCGCTTCGTGCTGCAACGGGCGCTGGAAAAAGAAAACATGAAGGTTGAATCTTTCTCTTCGGCTAATGAAATTATCGACTTGTTAGACCGCAAACGCCCGGATGTCATTGTGACGGACATTCGCATGCCAGGAATCAGCGGTCTGGATCTGCTGACGGCGATCAATGAGAAGGCGCCCGAGATTCCGGTGATTATTATGACTGCACACACCGATCTCGATAGTGCAGTTGCCTCCTACAAAAAAGGGGCATTCGAATACCTGCCAAAACCGTTTGATCTTGACGAGGCGGTCGGTCTGGTACGGCGGGCCATTGAACATTGCCGTAACCAGTTCGCTGGCGATACACCGCCGTTGGTGGATACGCCGGAAATTATTGGCAAAGCACCGGCCATGCAGGAGGTATTCCGCGCCATCGGCAGATTATCAGGATCACACCTCAGTGTACTGATCAACGGTGAATCCGGTACCGGTAAGGAACTGGTGGCCAATGCACTGCACAACCATAGCCCACGGAAGGACGGCCCCTTCATTGCCATCAATATTGCCGCCATCCCCAGTGAGCTGCTGGAATCGGAACTTTTCGGTCACGAACGTGGCGCTTTCACTGGTGCACAAGCGCTGCGTAAGGGACGCTTTGAACAGTCCGATGGTGGCACTTTGTTTCTCGATGAGATTGGTGACATGTCTTCCGATCTACAGACGCGTCTTCTGCGTGTATTGTCCGACGGTCAATTCTATCGCGTCGGCGGTCACGAACAGATTAAATGCGATGTCCGCATCATCGCTGCAACTCATCAGAATCTGGAGGAACGGGTAAGCCAGGGACTTTTTCGAGAAGACCTGTTTCACCGTTTGAATGTTATCCGGATCCATTTGCCGGCGCTAAGAGAAAGACGAGAGGATATTCCGTCTTTATCGGAATCATTCCTTGCCCGCTCGGCACAGGAACTCGGGGTTGAATCCAAACAACTTACTGATGAGGCAAAAAATTATCTGCTGAGCCTGGACTGGCCAGGCAATGTGCGCCAACTGCAAAACACTTGCCGCTGGTTAACGGTCATGGCGCCAGGCCAGAGTGTGCGCGTTGATGATCTGCCCCCGGAGCTAAAACACGTGCGAGGCAGCGAAGGCGATGCCGCCAACTGGATTACCAGTCTACGCCGTACCGCTGATCAGCGTCTGTCACAGGGTGAAGTTGATATTTACAAGGATCTCAACGCCAGTTTCGAACGAACACTGATCGAATCAGCGTTAAATACTACCGGTGGCCGCAAGCAGGATGCCGCAAAAAAACTCGGCTGGGGTCGCAACACCCTGACACGAAAGCTCAAGGAACTTGGTATCGACGCCTGATCTCAAAATTAGCGCAGAAAGAGGCCACTAGCGATCATCCAGATGCGATAGAACTTCGTCGCTCATGGACTGCTGACGTTCGACGATTGAAGTGAGCAAACCGGCCTGTCGATCCCGACGATCACGGTCATCACCATCGGAGAGGGACAATGCCTTTTGCTTGAGTGCCTCGTTCTCGATGTCGAATAACTTCACCTGGTCGGATCGATAGTGTTCTTCCTTGCCCCGGAAAACAATGCTTCGGCGGTAATTCAACCTGTCCAGGACATCGCCGGCTACCGACTCGAAAATACGCACGTCTTCCTCACTAGCTTCGGTACGGAACTTTCCGGTATTTCCTTTCATAATGGGCTGCGTAACATTGCCCCACAGGTCACTCGACTGCGCAGCACGGTGGGCTTCGTCAGTTTCATGAAAATCGAGCATGTCAGATCGGTATTCAGCACCGAGAAATTCACACAGACGTTTCATTGTAGCCTCGGGCTCCTCCACCATGTCTTCATACTTCACGCGGCAAAACCGGTCTGAATCGATATGCGCCTCCATTGTTAATGCCAATCGCTGTGTCTGTGCCCAGTCACGAGCTATGTGATAGTAGTGTTTTTCACCGACAATCGCCTTACGAAAAGAAACAGCAACATCGCGCCCGTCACGATAGAGGTAAATGTATCTGGCGTTGCTGAAGTGGGTTTCAATCGCTGGCAGGAATTTAATATTGGCGAGACTCTTGCAGCACCAGGTGGCCGCTCCCTGGGCCTGTGCGGCCTGATCGTATATGGCTTCAAACACGCCCATGAGAGAACGGCTGCGGGCTCGCCGGATAATTTCGACACGATCAAATTCTACCCCCTGCCAGGGGACCGGGTTGAGTTCTACCAGACGGCAAACGTCGTGCACCAGGGATTTGAAATGATCGTCTTTCTGCAAATCACCATAGGTAGACACCAACGGTGTCATGCGCTGCAGAATGTGGGGTGGGTGTGGTGCAACAATCTCTGGTAACTGATTCAGCATCAGCCTTAAAAGATTCGACCCAGAGCGTTGCGTCCCAATCATAAATATAGCCATATGAATAAACTCCTACTGCACACGCAGATTGCGATTAACCGTTAGTGACTGTTGTGCCCTCAGGGGCAAATCATTTCTCGACACACGCAGGAGACCGAGGTCTGCCATGGCTACCATCAGCGTGTGCGCACTTTCTTCCACCGATGTATGGTCGGTAGAAATTCGAATTGCCGGATTCTCGGGCGGCTCATAAGGCGACGAGACACCAGTAAACTCGGGGATCGCGCCGGCGCGGGCACGTTTATACAATCCCTTTGGATCCCGGTTTTCACAGGTTTCGAGGCTGGCTTCGATATACACTTCGTAAAAACCATCGCCGACAATGTCCACCAGGGTTTCACGCTCCGCTCGAAACGGAGAAATAAATGAAGCGATGACCAGCATGCCGGCCTCACGCATGACCTTGGCAACTTCTGCAGCACGCCGCAGATTCTCCTGCCTTGCTTCCCGGGAAAATCCGAGGTCAGCACATAGACCCGTCCGCAAAGTGTCGCCATCAAGCACGTACACCCGATGGCCGGACATCAACAGCTCACGTTCGAGCCGATGGGCAACCGTTGATTTTCCGGAACCGGAAAGTCCTGTCAGCCAGAGCACGGCGGATTTGTGGCCGGCCACCAACTCACGATTGCTGCGACCGATCTCTGGCGTATGTGGAAACAGGTTATCCGGACGCGTACTACGCGCGGTGTCAACCTGATGCAGGTCACTGCGAAACAATACGCGTGATATTTCCGGTCTTACCAGATGTGACGGCAATGCCTTGCCGTTTTGCGCCGCGCTTGCCAACATCCTGTTGCTGATGCTCTGACGGTGTGATATCCCATGCGGGCATGATCTTTCATTTGCGATGGTGCTGCAGGATTCGCAATAGAACATGGGGTCAATAAACTCGACTTCGATATTCAAACCAGTGGCAACTGCCATGGTTAGCCGGTCCTGCACACTTTGTCGATTTGCCATATTCCATTTGTCATCGGATTGGATGTCGATAAACATCCGGTCACAACCGTAATTCTGGCCAATGATGGCCAACTGCAAAATCGCTCGTGCTGGAACACAATCAATATGACGTGGCAGGCGATTATCCAGAACGCGTGTACGTGGAAAATAATTGCGCAATACCACCTGACGCGCCTCCTGCATCAATGCCGGTGACAGCCCGTTAATATTTTCCTGACGTTCAGGAACTGCTTGCAACATCAGCGCATCGGATATATCCAGCAAACTACGCAATACATGTTCATCTGCTCGATGCCATGCGGATACACCGGTTACTGAGGAAATGCGTGTCCAGTTCTGCTGTTCGAAAAAACTCCGGGTCACACTGGGCCACAAATGGTCTTCACTCCAGCCACTTTCCGCCTTGTCGACAATCAGTGTGATCTTGCCGCTGAGTAATTGCGTTTTTTCCTGGCTGAGGCGCTCGGCAATGGCGGGTGCCTCAAGATTCTCGCTATCAAACACCGCAAAGGCTTCAGGTTTCGGTTCCCACTGAAAAATCTCGCCAACTTCGATCAGACCGACCGGTAGATCACAAAAATACAGTCCAAGTTCGTCACCCGGACTGAGAATACTGGCCTGCTCATCGGTTACCGACAGCGTAACCGGCCATCCCCAGGGCAAACCGGAAGGCAGGCTTTGATGATCACGAACCAGGAGATAGGTCTCGCGATCCATAAATCCGTCCAGCGGACTATAGGCGCCACTGGCCAACATCTCGAGGTCGAGAAACTCGCGTTCGCTCAAATCAAGGCGCGGTTTACACTCAAGTTCCCGTAGCAATGCCTGGCCCTCGGACCCGGCCCGGAAGGACTGCACCAGGTGGCCACCATAAGGCGTGATTAGTCTCTGGCCCCGTTCGATAGCCGAATATTGTGAAAAAGTCTCGTTTCTCATAATTTTTGCGTCCTTCGGCTACTAATATGCCACCAGTCCAAACACACCGGCGGCGGGAATAACCCAGATCACGTCAAGCTTCAGGTACATCAATGCGACCATTGAGGCCACGAAAATAACTACAGAGGCACCGCTAGCGACGGCTGTATCACCGACTACCACCGCGGCTGCGAAAATCATTCCGATTACCGCCGGACGCACGCCGCGTAATGCTGCCTGAATCAGGGGGGAGTGTTTTATACGCTCCAGCCCTTTGGTCGCGATGACCATAACTATTGCTGGTGGCAGGAAGATGCCTATCGTCGCTATCAGTGCACCAGTAAGGCCGGCCACCTTGAATCCAATAAATGCAGCGCTGATAAGAATGGGGCCAGGAGTGATTTGCCCCATGGCAATGCCATCAATAAATTCGGTTTGCGTTACCCAGCCATTCCCATTGACCACAATCTCCTGGATCATGGGTATGAATACGTAACCACCGCCAAACAACATCAGACTCAAACCAGCAAAGGTAAAAAACAGTTTCGCCAGTAGTCCGCTTGAGAATCCCGCCAGTGGCACCACAAGCAAGGGCGCTGCGGTGAGCAATGACAGTTTTGATTTTGGTGTGGCCGGGGCGGGTGAGGCAGCTTGGCGAAGACCGCCTGTTTCCTTGTTGAAGAGTATCCAGCCAACTACACCGGCACCCAGTATTACGGTAATGGTGCTGTAGAACCCGCCCACTGTAAGCAATACAATCGCTGCGGCGAATAAAATGACGGTCTCGCGCAGCGTGGATACCGATTTGTTGCTCATGCCCCATGCCGTATTGGCGATTATCGCTGTTACGGCCGGGATAAAACCCATAAATAATTTTTGCATCGCCGGAATCTGCCCCCAGCGAAAATAGACGTAGGACAAAACAGTTATCAGTATGAACGAAGGCAACGTTACCGCAGTTGCGGCCACCAGTGCACCGAGCCCGCCACGCAAACGATAGCCGACATACGCTACAACATTAACCGCCACCGGCCCGGGTAACATTGATGCCAGTGAAATGCCATCAAGCATATCTTCATGACGCAACAGGCGTCGTCGCTCGACAATGATATTTTCAACAATGGAGATCAGCGCCATGAAACCGCCGAACGCGGTTGCACCAATTCTGAGAAAGGTCCAGAAAAGACTGGATAAACTGATACGATCTGCTTGCAAGGGTGCTCCCGGTTCCGAGGAATTACTATGTATCGTTATTAACGGACAATGCCTTGTCCCACCCCGTACAACTTCTCCGGCAAAACTGAAGATCGTCTGACCTTCGCCGTGGCACCCCTGCCAAGTTATTTCATTATAGTATATGGTTTATAAATTGCGATTTCGCCTTACCGTTAGTAAAGGTAGACAAACCGCCCATCAGGCTACAACCTTCGCTGTCAATTTTAGTCCTTGGTATTCATGCGTCAAGATTCTGTCACTGGCGCTCAGTTAATTCCCATGATAGATTTATGACTATATCGCGTCAACCGCCCCACTTATCGGCAAAATTTTTGCCATTCATCGGGTATCGCACCGTTGTGGTCTGTTGACACTGGACTCACGTCTATTCGCGTCTAGAGTTTTTCCTTACATAAGGACATGTAATCGTCTATCGGCGAGAACGTTTGTCGCGTTGGAGAAAAGACAATTATCCGGTCGGGTTATGGAGAATGGATTGTCCGGCCGGACCTCACACTCGATAATCCTGGGTAGTGAGAGCGCATTCAGCAGGTGGTATCTGTATTGATTGAATAAATGGAGAACAATCAATGTCTAACTATAGAACGTATCCAGTGGGACTCGCACTGGCAGGGCTCGCACTGGCAGGCACGTCCCAGGCGATTCTGGCGGCCACTGCCCTGGCGAGTAATAACGCTCAGGGTGATCGCGATGTCATTGTGTTTGCTGCGCCACCGCGTGAAAATGCGCAGACTGGTGAAGATAAATATGCGCCTATCGCGGAATATCTTTCGAAAGTGCTGAACAAAAAAGTTGTTTACAAGCAACCGGGAACCTGGGGCGTCTATCGCACCGAGATGCTCAAAGGCGAGTACGATATTGTATTCGACGGTCCTCACTTCAACAGTTATCGCGCGCAAAAACTGAAGCACAACATTCTGGTAAAAATTCCAATTCGTCACGAGTTTGTTGTCATCGTCAAGAAGGGCAGGAAGCGTTACAGTGACATTGATCAACTGGCCGGGCGCACATTTTGTACCCATGCACCCCCTAATCTTGGCACGCTGACCTTGCTTAGCCAGTTTCCGAATCCATCGCGCCAGCCGTCGATAATCAATACCAAGGGCTGGAAGAATATCTACAATGGCGTGATTTCGGGTAAATGTACCGCGGGCATTCTTCCAATCGCAAACCTGAAAAAGTTTGACGCCGCAGGCACTCAAGCCAACATCGTCTGGAAAAACCGAGCTTTGCCCAATCAGGCCTTTTCTGCCGGTCCACGTCTGAACAAGGAAGAACAACAGAAAATTGCTACCGCGCTACTTTCTGCCCAGGCAAGCGGCCCAACGTCCAAACTACGCGCCGCTTATCGGGTAGGTGAAAAGTTTGAAAGGGCGACTAACCAGGAATACGCCGGCGTTTCCGAGTACCTCAGAAACGAGTGGGGATACTACTAACTACAGTCTCCAGTCTGGTTATCAGACGATCGCCCGACGGTATTCTTCAAGTAAGGCGTATTTGTTTGCAGCAAGCGCGCCGTAAAAACAGTCCCCGTGCTGGAAACAGTAGCGGGGACTTTTTAATGGAAACCCGGAATTGACAAACGCTTCCCTATAAATTGATTCCTCGCATCAGCTTTGGCAGATCACCACTTTGCCCGGCAGCATATAACATGATCCGTTGTTTTATCGGCGGCAGGTCATCGGTGAGTTCAAGTCCGACATTACGCAGACCTCGCACCACATCATTTTTACTGCCAAACAATTGTTTGAATCCATCCATCGCACCTAACATGAGGGCATTGCCGCCCTTGCGCCAACGCTCGTAACGTCGCAATATCCTGTGTGCACCGATGTCGTGTTTTTCCCGGCCGGCCTCCACCAGCACTTCGGCAAGCGCGGCGATATCACCCAAACCCAGATTCAGGCCCTGTCCCGCCAGCGGATGAATACGATGGGCGGCATCACCCACAAGAACAATTCGCTCGGCAAGATATTGTTTGGCATGGGCCGTAATCAGTGGAAACATGGCGCGTAGACTGGCGAGTTTTACCTCACCCAGTCGATCACCAAATGCCCGCTGTAATTCACAATTGAATTCGGCATCTTCCAGCGCGATCAAGGTATCGGCGCGGTCGTTATCAGCGGACCAGACAATAGAGCAGTGATGGGCATCATCCAGCGGTAGAAATGCCAGCGGGCCGGTAGCAAGAAAACGTTGCCGGGCGATTCGCTGGTGGCCAAGCTCGGATATTACCGTTGCAACAATCGCTTTTTGTTCAAAGTTCCAGCCATCAGTCTCAATACCCGACAGCTTCCGCACCAGTGAGTTGGCGCCATCAGCACCAACTATTAGCCTGGTTTGCAGCGACTCACCGGTCTCAAGCCTGACCAGTGCCTGCTGATCATCAGTCTCGATAGTTTCAATCTGCACTGGCGATATATACTCGATGTTGTGAATCGCCGTCATACAGTTCAGCAAAGCTCGTAGAATGACGCGATTCTCGATGATATAGGCCAGGCAGGGTTGCGCAATTTCGGCACTGTCAAAACGGATGCTACCGGAACCGCCTTCATCCCAGATTTCCATGGCATCAACACAACTAACACGCTGCTGCGTCATATCTTGCCACGCACCCACTGTCTCGAAAATGGCCTTCGAACCCAGGGTCAATGAACTGACACGCAGATCATATTCGCTGTTTTCAAAAGGCGGGGGTTCAACACTGTCAATCACCGCAATACGAAAGCCGCTACGGGCGACCGCACAAGCGAGAGCGGTGCCCACCATGCCGCCGCCGACAATTACAATGTCATAATTTCGATTAGCCATTCCTGCCCTACAGTGGTAACCCGCGCGCCAGACGAGGCAATCGACCGTTGAGCCCACTGGTTCGCTTGACAAAGGTACGCTTGAGAACCGGGAAAAAATCAACAACTGTCAAGCCCAGATTGCGTGCAACAGTAAGCGGCAGGTTTTCGTTTGAGAACATTTTGATCAGGCCATCGGTAAAACTGGCAACACGTTTATTGTCGCGCTGTCGCCAACTGGCATAGGACTCGAGCACGTCAAGCAATCCAATGTCCTTACCCGCTTTGTGCGCATCAACAATCACCTGGGCCAGGGTCGCGACATCGCGCAAACCGAGATTGAATCCTTGCCCGGCAACCGGGTGCACGGTATGGGCGGCATTACCAATTAATGACACGCGCTGCACGACGGGCTGAGATACCCGGGTAAGCGCCAGTGGATAGGCGACGCGCTTACCGGCTCGACTGAATTTTCCAAGACGATCGCCAAATCGTGTTTGCAATTCAGCGAGCCAGGTTTCGTCGTTCCAACCAAGGATGTTGTCCACGTTGTCGTGCGCGGTTGACCACACCACAGCGCAACGGTTACCTGTCATAGGTAATAGCGCCAGTGGTCCAGTGGAAGTAAATCGCTCATAAGCGACATTACCGTGATCTCGTCCCGGAGTGACATTCGCAACCACGGCAGTTTGATCATATAAATATTTATCCGCCTTGATCCCGACAGCCTGCCGCAGTGGCGAATCCCCGCCGTCGGCGGCAACCACCAGTCTGGTATTTATCGCTTGGCTCTTGCTACCGTGCTCCAGGGATAGCGTGGCCATACTTTCATAAACAACAATACCAGTAACATTGGCCGGGCATATCAGCGTAACGTTTCCCAGCCCGGACATGGTTTCATAAAGTGCGGCGCCAAGTGCACGTGTCTCGGCAACATATCCAAGCGCCTCAATATTCGAATCGTTGGCGTGCAGGCGGGTGAAACCGAACTTTCCGCGGTCAGAAATGTGGATGTGTTCTATTGGACAGGCCGAGCGCCTGGCGATGCTGTCCCACACACCAATACCTTCAAAAATGCGTCGTGAGCTATAGGCAAGGGCAAGGGTACGGTCGTCGTAACTGGGCTGGCCCGGGTCGCCCGGTGGCACGGCTTCGATCACCGCGATCTCAAGCCCACTGTCTCCCAGGGCACAGGCAAGACTGGCACCGACCAAACCGCCGCCAACGATAACTACATCGAATTCCAGATTGGGCGATTTTCTGGTCACAGGAAAATTTTCATAGTGCGCCTGCACGACATGGAATTGTTTGTGTCATATCAATTACCCTGCATCAGAGATTCAATTTCACTAACTTCCTTCGGTGCGTCCTTGCTTAAAACATCGCAACCGTTTCGGGTAACCAGAACATCGTCTTCGATACGCACACCGATGTTCCACCAGCGTTCATCGACACCTTTTTCACCGGCACTGATATATAACCCGGGTTCGACGGTCATCACCAGACCCGGTTCGAGCAAACGCCAGGTTTCGTCAATCTTGTAGTCACCGACATCATGCACGTCCATGCCCAGCCAGTGGCCAGTGCGATGCATATAAAATTTCTGGTATTCTTCTTTTTCAAGAATCTTGTCGACACTACCTTTGAGCAACTTAAGCTCCCGCAAACCTTCCACCAATACTCGCACGGCGACTTCATGGGGATCGTTCCAGTGATTCCCCGGTTTAACCTCATCAATTGCAGCCAGTTGCGCTGCCAGCACCAGCTCATATACGGCTTTCTGCTCGCCACTATATTTGCCATTCACCGGGAAGGTACGGCTGACATCGGACGCATAACCGTCGAGCTCGCACCCGGCATCGATTAGCAGCAGATCACCATCGTTCATCTGCGCCTCGTTCTCGATGTAATGCAGGATACAGGAATTGGCGCCACTGCCGATAATAGGCGGGTAGGCAGGGCATCGGCTGCCGTTGCGTCTGAATTCGTGCAAAAACTCGGCTTCGATCTCGTATTCGTACATACCCGGCTTGCAGGTTTGCATGGCACGTATATGTGCCCGCGCAGAAATCTTCGCCGCCTTGCGCATTGTTTTGATTTCGTCTGCGCGTTTAAAAAGCCGCATTTCATGTACGATGTGATCGAGATCGACAAACTCGCCAGGTGCATGCACACCATTTCGTGACTTGGCGCGTACATCGTTCACCCATCCCATCAATCGTGTATCAAACTCCGGGTATCGTCCCATGTTGCAATACACCTTGTCGCGATTCTCCAACAGACCGGGCAGAATTTCGTCGATATCATCAATGGGAAAGGCGTCATCGGCACCATACTTTTCACAAGCCCCCTCGATACCCGCACGGTAGCCGTCCCAGGTTTCTCTCTCGGGATCACGTTCGCGGCAAAACAGGATGTATTCGCCGTGAGCACGGTCGGGTACCAGTACCACCACCGCCTCCGGCTCCGGAAAGTGGGTGAGATAAAAAAAGTCACTATCCGCACGGAAGACATAATCAACATCGCTATTGCGTGTACGCACCGGCGCGGTGGGAACAATGGCAACACCACTACCCATGTGCTGCATCACGTCGTGACGCCGGTTGGCAAGCATTTTCATATCCATCGAGGAATCATGCCTTTATCTATCGAAAAGAATTCTTCATATTCAGTGTATGTCTGCAGCAAATTGGGCCCCTTGTCATAGATTGACCGGGTTCATGCCCGTCGATCATCAAAAATCAGTTGCACTACCACGCGGACATATTCCTCCAGCTCAACCAGTGCCTGTTCCTGCTGTTCATCTTCATTCTCCTCAGCCACCACTTCGGCAATGTCGAGCAGATCCTCCAGCGCCTCTCGTACACTATCGGATAAGGTGGCGAATTCCTTCAGCCCGCCCGCCGACAAACCCATCAGAAAACCACGACACCAGGCAGCCACCGCATCGGTGCGTACTTTAATGCCACTATTGTCAGCTTCCGGTATGAACAGCGCGAAGGAAATATTTTCGTCATTCAATGCCTGGCGTGAACCTTGATACAAAACCAGAAATTGCTCCGATACCGGCTTTGGCAAGCCCTCTACCGCGCCACCATCCGCCCCTGTTACTGCCGCAAGCCAGTCGGTTTTTTCAGCATCGGGTGACGCCAGCACGCCACAAATGGTGCCATGGACTTCGGCGGCAGAAGACTCAAATCCGGCCGCTTCCATCGCAGCGTTGGCTTGATCGTAGTCTGGCAAATCAGTGGTAGTTGGGTCCATGAGTTCCCTGGAAGAACAGGCTTCAGCAAGAGATTGTCTATTATATAGAAACTGCTTGCATTTCGGCACATGGCTACCCCAAAAATTCTCTACTGGCACTCCCATGGGCGGCATTTTTATGCTGTATTATGCATTGACCCCACAGGCAAGCCGCCCTATATTTGTTACGGTTTAAATCGGGGATTCTCACTGGCGTGAAGAACAAACACCTAAAACAGCTCGAATTACGCGTTGATGATTTGATCACCGCTTGTGAGCGCCTGAAAAAGGAGAATCATTCACTCCAGGACGGCAGTAGTAGCATGCAGAGCGAACACAATGCACTGGTGGAAAAAACCCGGGTAGCCAAAACCCGCATTAAATCCATGATCGAACGCCTCAAGGCCCTGGAACACAGCTCGTGAAAGGCGAGTCGTCGGCGATTAGCGTTAATATACTGGGTAAGGAGTTTATGGTCGCATGCTCCGAGGAAGAACGTGCCGGTCTGATCGATGCCGCTAAATTCCTCGACGAAAAAATGAAGGAAATTCATAACACGGGCCGGGTTCTCGGTACCGAACGCTGCGCCGTCATGGCTGCGCTTAATATCACCCACGAGTTACTTCAGTGCCAAAATGAGGGAATCCCGCAGGAAATGGGTGACCGGATACGGGCATTACAAGCCAAAATCGACGATGCTCTGCGGGATGGTGCACAGCCGCCTTTATAGAGCTATGATGGTCGTGGCGCCCCCTGCAGTGTTCGTGGTGTTCCGATATTTCTTTGAACCTATAAGCATCAGCCCGGGAGCTGATCAGCAGATGTTGTGAGCATGTCCGTTCGTTCGGAAAGCCTGATACATCTCTGTGGCACCCACTTGAACCTCTGGGTTCAAGAACTTCCAGGACGGCACGGCACAGGCGGAGGGCGCCCATTTCCCTGTCTGATTCAAAAACTGTGAACAATAATAAAAAAAATCAGTTACGAAAGAAGTTACGTGCTTCACGTAACAGTCTGACAAAAATGGAACAGCGTGTCGCTTCCGTAGCATTAGCAAAGCGAGTGACACGTACTCGCACCTATTGCGCCAGCAAACGGATTGCCCTGTATTTTGCCTCGGATGGTGAAATCTCCACTGATGAGCTGATGGCACGAATCTGGCGAAGCGGACGCCAGTGCTATATGCCAATATTGTCCTGCGCCATTGGTGAACGACTCTGGTTTGCACCAGTTGACCTGAACAGCAAATTTCAAATTAACCGCTTTGGTATTCCCGAGCCTGCGGTGGCATCACGCAAACTGGTGGATGCACGGCGACTGGACCTGATACTTATGCCAATGGTGGGATTTGACTTGCAAGGTAATCGACTGGGTATGGGCGGAGGATTTTACGATCGTACACTTGCATTTCAGCACCACCGCCAAAAATGGGTACGGCCCCGCCTCATTGGATTGGCACACGAGTGCCAACGTGTTGATAAACTCGAGATAAGTTCATGGGACGTACCGCTACATGCTGTGGCGACAGATAAAAACTACTATCAATTTAAAAAATAGTTTTTGGCTCCATATGTATTGCTAAATCGCGATCGGTTAGCGATATCGTTAGCATCAATGTTCATGTATCAGGAATCAGCATATTGGCTATTTGTGTAATACGAAAAAAGGATGGAGAGATCCTGGTGCGCGCCGACAAACCCGAACAGGTGACAGAAATAGGCGATGCTTATTATTTCCATCCAGATATTGTTGTCCTTGAAGGACTGGAGAGAACCGATCGAATCTATCAGTGTCCGGACAAGGGCACGTGTTACTGGATTGACCTGGTTACAGAGAAAGGTGTAATCGTTGACGCGTCCTGGATCTATCCGGAACCCAAACAGGAATTTAGACATATCGCCGGTTGGTACGGCTTCAATGCCAATCACCGTTATTACGAAACAAAAGAATGTGAGTAGCGGCTTGCTATGAATTACTGGCTAATGAAGTCCGAACCCGGCGAGTTCAGCATCAACGATCTTGAGTCAATGCCAGATCAAACCGAACACTGGGATGGCGTTCGCAACTATCAGGCGCGCAATTTCATGCGTGACGATATGAAAATCGGTGACCAGGTGTTTTTCTATCATTCGAATTGCGATGATGTCGGCATCGTCGGTATTGCTGAAGTGGTGAAGGAAGGATATCCCGATTTCACTGCCTGGGACAAAAATGACAGCCACTACGACCCCAAAACCGATCCCGACAATCCACGCTGGATCATGGTGGATATCAAGT
>JBGMQT010000028.1:0-27494 GCA_048060695.1 Acidiferrobacterales bacterium
GAGTTGGATTCGCGACTTGGATTTTTCCGCGACGCGCAGGAGGAAGCGGTCACTTCAGAAACGCCGAAGGTGGTTCCAGGTAGAGCGCCCCGCATCAACGCCGAAGGCGGAGCATTAAAAAAGACTGGGTTCCGGCATCCGCCGGAATGACGGACTGGTGTCGTTGAAGGCGACATGAAATATCACCTCACCCTACCCTCTCCTGGAAGGAGACGGAATAAGAACAACTTCTCCCGGAGGGAGAAGAAAACACTACGATTCCTGTTCCTTCATCAAACTCTCATAATGCGACTGAAATGCCTTTTCCAGATCATCGATGACTTCAGTTGCATCGCGCCCTTGCGTCAGGTGCTGACTCATCAATTCCGATGTTTCGGTTAACAGACGTGTCGGATCGAGCATGGGATAGTTTGAACGTAATCGCTTGATGGCGGCAATAACGCGTTCTTCTTGCGGTCGTGGAATGTTCTGCGGTGTTTGCAGCTCGGGCTCAATGCCATGTTTGGAATCAAGAAACTGGGCATATTCAATCAGAATTTTAACCTGTTCCCCAGGTAGCCGGCGAATCAATTTCAGCAGTTTTTCTTCGTCTTTTTTAGCCACCATGCTCAGGAAGCGACAACGGTTTTGACTGCGGCACGTTTCTCGCAATGATCATAGGCAAACTCCATGAACTCGTCCATCGCGCGTATGCGGAACTTTTGCCTTTGGTAGACAATGGAAAACGGTCGTTCCAGAGGTGGGTCCAGCGGTATCGCTGCCAGCGTGTGCAATTTTAATTCTTTGACAACGGTTGCCTCGGAGACAATTGAAATTCCGAGGCCGGCTTCAACCGCGCTCTTGATCGCCTCGGGGCTACCTACCTCCAGACTGACATTCAGATCCTGCATCGCAATATTATTTTGCTTGAGATGGGCGCAGATGAATTCGCGTGTTCCAGAACCCTCTTCACGACACACATAGGGTAGATCCTTCAACTTGGCAACGGGGATGGTTTTCTCTTTTGCCAGTTCATGGTCGGGCGGGCAGATAAATACCAGATTGTCGTGCCAGCAAACTTCCACCGCGAGGTTCTTGTTGGTAATCGGGGACTCGACAATGCCGACATCGACAGTATTGTTTTCCACCATATGAACCACACCGACGGAATTGGAAACACTCAACCGCATATTGACGCTCGGGTATTTAATCTTGAACTCACCGAGCAGACTGGGAAGCACATACTCGGCAATAGTGGTACTGGCGCCGATCAGTAGTACGCCACTGACATCGCCCGTTAGTTCGCGCACCTTGTTGTCCATCTCGCCATAAAGCGACAGAATTTTGTCCGAATACTCGAAAACTTTGCCCCCCGCCTCAGTCAGGCTGATGCGATTGTGTGTTCGATCAAAAAGACGCGTATTGAAGTGCTCTTCGAGCTGTCGAATCTGGAACGTCACCGCAGGCTGCGTCATATGCAGCGTCTCTGCGGCCTTGGTAAAGCTCAGTAATCGGGCGACGGTATGAAAAACCTGGAGTCGACGATCCGCCATACATTATTCCTCTGACTTAAGATGTGTTGCGTGTTTGGCAACCGCGAATCCACATGAGTCTTGAGGCTCGCTGGCAGGTACAATCGCTAATTATAACCCGAATACGGTATCGACCGCTCACTAACGTCTACCGGGCAAAATAAGGGAGATTACAGGCACAAGCGCTGGATGGACTAAAAACCTTCCAGTTTCAGTTTCAAATCAGTGGCACTGGAGGCATATTGTAGTGCTACATCAGACTCGATTTCGCCTCTTTTTACCAGGTCAAGCAGGCTGCTATCAAAGCTCAGCATACCCTCTGCCAACGTGCCTTTTTTGATCAAATCTGCCAGTTCTTTCACCTTTAACGGGTCAAGAATCATCTCTCTTGCAAGTGCCGAGACGGTTAATACCTCACAGGCAACAATACGTCCCTTGCCGTTCTTTTGAGGTAGTAAGCGCTGACTAACAACACCCAATAAATTCTGCGCCACCTTGGCGCGAATACTCGGTTGACCCTCGGCAGAGAATGCAGTCACGATACGGGTAATGGTTTCCGCTGCTGCCGGTGAATGCACGGTGGAGAACACAAGATGTCCGGTCTCCGAAGCGGCCAGCGCGGCTTCGATAGTTTCCGGATCACGCATTTCGCCCAGCAGAATTACATCCGGGTCTTCACGCATGGCAGCCTTCATCGCATCCGCAAAATTGGATGTGTCAACGCCCACTTCACGCTGGGTGATAATTGATTTCTTTTCGGTGAAAAGAAACTCGATTGGATCTTCAATGGTAATGATATGTTTGCCCTTGGCGTGATTCACTTCATTAACAAGCGAGGCCAGGGTAGTAGATTTGCCGGAACCCGTAGCGCCGGTAATCAACACCAATCCACGTTCGTACCCGAGCAGATGGGTTACCACCTCCGGCAATTTCAAATCCGCAGGCGTTGGTACGCTCGTATTGATGACTCGCAACACCATGGCAATACTGCCGCGCTGGTAGTAGATGTTGGCACGTACGCGGCCGATATCCTTGAATCCGACAGACAGATCGACCTGGCGATCCTGGTCGAACAACTCCTTATGACGATCGGACATCATGGCACCCGCCAGGGCCTCCATAAAATCCGGGGTCAAGGGTGGCACTTCGCGCACTGACCGCAACATGCCATCGACACGCAAGATCGGATGATTGCGGCTGCGTAGATGAATATCAGAAGCATTCAGCCGAACCCCCAACGCCAAAATCTGGCCCAGTAACTGAAGGGGGTCAGTTCCTTCCGGTAAGGCGGTTGCGTCATTCGTTTCTGCCATAGCCTGCCTCTTTACTGTTGTTACCGAATATATAGCCTGTGTTAAATACGCTCGCCCACCGAAAAACCGGCAGCAAGTCACGTTGCGCCCTCTTGAAACTAGTGGTACTCCATTTGGTTGTCAAACAGCACCACCCTCTAACCGGGGTAGCCGAAAAAAAAGGGGCGCCGAAGCGTCCCCTTTTCTAAATTCCGCCCCAGGGGGCAGAGCTTAATTGCCGTCTAGATAAACAAATTGATGTCAGCATCGCCTGCAAAGGCCAGTGCCATTGAAGCGCCAGCATACTCTACACCATCAAGCAATTCTGATGGCTTGAAGTCGAACAGGTCAACTGTCATCTGGCAGGCGATCATTTTAACGTCTGCCTCGACACAAAGACCGCGCAACTCCTCAATGCTTGCCACGCCTTTCTTTTTCATCTTGGACTTCATCATCATGGTCATCATGCCCTGCATACCAGGAATTGTCGTGCCCAGAATCGGGAACCACTTGTCCATGGCCATCGGCATCGGCATACCCGGATTTCCGAGTGGAGTGACTGCCAGGCTCAGTTTCTTTTTCAGCAACTGCAGGCCATAAAAAGTGAAAAAGATATTCACTTCAAAACCCAACGCTGCTGCCGTCGAACTCAGGATAAAGGGCGGATACGCCCAATCCAGTGAACCCTTGGTCGCGATGATCATCATTTTCTTGTCAGCCATAATCCCCTCCTTTCTATAATTGAAAGTGTTAATAAAAGTTAGTAATTTACGTGCTTATCCTTGCCCGCTTTTTTATATTCCCTGGAGTAAATCTATCGTGCCCGATGATTCAGGCCTTCTTTTTAATGAGAAAAGTAAATTCACCATCTGTTTCGCCGGATTCGAGTAGCTCGTTGCCGGTCTGCTTGGCAAATGCCTGAAAATCCTTAACCGAACCCGGATCGGTAGCAATAATCGCTAGCGTTTGACCACCTTCGAGATCATTCAGCGCCTTTTTAGCGCGCAAAATCGGTAGCGGACAGTTTAATCCTCGTGCATCTAGTTCTTGATCAGCCATTTTTCCTCCTGAGTACAATCATTAAATTTCGTAAGAAACCTGAATTATTTAATCGAGGGCCCGTTACACCCAGCGACCCCGAATGAAAATTCATAAATTAACCCCATCTAAAACCCCATACATTCCATGATGTGAGATGGGGCCGAAGTGTATCTCGCGACACTTCGAAAAACCATATTCATAAAATTAGTATATTATTGAATCATTATCCACTATGGCTAAGAGTGCCTATTTCACCAAGAGTTCGCAAGCGCCAGATAAAGAATCACGGTGCTGCCAGGAAAGATCGGGATATCTCGATGTATAGCAATAACTTATTGATAATATTAAACTATTATTCCAAGTCGTGGCGTAAATGGTCGTTTCGCCCAAAATCGACGCATGCGTTATGATGGCCCTCAAATGTGTGCTTTAGCTCATTTTCTCCAGTCCGGGACGTCGCGAAACCTGCTAATCGCCCCTTTAATCGCTCTGGTTGTACTGTTAGCCCCGGGGCAGTCTGCCGGTGCGCTGCCAAACCTGGGCCAGGATGCCGCCACTATTATTTCTCCTTACGAGGAAAGGCGAGTCGGCGAGGGCGCCATGATGCAGATCCGCCAGCAGCTGGATTTTGTTGATGATCCCGAGCTCGCGTACTACATAAAGAGGCTGGGTAACCGGCTCACCGGCGCCTTAGTCGACAAGCAACGTGACTATCAATTTTTTCTGATAGAAAGTCCGGTAATTAACGCATTTGCGCTACCGGGCGGTTTTATTGGATTCCATACCGGACTCATCACCAATGCCGCCAGCGAATCCGAGCTGGCATCGGTGATGGCCCACGAAATTGCGCATGTTTCCCAACGCCACTGGCCCCGCCAGGTGGCGGCGCAAAAGGACCGCTCCGGGTTAACCATGGCCGCAATTCTGGCTTCTCTGGTACTCGCCGCCGCCGGTGACGTCAACGCCGGTGGCGTTGCCGCGGCAGCATTGGCAGCCGATGCCGACAGCCAGCTGGCGTTTACCCGTAGTTTTGAGCGTGAGGCAGATCGCATTGGCATTCGCCTGCTCTCGGACGCCAAATACGACTCAAGAGCAATGGCCGATTTTTTTGAGCGCCTCGACGCCGCCAACCGCTTTGGCGGTGGAGCTAACATACCCGAGTTTATGCGTACTCACCCGGTTACAACCAACCGCATCGCGGAAGCCCGCGACAACGCCGCCCAACTGCCGCGGAATAGTCGCACCAGCAGTTCAGATTTCTATCACTTCCGTGCCCGCACACGGGCGTACTATCAGCCTGACCCCCGCCAGGCACTGGCGCATTTTGCGAGGGAATTGAAGCAGGAAAATATCCCGACGACGGAACGGCAGGCAGCTCGCTATGGTCTGGCGCTGGTACACCTGCGACTGGGAAACTATGATATTGCCGACAAAAACATTGCCATTCTGCGCAAACAAAACAACAGTGAATTGCGCTATCGACTAGCCCAGGCCGATATAGCGATTGCCGCCGGACGCACGAAACGCGGCCTCGAGTTTTATCGACAAATTTACGCGGATAGAAGTACGAATGCATGGGTCGCCCGCCGCTACGGAGAGAGTCTACTCAATCAGCAACGCCCGAAACATGCGTTGCGCGTGCTGCAATCTGCATTGAAGCAAACGCCAAAAGACCCTGTGCTTAACAGGCTGATTGCCAAGGCGGCAGGCGAAACTGGCGATCTTGTACGGGCTCACCGGGCTATGGCGGAATACCATCTGATTAATGGAAATCCCTACGAAGCCATCAACCAACTCGGCATTGCTGCCAAGAAAGCGCAAAAAGATTATTACGCACTGACTGCGATTCGTGCCCGCATTGTTGAAATCGAGAACTCCGGCAAGAAGAATATGGTCGAACATCAGTAACGCGCCGTACGTCGATCGACACCGCCCGATTCTTGACAAAATGTGGATCTATTAATATTTAAGAATATACAAACGCTTTAAATCGATAGCGCTTGATCGATATTATTCTGATATATTTCAATCACATAGAGTTTGATCCAGTGCCTGCCAGCAGGTCCGCGTGCCAAGATATTAGGGGTTGCGCTCTGATGAGCTAGCTATGTATGCTATGCACCTCTCGTGCTGGTGGGATTTAGGATCGCTACACGACATTGAGAAAAGGTTTCAGTAAGAAAATAAACCCGGGCAACCGGGTTTATAACAACTCCCGGACCACCGGATTCAAGCAACGCAAGCTAGGAGGAGAAATGCGCAATATCCCCAAAATTTTGGCCGGAGCCAGTGCGACCGCTGTGCTAATTATCGGCCTGGCACTGTCACCGGCCGTCTACGCTGGCATAGGTTCGAAAGGTGAAATGCCTGGTAAGAAAGAATGCGGTGCGGCCGTGAAAGCTGGTACAAACAGGGTTTTAATAGGTGGCTGTATCGCCACTGACCGTAAAGGCGGTAACTGTGCCGCATGCCATTATGTCAAGGGAATTGAAAAAACCCGCGTACAGGCAGGCAACATTGGTCCCGCACTGGCCGCGATAAAGGTTCGTTTTTCCAGAGAACAGGTGAGAGCCCGTGTCTATGACGCGACCAAAATCAATCCCGCCACTTCCATGCCTCCGTTCGGTCGTCACAAGATACTGAGTAGCAAGGAAATCGATCTTGTAGTCGACTGGCTGATGACGCTTTAGACAGCCATCTTATCCAAAAGATTACTATTAATATTATTAGATTTGTAATGAGGAGAACGGACGTGAATACAATGAAACGCAGAACATTCCTGAAAGGCACTGTTGCCAGCGGTGTTATTGTCGCAGCTGCCGGTGCCGGTCTGCTGCGACCAACCGAAGCGCTGGCCTCGCCATACCCGAAGTCTGCCTTTGGCGTAAAGGGCGTGAATGCCACGCTGAAAAAACTTTTTGGCACCACTTCTGTCACCAAGAGCAGCAAAATCAAGTTCATCAACCCAACCATCCAAGCGGAAAATTCTCAAGTCGTGCCTATCACCGTCAGTGTTACCGGTATGAAGACCGACACGATTGCCATCCTGGTTGCTAAAAACCCGGCCGCGTTGGCCGCCACCGTTGATTTCACGGGTGCGAAGGGTTACTTCAGGACCAAGATCAAGATGGGCAAAACTTCCAATGTGCATGCGGTGGTTAAGTCGGGCGGTAAGCTCTACACCAACAAGATCAAGATCAAAGTTACGGTTGGCGGTTGCGGCGGATAAACGCTGTCCCCTTCATCGTCAACACTTAGCGAAATCGAGAGGAACATAAAATGGCAAGAGCTATTATCATCAAAACCCGCAAGAACAAGTATCGTGCGGGCGAAACTGAAATCCTGGCGCTGGTGAATCACCCGATGGAAACTGGTCGTCGTAAGGACAAGAAAACAAAGAAACTCATTCCAGCGCACCATATCACCAAGCTTGATGTTGAGCTGAAGGGTAAGCTGGTGGCATCCCTCAACTTCGGTCCCGCCGTATCCAAACGTCCTTTGGTCGGGATCAGTGTTGCCGGTGCCAAATCCGGTGACAAGATCAAGATCAGCTGGAAGGACAACAAAAACGAAAGCGGTAGCAAAACAGGCGCCGTCAGATAATTTATCGATAAGATCGATTCACCTTGCACCGGCGGTCCATGCCGGAACGTCGGTGCAAAAGTAGTCACACCAGGAGGAATTCGATGAAAAAAATAATTACCGCCCTCGTTTTTTTGGGGGTAATCACCGGCCTACCGATCGCCGCTCAGGCCAGTCCGTATTCGGACCTGCAGACGTTTCGGGCCTACTTCAAGAAAAAATTCCCGACTGTCAAACTGACGGAGTGGACCAATGGCATGTATGCCTTGCCAGGTGCCAAACGGCAGCGTGCAGAGTGGGAAGAAATTATGGTATTTCCACCGTATGAACTGTCTCTTGAAGCCGGCAAGAAGTTTTGGGACAAAAACAATCTTGGCTCCTGCTTCAAGAACAAGGGCAAGGGTATCGCAAACGCCTACCCACGCTGGGACAACAAGAATAAAGAAGTTGTCACTGCGGTCATGGACATTAACAAGTGTCTCGTAAGCAAGGGCAAGAAACCCATCAAGAACCTGAAAAAGGGCAAAATGGCACAGGTTGTCGCCTACTTCCGCTCTATGGCCAACGGCAGGAAAGTGCAGATCGATCTGTCCAATCCGGGTATGGTAGCTGAATACGAGCGTGGCAAGAAATTCTACTGGGCCCGTCGCGGTCAACTGAACTTCTCTTGTGCCACCTGCCATGTGCAGAATGCAGGTAGAAAGGTTGGTGGTAATATCCTCGGCCCGGGCCTCGGTCATGGTACCGGCTTCCCGGTTTATCGCTCCAAGTGGGGCGGCCTGGGTACGCTGCATCGTCGCTACGCCGGTTGTAACAAACAGGTTCGCGCCAAGCCGCTCAAGCCACAAAGCCGCGAATACCGTGCGCTGGAGGTCTACGAGACCTACATGTCTACCGGTATTCCAATTCAGGTACCTAGCCAGCGCTTCTGATCTTTCATAGCAGTGTGGGTTTGAATCGAAAGCCCGGCCCTGACCGGTTACCAGGGACCGGGCTTTTTTTCGCCCAACAGAGAAAACTGGCTGGAATAAATTTCGCACTTACATCATCGTACACACAGAATTAATCTAGAGTCTGCAGGAGCAAGATAATGAGTCTATCTCGGCGAGAATTTCTTCAAATAATGGCCGCGGCCAGTGCGGCTGGCTTGAGCCTGACGGGTTGCTCAAAAGATGCCAGTAGCAATGGCGACCTCTATGACATGCCAGCTTTCGGTAACGTCAGTTTGCTTCACTTTACCGATTGTCACGCGCAGCTGCTGCCCATCTATTTCCGTGAACCCAGTATCAATATCGGGATTGGCGCCGCGAAAGGCAAGGCACCACACCTTGTCGGTGAGGAATTACTTAAAGCATTTAATATCAAACCGGGATCGGTCGAGGCGCACGCCTTTACCTATCTCGATTTCATTGAAGCCAGCCGTAAATTCGGTAAAGTCGGCGGCTTTGCCCACCTCTCAACCCTGATCAAGAAAATGCGCGGTGCGCGGCCAGGACGGTCTCTGTTGCTAGATGGTGGCGATACCTGGCAGGGCTCTGCCACTTCACTCTGGACACGTGGCAAGGACATGGTGGGCGCCACTAACCTGCTCGGTGTCGATGCCATGACCGGTCACTGGGAGTTTACCTACCAGGACAAAGAGACTATTTCCAACATCAAGGAATTCAAGGGTGACTTTATTGCCCAAAATGTTTTTGTGAAGGACGAGGCGGCGTTTGACTATAAATTCTCCGATTTCTCGGGTTACGACGAAGACAGTATGCGCGCTTTCAAAGCCTATACTGTCAAGGAGTTGAATGGTGTCCGGGTTGCCGTCATCGGTCAGGCTTTCCCTTATACGCCTATCGCCAATCCCAAGTTCAATATTCCGGACTGGACTTTCGGTATCCGCGATGAAGAGATGCAGCGCACCGTTGACGAAGTACGTGCAAAAGAAAAACCGGACGTGGTTGTTGTATTGTCCCACAATGGCATGGACGTAGACTTGAAGATGGCCAGCCGTGTGAGCGGCATCGACGCCATCCTTGGCGGCCATACCCATGATGGCGTGCCCGCACCCACCAAGGTAAAGAATAAGGGTGGTGTGACGCTGGTGATGAACTCGGGATCCAATGGCAAGTACCTGTCAGTGCTTGATCTCGACGTCAAGGGCGGCAAGGTACGCGACTTCCGCTACAAACTGATGCCGGTATTTTCCAATATGCTTGAACCCGACGCGAAAATGGCAGCCTACATCGAAAAGGTACGTGCGCCCTATAAATCGAAACTGGAAGAAAAGCTGGCAATTAACGAAGGCCTGCTCTACCGACGCGGCAACTTCAACGGTACGTTTGACCAGTTGATTCTGGATGCGCTGGTCAAGGTGCGGGGTGCTGATCTCGCGTTTTCGCCGGGTTTCCGCTGGGGTACTTCCATTTTACCAGGTGAAGCCATCACCGTGGACCGTGTCATGGACCAGACCGCGATTACTTACCCCAAGTCCACCGTTACCACGATGACCGGTGAGTTTATTAAAGTAATACTGGAAGACATCGCCGATAATCTGTTCCACGAGGACCCCTATTACCAGCAGGGCGGCGACATGGTGCGCGTGGGTGAACTGAAGTACACCATCAAACCGACCGCCAAAATGGGCAGCCGTATCTCGAATATGGAGTTAAAGGGCAAACCGATTCAGGCCAGCAAGAAGTACAAAGTCGCTGGCTGGGCGTCAATCAACGAACAGCCCGATTCGCTGCCGGATATCTGGGACGTCGTGGCCGATTACTGTCGTGAGCAGAAAACTATCAACATCACGCAACCCAACATCCCCAAAATCAAAGGGGTCAAGGGCAATCCTGGCTTGAGTTTGAAACAGGTCTGACACCGGGGTCAATTGAAAAAAAGCCTGGTCCGAATGGATCAGGCTTTTTTTATGCCAACTGCAACTATCGACTGACGCGATAGCGCTTACCCGATGACCGATTGAGATCAACCCGAACACGCTCTTTGTTCCACCCATGTTTCTTGTCATGGGCTTCTACAAATACCACGGTAATATTTGCCGGTATGCTTATTCCACCCTGACTGCGGGTAAAGGGTTGTTCATTTTCGTGCGGGTGGACCAGCACACGTTTACCCAACTCCCTGCCCATGCTGTCGACAACCCGCCAGGCATCGGCGTAGTGTTCCCATCCCGTATCACCATGGCGCAACGTCGTACTAACGTGCCATGTGGCGCCCTGTTTGGTGAACTCGGCTTTCACTACTTCAGCTTCGCCTGCTGTCACCATCGACAACGGCATCATCAGGGTAATGAACAATAACTGTCTTGATTTCATTCTGCTTCCTCTGCTCGCAACAGGGGCAATTATAACGTGCTGGACAAACTGTCCCGCAAAATAATCTCGATGGTTCACTGAAACCCGACTGAACGCTATGGTTTATGTTGTAATTCAATAACTTGCAATATCGGCCCGAGCCGAATAGGAATGGCAGTGGTACCGCCCCTTGGGGTAGAATCGGCGCCTTCAACTTTTGGGTCCTTCGCACTAATTTTTCTGGGAGAGAATTGTATGTCAGCCAAACATCCCGTTATTGCCATTACCGGTTCATCCGGTGCCGGTACGACAACGGTAAAACGCGCCTTCGAGCACATTTTTATTCGCGAAAAGATCAATCCGGTAATCATTGAAGGAGACAGCTTTCATCGCTACAACCGTACCGAGATGAAAGAGGCTGTCACCAGGGATACAACCGGTCACTTCAGTCACTTTGGCGCTGAAGCCAATATTTTTGACAAACTGGAAGCACTGTTCAAACAATATGGCGAGAGCGGAACCGGCGACAAACGCTTTTATCTTCATAGTGAGCAGGAAGCCGAACCCTATGAGGGTTTGAGCCCGGGTGAATTCACGCCCTGGGAACCCATTCCCGAGGGCACTGACCTGCTGTTCTACGAAGGACTGCATGGCGGGGTAGCAACCGACAGCGTCAATGCGGCCCAGTTCGTTGATCTACTGGTGGGCGTGGTGCCGATCGTCAATCTGGAGTGGATACAGAAAATTCACCGCGACACCGGTGAACGTGGTTATTCGCCGGAAGCGGTGACCGATACCATCCTGCGTCGCATGCAAGACTATGTGAATTACATAACACCCCAATTTTCACGTTCGCATATCAACTTCCAGCGTGTTCCCACCGTGGACACCTCGAATCCGTTTATCTCGCGTGATATTCCAACGCCAGATGAAAGTTTCATTGTGATCCGTTTCCGCGATCCCAAGGGGGTAGACTTCCCTTATCTGCTAAACATGATTCATGATTCGTTCATGTCACGACCCAATACAGTTGTTGTGCCGGGTGGCAAAATGGGATTCGCCATGGAACTGATTCTGACGCCACTCATTCACGACATAATGGCGAAAAAGAATAAGAAAAAGTAAATCGCTTGTTTGAGCAAGCAGAATACCGCGGGTGCCCCGGCTAACCACCCGCGGTTTTTTTGTGCTCAACTGGTCTGCGCTGGCCACGAGGCGAGAGCAACATATTCGACACCCTGCTGTTCTGTTCTTGATTCAACCAGGACAACACTGTCGAAATAACACGTTATCGGTTCGATTTCTTTTACCTTCGGCGGCCGTGTCACTTTGCGGGCGACAGTAATATGGGGGTAAAAGTCGCGTCGCTCGGGTTCAAATCCACATTGCGCAAGACCCGTCTGCAGACCCTCTACAAGAGACAGCAATTGGGCCGGAAGTTCTGAACACCCAACCCACATCACTCGCGGTTGGGCAAACCATCCCAATCGGTCAAACTCAATTTCGAACGGGCGCCAATAGATGGTGTCGGTGATTGCGCGAACACAGGATTCGGTTACCGGACTCACTGAACCAAGAAACAATAACGTCAGGTGAAGCCCGTGAGCTGCTGTCAGACGACATTTACCCGTTGGTCGATGTTGGTGCGCTATGGCATGTAAGCGCTCCTGCTCGCTTTTACCGGGCCAGAGAGCCAGAAACAGCCTTATGTTTGCCTCGTGCACCGGGTGTCTATTCAGCAGCCCAGCGCGGATAAATCCAACCTGCCCTCCTTGACGGGTGGACACCAGAAATAGGCGCCCGTGACGGGCCGTGTGAAACGAAACAGGGCGTCGTGAATGTCATCCTCACGCCCCAGCATACGGTCCAGCAACGCTTCATAGGCATTGAACGACTTACCAAAGGCGACAAAATACAGCCCCGCCACGCACTCGTCTGCCCAAGGCATGGAACGTCGCAGAATAAAGGCCTCCGGATCAAAACTCTCCTGCGCCGTTCTCTTTACGTGTGCCGATTCCGGTGCGCCGTCCAACTCGTCGTTATCAGCCAAGCGACGGCCGATTGTATTATCCCTTTCGTCCTGGGTCATATCGTCAAGCGAATCAAAATCGTGCACCCATTGTTGCACCGCAACATAGCTGCCGCCGTCGAGTCCAGCGCCCTGTCCGTGAACGATCGCGGTGGCGATCGCATCGTCACCCTTCGGGTTTTCCGTACCATCGACATAACCCGACAGGTCTCGACAATCGGCATACTGGAAGCTGTCAACGATCTGGTCATTCACAAAGCAGGGAGCCAATAGTGTCTCCAGCTGTCGTGACCGATGAAAGATCTCACCCCTGTCTTTGCCGCGTAACCAGCACCACAGTGCCGCGGGTGTTGCGGGAATGTCGATTGTGCTGCCAGTCTGCGCGGGAAAGGAACGTAGCCCGGAAATTTGTTTGCCTGTTGCCATGACCAGCGACTGGCCGAACCCGACCACGGTATCGCTGACATCTATGCGTTCGACCAGCACCGCTAACCTGGAGGACAACTCCTCGGGGCCCGCGATCGAAAATGTCATGTAGCGTGCGAGCAGGGTCTCGTCGGCCAAAATACCGGGTTGGGATAAAGACATCTCTATCGCTCCGATTCAGTCTTAGACGTGACTATATTATGTCATGCCAGCACCGGTAATTTTGATCTGGAGCGGAAAAAGGAGAAAATGGTGGGCCGTGTAGGATTTGAACCTACGACCATCGGATTAAAAGTCCGGTGCTCTACCAACTGAGCTAACGGCCCCAGAAAAAGACGCGCGATTATCGCGGGCGCCAGCCACACTGTCAATCCGCAGGCGCCAGCCAAAACCGGCACCTGCAAAGATTGTTTGGGAGCCTATTTGGCAGCCGGTAATAACCTCAGTTCGGCCAGTCCATTACGCAGTGCCTGGAAGAAACCCTGCTCACTCATCATATTGAACTGGATCTTCATGGTCAGGGCGGAGCCGAAAATGATCGAAATCAAAGCGAGAAAGGAGCCCACCGCCAGGGTCGATACACCAGTGACGCCCTGGCCAATGGTGCAACCCATGGCCAATACACCGCCGAAGCCCATCAATACACCACCGACGACATGGTAAGTCGCATCTTTTTTATCCCGAAACCACTCGATACGGAAACGCTTGCTAAGAATGGCATACAAAAAGGAACCGACAATCACGCCCGTCAGCGCCATTACACCAAAAGAGACGAACTCCAGATGGCTGGGATTCAACACCAGGCGTGCTGAATCGCCAGTGGGGCTGATGAAGGTAAACGACTGCACCGCCACCCGGGCTGGCGGGTTGTCCGAAAATGCGGCCTCTTCCAGCCAGGCTTGGCCCTTGAAACCCCCCGTGATCCACCATCCCATTACAACGGCGGCACCAACGGTCAGCCCGCCCAGTATATTGTCGAAACTGCCGCGGAAATCTCGGGACTTGAATATGAACCACAGCAGAACTACAACAATAACCGCACCCAGAATCTGATTCATGCTTGGAAGTGCAATGTTAAACACACCGTTGACAATGGCACCCAGTTCCTGGGTCTCGATTCCACTCGCGGCCAGATCAATGGCACCGGCAGTTGCCCATGGCAACACATAGAGGCCAAAGACGTCGGTAAACATCATGACATAGGCCGTACTTGCTATCGCGATCAGGACGACGACTGACTTGAGGTTACCGCCGCCGATCCGGACCAGCGTCCGGTTGGCACAACCGGAGCCGATGGTCATGCCGATACCGAAAATAGTCCCACCTATTATGTAACGCAGCCACGCGAACAGTGGCGTACGATATGGCGGGAATACCTGAGCATGCTCCTGGGGCCATGCGAAAATACCGCTGGCTTGCATGAATGCCAGGCCTCCCATGGCCACAGCGATAGCAAAAAACCAGGCTCGCAGCCGGCCTTTGTCTCCCATGTTGACCCAGTCGGATACCGCACCCATGGTGCAGAAATTGGTCTTGTTCACGACCGCGCCCAAAATAAGAGCCGTAATGAAAACGGTTAACAGAACCTGAAGGTGAATTGACATATTTTTTTATCCCTTATTGCATTCAAGCGCCGTGCGGCCGGTATGGCCAGTGCGGCGTGTTTGATCGGGGGCTAAGGCTAAAGCGGGACGATTTTACTCGGTTTCCCGCGTGGGCGCCACACACCCGAATAGCAGTGTTCAGCCCGACATAGATGGCTTGTTACAATTTGTTACAATACTTTGTCGGATCCTCCACACCAGCGTCGCGAAACCCCTGTGCCCGCAAGCGACAGGAGTCACACACCCCACAGGCCTCGCCTTCTGGCCCGGGGTCATAACAGGACACCGTAAGTGCGAAATTTATTCCCAGGGCCTGACCGCGGCGAATAATTTCGGCCTTGGACAGTCGAATCAGGGGCGCATGAATATGAAATGGGCTGCCTTCTACGCCTGCCCTGGTAGCGACATTGGCCAGCTGCTCAAAAGCTCGAAGGAACACCGGGCGGCAATCGGGATAACCGGAATAGTCAACGGCGTTGGTGCCAATAAAAATGTGCTGGGCCCCTAATACCTCGGCCCAACCAAGGGCTACCGACAGGAAAATGGTATTACGTGCTGGTACGTAGGTCACTGGAATACCGCTGCCGGCTTTGTCCGGTACAGCAATAGACCGATCGGTCAGTGCCGATCCTCCCATCCAGCCGATATCCAGCGGTATCACTTCATGAACCTCGGCGCCCAGATTTCTGGTTACGGCCCGCGCCGACTCCAACTCAATGCGATGACGCTGTCCATAGTCAAATGACAGGCAGTAGCAGGGAAACCCAAGGTCGCGCGCAATGCCCAGCGTGGTCGCAGAGTCAAGCCCGCCGGATACCAGCACCACCGCCTTCTCTTGTGAATTATCGACCACGTTCATCCCCCCAGATTATCTTGTGTAACTGCAATTGCAGGCGCACCGGCAGACGGTCCTCGAGGATCCACTGCGCCAGGCGCTTTGCATCCAGCGACCCGCTCGCCGGGGAAAACAATACCTCGCATTTATTGTCGAGTTGATATTTTGTCAGCTTTCCTCGGCTCCATTCGTAATCTGCTCGACTGGTAATCACAAATTTAACATGGTCATTGCTATCCAGTTCTTCCACATTCTCGAAACGATTCTTGTCAGCCTCGCCGGAACCGGGAGTTTTCAGATCCATCACCACGCTAACCCGATGGTCCAGTCCACCGATGTCGCGACTGCCACTGGTTTCAAGCGAGACCGCATATTCAGCATCACACAGGCGGTGTAGTAGCTCCGGGGTCTCGGGCTGCGCCAGTGGTTCGCCCCCGGTTACAGTGACATGGTGTACGCCATAAGTTGATACCTCACCCAGGATTCCATCCAGCGTCATCCAGTCACCACCGCTGAACGCGTATTCAGTATCACAATATCCGCAGCGCAAGGGACAACCGGTCAGGCGAACAAATACCGTCGGCCAACCAACGGTGCGCGCTTCGCCCTGCAGTGAATAGAATATTTCTGTGATCCGCAATCGGGATGACATAGCTGTAATAAAAAATTAACAATTACAAAATAAACAATCAGAGATTAAGAACCGAGAACGAATAACTATTGATTGCCCTTTCAATGTCCTTCTTTTTTCATGACGCGCAATCGCGCCTTGGCAGATTTGGCATTGCGGGTACCGGGGAAGCGATTGATCACTTCTTGCAGGGCGCGCCGGGCTTTGGCCCATTCGCCCAGCTCGTAGTAGCTATAGCCGATTTTCAGCATGGCATCGGGTAACTTGCGACTATTGGGGTATTGCGCTTCCAGTTTGCGGAATTCTTTCAGCGAATAACGAAAGTTGCGAACGAAATAATTGGACTCAGCAATCCAGTACTGCGCATTTGATGCCAATGAACTGGCAGGATAACGGGCAATAAAACCACGGAAGGCACGTGCGGCACCGGAGTAGTCGCCCTGTTTCATCAACATGAACGCGGCATCATATTGTTTCTGCTCCTCGCCCGAAGCCACTGCCACTGGCCGGGATGGTCCCTTCTTGCCTTTGTTGCTGGTTGCCGGACGTGCCCCACCACTGCGTTCCATTGTGCTGACGCGCCGATCGAGGTCGCTGGTGACATCTTGCAGTCGTGAGCGCAAACGATTGATCTCGTTTTGTTGTACTTCGGTCTGGTTGCGTAACTGCTGCACCTCAGTCTGCAAGGATTCCAGTTGTGTCAACAATTCAAGCAAAGTCTCTTGCGAGGCAGATATCTTTGGTACGACCTTTCCTTTTTCCGGCGCCCTGGCGCGCCACTGGGCCGCGGTCGCCGGCAGTGAGGTGCCAAGAAATATCAGCACAATCAGCAAAAACCGGGGTAAATATTTCGCCATCAATAGATTATCTCTACTCGGCGGTTCCTTTTCCAGGCAGTTTCTCCACTGCCCTCATCGAGCGGTTTCTCTTCGCCGTAAGACGTAGTTTCCATCCGGCTACGAGCAACCCCCAGCACCGCCAGCATGCGTGCCACGGCCTTTGCCCGACGTTCGCCCAATGCCAGATTGTATTCGCGGGTGCCGCGCTCATCAGCATGGCCTTCGAGTTTGATGTTCAGGTCTTCATTGGCAGTGAGATAGGCAGCGTGGGCCTCCAGTGTTTCGCGGTTGTCGGCATCGATACTGCTACTGTCAAAATCGAAATGCACACGCATAATTAATGGACGGCCACTATCGTCGGTCAATCGATCACCGGTAAGGGCTCCGCCATCACCTGCACCCAGCACGGTTGCACCGGCATCAGGCTTGACGCCGCCATCACCAGCACAACCGGCGACGGCAACGATAAATATCAGTAATGCCATTCTTGATAATACTTTCATTCTTGGCTCCTCCGGATAATTTTCTGCTAAGGGTTGTAGGGGGACCAGGCAGGTTCACGGATATCACCTTCGGTCAGCGTATATAAAAGACGCATCCGGCCATCGGCGGAGACCGACGCCAGCACACCACGGCCCTTGACCTGTGTGGCATAGAGTAACACGCTGCCGTTTGGCGAAAAGGTGGGTGACTCATCGAGTCTCGTGTCGGTCAACACCCGCATGGATTTGTCGGCCAGTTGCAGCACCGCTATGTTGTATCGCCCGTCGCGTCGCGAGACCAGCGTCAACTGATTACTGGTAGGCGAAAACGAGGCGCGCGCATTGTAGCTACCATCAAACGTCAGTCGCTGCGTCTTTCCGCCGCGGACCGACTTGCGATACACCTGGGGTGCGCCGGCCCGGTCAGAGGTAAACACCAGAAATTCACCGTCTCGTGACCATGCCGGCTCGGTATCGATGGCGCGGTGAAACGTCAACCGCTGTAATTTTTTCTTACCAATATTCAGTATGTAAATCTCGGCATTACCGTCCTTGGACAAGGTCATGGCCAGACGTTTTCCATCCGGGGACCACGCCGGTGCACTATTGATGCCTTTAAAGGCCGCCACGCGGAAACGTTTACCATCATTCAGATTCTGCATGTAAATCATGGAACGTTTGTTCTCAAACGACACATAAGCCAGGCGTTTTCCATCCGGGGACCACGCTGGCGACATCAGGGGTTCGTCCGAGGTGACAATGGTTTGCGGATTGGCGCCGTCGAAGTCGGCGACTACCAGTTTATATTGCTTCCCGCTCTTGCCGCGCTCATAACTGACGTAGGCGATGCGCGAACCAAACATGCCGCGCTCTCCCGTAAGCTTCTGATAAATCACGTCGCTTATCTGGTGGGCAGCCGCCCGCAAACGCTTTGCGCTGACGGTATAACGATACCCAGCCAACTGACGTTCGCGAAAAACATCATACAATCGGAATTCAACGCGATAGCGGTCCTTTTTTACCAATTTGACGTGTCCGATAACGAGTGCGGTCGCCTTGACCAGACGCCACTCCTTGAATTGCACATCATTATCACGCCAGGGTTCGGACGGCATTTGTTTGCGGGTCAACGGTGCAAAACGGCCGGTGCGGCGCAGATCGGCGCCAATGATATTCGACAGCTCTTGTGGCAGCACTCCCGGGCCCTGCCACTTGAATGGCGCAATGGCGATCGGTGTACCGCCTTCACCACCTTCGGTAATGGTGATGGTCAAAATAGCGTTGGCCGAAGCACTGCTGAATATCAGCAGGCCGACAAATACAATCTGTAGCGCTTTACCTAATAACATCATATCTAAAGCTTCTGGGTATCAATATTAAATTCACGTAAAATCTCGAACACCTCGGCATCCTCGGGCACAGGTAACGGCTCGGCCAGGTAGATCGCATTCTCGGTAGCGCGATCAAATGCCGGGTCGCCACTTGAGCGTACCACGGTCACACTGAGCACCCGGCCTCCGGGGGTAACGCGCACTCTCACAACGCTATATGCATCTCTCGCTGATCCAGGTGGACGTTGCCATTTACTGCTCACCCTTTTTCCGATCAGGTCCATGTACCTGGCCGCCTCGTTGCGTACCTTGGCCATCTGTCTGGCCTGGCTGCGCTCTGCTTCCTCGGCTGCCAGTTGTTTTTGCAGCATTTCCTGCGCCTGCTTTTGCCGTTGAGCGGCCGCGGCTTTGCGTTTCGTAATTTCGCGGCGTTTCGCTATCTTCTTTCTTTTCAGGCGATCGGCCTTGCGTTTTGCAACTTCCTGTTTTCTTTTTCGTTCCCGAGTCCTGTCTCGCTCTATATCGACTGTGGGCGACTTCGTGTCTGGTGGCCCGTCGGGTGACTTTACTTTAAGCGGTTTCTCGACAATCGCTCTGGCCTGGATAATCGTAACGGGTACGTCGCGGCCAGGCGTCGAGCTCCAGTTCAGTACAATCAGCCCCAGCAATAATACATGCACCAATAGCGCCAGACCCATTGCCATTGCGTTCCGGGCAGGAGGTCGGGCATGCACCGCCGCAGCTGACATTACCGCGCTGGTGGTTCAGTAATCAGGCCAACACTTTTTACGCCACTCTGCTGCAACAGCACCATGGCTTTTACTACGGTACCGTAGGCGACTTGCCTGTCGCCTCGAATGAGCACGGGTGTCTGCGGTTGCTGTGCCAGAATCGCACGCACTTTTTTTTGCAAATTAATGCGCCCGATCTCCTTGTCCTCAAGATAGAGTTTACCGCCACGATCGACCGTTACTACCAGCGTTTCCAGTTCCCGGGTATCCACGGGTTTGGCATCGGCTTCCGGCAATTCCACTTTGATGCCCTGACTCAGTAACGGTGTGGTGATCATAAAAATTACCAGTAGAACCAGCATCACATCTATGTAAGGCACCACGTTAATCTCCGACATGGGTTTGCGCCGATGTTGCCGATACGTTGTGTCAGTCATTTTGTCCCTACTGCGATCTGGCGATGAACAATACTGGAAAATTCCTCCACAAAGATTTCATACCGCGTCACCAGACGTTCAACATTATTGGAAAAATGGTTGTAAGCAATCACCGCCGGGATCGCTGCAAACAGGCCCATGGCCGTGGCAATCAGCGCCTCGGCAATTCCCGGTGCAACCTGGGCAATGGTGGCTTGCTGCACGGTACCGAGTGCGCGAAACGCATTCATGATCCCCCAGACGGTACCAAACAGGCCCACATAAGGGCTGGTAGAACCCACGGTGGCGAGAAACGACAGATGGGTCTCAAGGTAATCGATCTCTTCAGTAAGCGCGACACGCATGGCACGCTGAACAGCTTCAAGCATGTCGTTACCCGGGTTGTGGCGTTTTTGCTGTCGCCGATACTCGCGGAAACCCGCAAGAAAAATACTTTCTATACCCGTAGACTGGACATCCTTGCGATTGAGATCGCTATAAAGTTTATCCAGAGAGATGCCGGACCAGAATTTCTCATCGAACCGGTCAGCGGCCTTTCTTGCCGCGCGACCCTGAAACCATTTTTTAAAAATCATTACCCAGGAAATAAAGGATGCTAACAACAGCAACAACATAACCAGCTGCACCATCACGCTGGCATTCTGGACGAGTGAGATGACGGACATACTATCGTTTTGCATTCGTGCCTTTCTCTGTCGCAATTATTCTGGCGATAACCAACGCCGGAATGGGTTTGGGAATAAACCGGACTGCATCGACACATGCCAGGCGAATCTCGCCACTGCAAATCAATGCATCACCCCTCGTTATTATCTGCTTGAATGCCACACTTGCCTTTCCCGTGGCGGTGATAGTCGTATTGACCTGCAACACGTCGTTAAAGCGCGCGGCCTTGATAAACTCCAGACTGGCGTTGCGTACCGCAAATACGACTCCATCCTTTTGTGAAAGTTCGTCCTGCTCGAATCCCAGTTCTCGCAGCCACTCGGTTCGCGCTCGCTCCATAAACCGCAAGTAATTGGCATAATAAACAACACCACCTGCATCCGTGTCTTCGTAATATACTCGAATGGAAATGGAATACGTGCTCACGGTGTTCTTGATGTTATTGTTAAACGCACAACGTCTCTATAAGGGTTAGATCAAATATTAGCTTTGCTCAAACATATCCTGTTGCAAGCGGGCCGCCGCCTGGCTCATCGGAACACCAAAATATTCCCATGCGTGTCGTGTCGCCACGCGGCCGCGTGGAGTGCGCATGACAAAACCCTGTTGTATCAGAAACGGTTCAATCACATCTTCCAGTGTTCCGCGCTCTTCACTAATGGCGGCCGCCAGACTATCAATTCCTACCGGGCCACCGTCAAAATTTTCCAGTATGACTTTCATCATCCTTCGATCCAGCGAGTCCAGCCCCTGCTTGTCCACTTCTAGCATGTTGAGTGCGGATTCGGCAACGTCGCCGGTCAGCGTGCCATCACCCTTGATCTCGGCAAAATCGCGCGCCCGCCTGAGCAGACGATTGGCAATACGCGGCGTTCCACGCGAACGTCGGGCTATCGCACTAATGCCCTCGTCAGTCGATGCCACCTCAAGGATACCGGCCGAGCGTCGCACGATGTGCGTCAGATCTTCACTGCTGTAAAATTCCAGCCGCGTGACAATGCCGAAGCGGTCGCGTAACGGCGATGTCAGCAACCCGGCACGCGTGGTGGCGCCAATCAGGGTGAACGGCGGTAGATCCAGTCTAATGGATCGCGCTGCCGGGCCTTCGCCGATGACGATGTCGAGCTGATAATCTTCCATCGCCGGATAAAGTATTTCTTCAACCACCGGACTCAGCCGATGAATCTCGTCAATGAACAGCACGTCATTCGGCTCAAGATTCGTCAGCAGTGCGGCGAGGTCTCCCGGACGCTCCAGTACCGGCCCCGAGGTCTGCCGAAGATTGGTCCCCATCTCGTTGGCAATAATATGTGCCAACGTGGTTTTACCCAGTCCCGGTGGACCAAATAGCAACACATGATCCAGCGCTTCTTCGCGTTTGCATGCCGCGGCAATAAACACTTCCATCTGCTCGTGTACATGGGGCTGACCAATGTAATCGGCCATCTTGATTGGTCGCAAGGCATGGTCATGGCGCACCTCTTCGGGTGCGGAAACCACGTGGGCCGATACAATTCGGTCGTTTTCGATTGTCATTGTCTATCCCGCCGCACTCTTGAGCGCCTGGCGAATGATATCCTCGGTATCAAGACCATCACTTTCCACCGTCCGCACCAGGCGGCTGGCTTCATTGGCTTTGTATCCCAGCGCCATCAGCGCGCCCACAGCCTCGCCTACCGGGTTCAGTAAACCCTCGCCGGCATGGGTCGACTTCGCGTCGCCGGTCAACCCTTGTTCTGTCTGCACCTTGTCACGCATTTCCACGATTAACCGTTCGGCGGTTTTGCGGCCGATACCTGGTACGCGAGTGATGCGTGCCACGTCTTCAGTAATAATACAGGTGACAAACTCGTCCACCGTCAGACCGGACAGTATCGCCAGTGCCACCCGCGGTCCGACGCCGCTCACCTTCAGCAGGCTGCGGAATAGATGGCGCTGCGCCAGACGCGAGAACCCGTACAGCAGATGGGCATCGTCACGCACCACCAGATGGGTATGCAAGGTAACGGCTTCACCGGTTGCCGGTAGATCATAAAACGTGGTCATCGGTGCATCGAGTTCATAACCCACGCCATTGACATCAATCAGCAGCGACGGCGGCTCCTTGTGGATCAGTTTTCCATGCAAGTGCCCGATCATGCCGGTAGCCCATCGGTCAGGCCGGCACGCTTCATCGCGTCGCGTCCATACGCAGTATTGGCATGACAGATTGCCGCCGCCAGGGCATCAGCGGCATCGGCCTGTGGGGTGCCGGATAAATTCAGCAGTGCGGTTACCATGTGCTGCACCTGTTTTTTATCACCACGACCGGTTCCAACAACGGCGCGTTTAATCTGCAACGCGGTATATTCACTAACCGGCAGGTCATGTTGCAATGCGGCGCACAGTGCCGCGCCGCGCGCTTGTCCGAGTTTGAGGGCAGAATCGGCATTGCGTGCCATAAATACTTTCTCGATCGATAACACGTCCGGGTTATGGCTGTCGATCACTTCATCAACGCCCTCAAGGATTACCTTGAGGCGTTCGGGCAGGGTGCCTTTGGGAGTGCGGATACAGCCACTGGCGACATAACCCAGCTTGCCGTTGCGCAGAACGGTAATGACTCCAAAGCCGGTGAAACGTGAGCCGGGATCAATGCCGAGAATACGCATGTGACTAGGCTCGCTCCGTTATTATTGTCATGATCTACCCGATTTCCAGCGCCAGCAGTTCGTCCGGGAAATCTGCGTTGGAAAATACATGCTGCACATCATCCAGGTCCTCCAGCATGTCCAGTAATTTGAGCATTTTTTCCGCATCATCATTGCCCAATTTGACGTCGGTGGAGGCGCGCTGGGTGATCTCCGCCACTTCGGGTTCAAACCCGGCGTCGACCATAGCACTTCTGACGGTATTAAATTCTTCCTGCGTAGTCAGTACTTCAATTGAACCGTCGTCGTCACGAACCACGTCATCGGCGTCCGCCGCCAGCGCCGCTTCCATAATGGCGTCCTCATCGCTGCCAGCGGGATAACCCAGCACACCGAGGCTGGAGAACAGGTAGGCTACCGAACCATCGGTACCGAGGTTGCCGCCGTGTTTGGTAAAGGCATGACGGACTTCTGAAACGGTGCGGTTCTTGTTATCGGTGGTGCACTCCACCAGTACCGCAACGCCACTGGGGCCATACCCTTCGTAGCGGATTTCCTCGTAACTGGCGCCGTCCAGTTCGCCGGTACCGCGCTTGATGGCACGGGTAATATTATCCTTGGGCATATTCTGACCCAGGGCTTTATCAATCACCGTGCGTAACCGGGGATTGGCATCGGGATCGCCGCCGCCCATACGTGCGGCAACGGTAATTTCGCGGATAAACTTGGTAAATATCTTGCCACGCTTGGCGTCCTGAGCACCTTTGCGAAAACGGATATTGGCCCATTTACTGTGACCGGCCATGATTAATTGCGACTCCTGAATAGGTGTGATTTATTGTGCTCGTGGTGTCCTGAAATTAGCCACACTGCC
This sequence comes from Acidiferrobacterales bacterium, assembly GCA_048060695.1. Lineage (GTDB taxonomy): Bacteria > Pseudomonadota > Gammaproteobacteria > Acidiferrobacterales > JAJDNE01 > JAZFSZ01. The sequence goes on from JBGMQT010000028.1 coordinate 24,241, forward strand.
GGAGCAGTTTACCATTGGCATCGGTAGCGCCCCAGCTTCGCTATCCGTTTCGCCACCAGTTTTATGGTGATTTCGCGGCATTCTCGCTTCAGCCCCCCCGGATTTTTGCAGGCCACCACAATTCTGCCAGTGTCGCCAACCCCAGTACACCGGCAAGAATCGCCAGACTCTGCTGTAACAACACCGCTTGATACTGACCGGTTTCCGCGCCCCAGAACAAGGCCGCGCCGGTCAGGGAGAAAATACATAACGCGGTTTGCCAGTTTCGTTTTGTGCCAAATGGAAAATATAACGCCAGTCGAACACCGGCCAGCGACAACCACCAGCCCAATACCATACCGCCGAGCACATCCATCGGCCAGTGGGCACCTACCACGACGCGTGACAACCCCACCAGCAGGATCGCCAGCAGCGCGGCGGCATAAAAATAGCCTCGATTCAGGTGCAACGCCACTACCGTCGCCAGAATAGTAATGGTGGCAGTGTGGCCGGATGGAAACGACACCACCTGAAGCAGTGGACCAATAACAATCACCTCCGACGCCGGCAACACATACGCCGGTCGTGGCATAGCAAACAGTTCTTTGGCACCAAGAACGATCAGAACGGCCAGCAGTGCCGACAACAGTAACGACCAGGCCATATCACGGCGCCAGCGCGCGATGGGCGCCACCAGGGCAACACCTAACAGACCTTCCCCGAACAGGGTGATATTTGCCCAAAGAGGCTCGCCGGTAACCTGGCTCAATCCATTCAGCCAGCGAAACAACGATACATTGGTGCCACTGAACTGCAGCAACAGCATAAACACCACCGGAACCGCGGAAATGCCAATAATCACCGGCCACGACGGAAATCGGACATTTATAGCGTTGTCGACCAGAGGCCTAATACGGGGCATAAGCTGGATTTAATCGCACAATTTGCATGAAGCCACCATTATAACGTTACCCACGGGCCTACCAACAGCGTCACCGCATTGCCTCCACCGGAAGCAGCGACTAACTTATAGATTAACGTATACACGCGATGCCACCGATTGTGCGACCAGTGGCCACGACATAACACTAATAATTCGATGCCAGAGACCAGTAACATTGCCCTGCCGACAGGATACGAGCTTGGTGATTACACCATCGAGTCACTGCTGGGCCATGGAGGCTTTGGCATTACCTATCTCGCCAGCGACCGACAGCTGGGTACCCGTGTCGCCATCAAGGAGTACTTCCCGGAGTCATTGGCCGCACGGGGAGACAACTGGATTATCCACTGCCGTGACGATATCGACGAAAACGCCAGGCAAACTTATGCCTGGGGACTGAAGCAATTCCTGAAAGAGGCGCGCGCCCTCGGTCAGTTCAAGCACCATAATATAGTCAGGGTGCTGCGCTTCCTTGAGGCCAATGGTACCGCTTACATGGTGATGGAGTACGAAACCGGCCAGAACCTGACGCGCCAGATCATGATGCGGGGCAATCGCCTTGATGAACCGGCGCTGATGCGGGTGTTTGTACCCATCCTGAATGGCCTGCAGGCGGTACATGTCGCCGGCCTGTTGCACCGTGACATCAAACCCGACAATATTTATCTGCGCGCTGACGAGAGCCCGATGTTGATTGATTTCGGCTCGGTGCGACCCACACAACAGGATAGCGACAGTACCCAGCCCGTCACCCTGACACCGGCTTACGCGGCGGTGGAACAATATCCCGGCCAGGGACAGGAAGGGCCCTGGACCGATATTTACTCCATCGGCGCCAGCATGTATCGCTGCATTACTGGCGCCCAGCCAGTCGGCAGTTTTCAGCGTTTTGACGCCATCCGTACCTACAAACCCGATCCCATTACCCTGCTTGCGGAAACCCGGCCCGCCGGTTACTCCGAGTTTGTGTTGAATTGTGTTGATTGGGCAATGCAGATCTATCCAAAAGACCGTCCGCAATCCGCCCATGACCTGCAAGACGCCCTCATGGGCAAGCGCAAGGTCAATCCCGTAATCCAGCCCAAACCCGTCCCACCTCCCCCTCCTGTTGAAAACGAAGAAACGTTCGAGCCAGAGCGACCAACCTCGGTGGATTACTGGAAAATCATTCGCTGGAGCATGGCGGGGCTAATCGTAATTGCCGCTCTGGCAATTTTTCTCGCCTATCCTTCCGGCACTAAACAGACCGGGGTCGCCACACAAAACGATGCCCCTGAGACCGGGGCAACTACCGTAACCACGCTGCCGGGAATCGAATCGGGATCCTTCACCGCAGTGCGTGTTTTGACAGGTTCAACCGGTGCTATTGATGCAGTAGTTTTTGTCCCGAACACAAATATGGTGTTATCGGCGACCCGGGGCGGCGAACTCACTGTCTGGGACATCAATAGTGGTAAAGCCGTTGCTGCCCTTACACAACACCGCAATAGCGTAAGAGCTATGGTGGTGTTGGGTGGTAAATCGTTAATCGCCGCAGGTGATGATGATGGTTACATCTTTATCTGGGATCTGTCCCGCAAACGCGTGGTTGACCGTCTTGTCGGGCACAAGGGTGCGGTAATGGCGCTGGCCGCCGTGCCCAATTCAAAATGGCTGGTCAGTGGCAGCCGCGACGGCCGCGTCATCATCTGGAATCTAGGCGCAGACGGGAACAATCGAGTGCTGGCGTCGAATCTCGGTCGTATCGATGCGCTGTCAGTTTCCCCGGACGGTAAAAAAATTGCTGCCGGTACCGTCCGCGGGGAAGTTTATGTCATCAGCACCGAATCAGGGAAAGTTTTGTGGAAACTGAAAGAACTGGGCGGGTTGGTTAAATCAACCGCCTTTTCACCAGACGGGCGTTGGCTGGCAGCAGGTGGTCTCAGCGACGGCATTATGATCTGGTCCGCCACCGACGGGGGCGTGGTAAGAAAACTGGTACCGGAACGCCCCGGCACCGTCAGTGCCCTGCAATTCTCGCTGAACGGGCGCTGGTTGTTCTCGGGCAACGCCGAGGGGGCGGTCTCGGTCTGGGACGTGGATAAGGGTGAGCTTGCAAACTCAGGTTACCGCCACCAGGGCCTGATTAGCGACCTGGCACTGGCGCAAGACGGGAAAACGCTCGCCTCAGCCAGTAGCGACAGGACACTGGTTCTCTGGGCCCTGAACTAGCTTCGAAAACGGGCTTGATTTTTCCGTGCCCTAACCCTATTAGTAAACCCTAATATACTTTCCATCATCAGGAGACTACTGTGGCTACTCTCGACGTCACCAAAGACAATTTTTCCGAAAC
>JBGMQT010000029.1:0-26816 GCA_048060695.1 Acidiferrobacterales bacterium
AGCGTTTGTTTATTTATTTTCACCAAAAGGGCTGCCCTTACTGCGCTGAGCTGGTCAATAACAATTTCAGCCAAAAAGATATTGTCGATTATACACGCAAACATTTTGACGCACTGGCAATAGATCTCTGGGGTAGCCAGGAAGTGACTGATCTGGATGGAAAGGCCTATAGCGAAAAAGTTTTTTCTGCTAATAACAAAGTCTGGTTCACCCCTACCCTGCTGTTCTTTGACGAAAAAGGGAATGTTGTGATGCGCATGAACGGGTATTACCCGCCTCACCAGTTCATGACTGCCTTGCGCTACGTTGCCGAAAAACAAGATCGGAAAATGTCGTTCCGCGACTATTACGCGAAACGCGCCACGGTTAAGTCCGCCGGCAAACTGCACTCACAACCGTTCTTTAAAAAGGCGCCGCTCAATCTTGCAGGCATGGGGACCAAAAAACCACTGATCGTTTTCTTTGAACAAAAAGACTGTCATGCCTGCGACCGGCTGCACAAGAACATATTCCCGCGATCCATGACCCGGGAACTGTTGCAGAAATTTGATGCAGTGCAACTGGACATGTGGAGCAACGATAAAGTCACAACGCCCTCTGGTAAAAATATGACGGCACGCCAATGGGCCAGAAAACTGGGCATTACCTATGCCCCCTCGGCAGTGCTATATGATGGCGGCAAGGAAGTAATTCGTATCGAAGCCTTTCTGAAAGCATTCCATGTACAGTCTGTCATGGACTACGTAGCGTCTGGTGGCTATAAAACCCAACCCAGCTTGCAGCGCTATATCTCGGCACGTGCTGGCAAACTGCGAGAGCAGGGTAAAACTGTCGATATATGGAAATAATAATTATCTCCGACAGCAAACCGTAACAAATCTGTAAAAATAGATCGGTTGAACGCTCCTGCCTGGGTATGCCCAGGTCAGGAAATCTGGCGGTCGCCAGATTTGGCTTCTATCGAAATTGACAGTGCTGATTTAAAAAGACAAATCGGTTCTGATTCCTACAGCAATTCCGGGGCCATCAACTTCATGATAAACAATCTCCCCTTTCAGAAATATTTAGGGTCAGAGTAAAAACTATTTAAGGCCGGCTTCTAGCCGGCCCGATGATTTTTTCTTTTCTCTGCGCGATGTGCATGGATGCACAAGTGTCACGGGCGCAGGGATGCGCAAGAGCGGCCCTTCGCGTCTCTGCGGCAAAAACTATTACAAATTGTCCAGTATCGCCGTCTTCACGGCATCGAGTTCCGCCTTCACTTTCAGTAACGGCGCCGTACTCTGCTTGATGGCGGTATCCGGGTCTTTCAGTCCATGACCCGTCAGGGTGCAGACAATACGACTGCCTTCTTTGATTTTTCCTGACTCGATATCACGAATGGCACCCGCCAATGAAGTCGCCGAGGCCGGTTCGCAGAACACGCCCTCTTTTTCGGCCAGCAACTTCTGCGCAGCAAGAATTTCCTCATCGCTGCATTGGTCGAACCAACCCTTCGATTCCTTCTGTACTACCCAGGCCTTGTCCCAGGATTGGGGATGACCGATGCGGATAGCTGTCGCAACGGTCTCGGGGTCGTCGATCATCTCACCTTTAATAAATGGAGCGGAACCTGCGGCCTGGTAACCCACCATCACCGGACGATTGTTAACGATGCCGTGGTCGGCGTATTCTGAATAACCCATCCAGTGGGCAGTGATGTTGCCGGCATTGCCAACCGGCAGGCAATGATAATCCGGTGCGCTGCCAAGTTCCTCGCAGATCTCGAACGCTGCCGTCTTCTGGCCCTGAATACGATAGGGATTGATGGAATTGACAATAGTCACTGGCGCTTCTTTTGCCACTTCTTTAACCAGCCGCATGCCGTCATCGAAATTACCCTGTATCTGGATGATCACCGAGCCGTGCATCATCGCCTGCGCCAGTTTACCCAGGGCGATCTTGCCTTCGGGGATCAACACAAACGCGGTAATGCCGGCACGGGCAGCATAGGCGGCGGCGGAAGCGGAGGTGTTGCCGGTCGATGCACAGATAATGGCACGGCTGCCCTCTTCCACCGCCTTGGTCACGGCCAAGGTCATACCACGGTCCTTGAACGATCCGGTCGGGTTCAGACCTTCGTATTTTACATAGATATCAACATCCTTTTTCAGCGTGTCCGGTATGTGACTCAGTCGAATGAGTGGCGTATTGCCCTCCCCGAGACTGATCAGACGGGTATCGTCATGTACCGGCAATCTGTCGCGGTACTTGTTTATCAATCCTGTATAACGCGGTCTACAACTCATAATTACTTCCAGTCACTGTCCAGATGTTCACAACGAATGCGTACTACCTTGCCTTCGATAGCGGTTAACGCCTGAAGTTGGGCAATGGCATTATTCATTTTCTTCTCAACGACACGATGGGTCAGCAGAATTAGCGGTACCACGGTCTCACCTTCTGCCGGCTCCTTCTGGATCACGGCTTCGATACTGATGCCTTGCTCGCTGAAAATGCGTGTGACATCGGCCAGCACACCGGGTTTGTCCTGTGCCTGCATGCGCAGGTAGTAGGCCGTCTCCACCTGGTCCATTGGCAAAATCTCCAGATCGGCCAGGGCATCTGGCTGGAACGCGAGGTGGGGTACGCGATTATTGGGGTCGGTGGTCAGCGCACGCACGACATCAATAATATCGGCGACAACGGCGGATGCGGTGGCCTCGGCGCCGGCGCCGGCACCATAATATAAAGTCGGACCGACGGCATCACCTTTCACCAGCACTGCATTCATCACCCCGTCGACATTGGCAATGAGACGACGCTCCGGAATGAGGGTCGGGTGTACCCGCAATTCGACGGCATTATTTACGCGTCGCGCAATGCCCAGATGTTTAATGCGATAGCCCAGTTCCTCCACATAGATGACGTCTTCGCGGGTAATGGTACTGATACCTTCGGTATAGGCCTTGTCGAGTTGCAATGGAATACCAAAAGCAATCGCTGCCATAATCGTTAACTTGTGTGCGGCATCAATACCTTCAACATCAAAGGTCGGATCGGCTTCGGCGTACCCCAGTTTTTGTGCCTCTGCCAATACATCGGCAAAGTCGCGACCCTTGTCACGCATCTCCGTGAGTATAAAGTTGCCGGTACCATTAATAATTCCCGCTAACCATTCAATACGGTTGCCTGCCAACCCTTCCCGGATGGCCTTTATAATAGGTATACCGCCAGCGACAGCCGCTTCAAAAGCCACCATCACACCTTTTTTCTGTGCGGCGGCAAAGATCTCATTGCCATGGGCTGCAATCAGCGCCTTGTTGGCGGTGACCACGTGTTTTCCATTTTTGATGGCTTGTAACACCAACTCACGCGCTATGTCATAACCGCCAATCAGCTCGACCACGACATCGATATCCGCATTGGCAACCACTGCCTGTGCATCTTCTGTGAGCGTAATGTTTTCAATTTCACATCCGCGCTTTTTTTTCAGGCTATGGACAGCCGCCTGCACCACCTTGATGTCCCGTCCTGCGCGGCGGGTAATCTCATCGGCATTGCGTGCCAACACATTGACCGTGCCGCAACCCACCGTGCCCAACCCCAAAATGCCGATATTTACCGGTTTCACAAAACTCTCCTGTTAACTACTTCTTGCCCGAATGGTGCTTACGTAAGAAAAACCCATTTATTATCTCGTCATTCCGGCATGTTTTTAGCCGGAATCTAGCTGACTTACAAACTGGATTCCGGCTAAAAACATGCCGGAATGATGTGAATTTACCGTCTCAATACCACCTAGCAAGCGCCACTCACTTTTTACCCGGCCTTTAACATTTGCCGAATGGATCGTACCGCCTGACGCGTCCGATGTTCATTTTCAATCAAGCCAAAGCGCACATATTCATCGCCATATTCACCAAAACCAATGCCAGGTGATACCGCTACTTTGGCCTCTCGCAGTAGTTTCTTGGAGAATTCCAGCGAACCCATTTCGCGAAATTGCTCCGGTATGCGTGCCCAGACAAACATCGTAGCCCTGGGTTTCTCTACTACCCAGCCGGCATTGGTCAAACCGTCGCAAAGCACGTCGCGTCGACTCTGATACAGCTGTCGTATCTGTTGCACGCACTCCTGCGGCCCTTCCAGCGCGACAATGGCCGCTATCTGGATGGGTGTAAAGGTACCGTAGTCCAGGTAAGACTTGATACGTCCGAGCGCAGCGACCAGCGTTTCGTTACCGACCATAAACCCGACCCGCCACCCCGGCATATTGTAGCTCTTGGATAAAGAATAAAACTCAACCGCAATATCTTTGGCGCCCTTCACCTGCATGATCGACGGTGCCCGGTAACCGTCAAACACCAGCTCGGCATAGGCCAAATCGTGAATAACCCAGATATCGTGTTCCTTGCAGATTGCGATCACCTTCTCAAAAAAATCCAGATCTACACACTGCGTTGTTGGATTGGCCGGGAAGTTCAGCACCAGCATTTTCGGTTTGGGCCAGGAATCCTTGATCGCCTTTTCCAGCTCTTCAAAAAAATCGCCGTCCGGTACCAGCGGTACATGTCGAATGTCGGCACCAGCGATGACGAACCCATAGGGATGAATCGGATAGGCCGGATTGGGCACCAGTACGGCATCGCCGCGCTCAACAGTCGCCAGGGCCAGATGCGCCAAACCCTCTTTGGAGCCGATGGTGACAATGGCCTCCTTGTCCATATCGAGATCAACGTCAAATTTGTCCTTGTACCAGTTGCAGATGGCGCGGCGCAGCCGCGGAATACCGCGTGAGACCGAATAGCGGTGGGTATCTTCCCGTTGCGCCGCCTCACACAATTTGTCGACGATGTGGCGCGGAGTTGGCTGGTCCGGGTTGCCCATGCCGAAATCAATAATATCTTCGCCACGGCTGCGGGCCTCGGCTTTTAGCTCGTTGACGATATTGAATACATATGGCGGCAGCCGTTTGATGCGTGCAAATTCTTCCATGGGATGTGTGGACTTATGCCTATTCTTGTCAGGCCTGATGTAAAATCGGGCGGGTCGCGCCGAAACTGTTTGGTTGGCGCATTATAGGGGCAATTCCCCGGCCAATAAACTGTAAACGACGGCTGGACCGATGGTCACCGTTCAAGGGCACCGAAAATGAGCATGCAACTGGAAACCATGGGCAAGGACAGCAATATCATTCATTCCTGCGCGCCCGGTGAAGTCCGCATCAAAACCAAGACCTATACCCGAAGTCTGGTGGTGGCCGCCAATATACTGCGCGAAGACTGGCCGCTGTCGGATATCGCCGCGCTGGAGCAGGTTCATCTCGAGTCGATTCTCGAACACGAACCGGAGCTGATTCTGCTCGGCACGGGTAATCGGCTGATCTTTCCCAACCCCGAGAATTTACGCCTCCTGATCGAGAGTGGTATTGGGTATGAAATCATGGATACCGCGGCCGCCTGTCGTACCTATAATGTGCTGGCAGCAGAGGGCCGCCATGTGGTCGCAGGGCTGATAATCAGGTAGGAGCGCCCTCCCGAGCGCGATATCATCGCCAAGAAACATACATCCAACGCAGAGACGCAAAGGCGCTGAGTAAGGAAAAAGTCATAGAGGCGGCTACAAGCGAGGCCTTGAATCGTTCTTCGCTTTTCCTGGCGGTCCGCGGGACCGCCCTTAAGAATTTCTCTGCGCGATGTGCATGGATGCACAAGTGTCACGGGCGCAGGGATGCGCAAGAGCGACCCTTCGCGTCTCTGCGTTGGGTGTCGCTCTTTTCAGTTGGGTGAGCTAAACGAATTGAAACCCAATACGGTACCTAGAAGATAGATTCGATGGAATAACCATTCTTTTCGAGGATGATGCGCAGCCGTTTCAGCGACTCGACCTGAATCTGGCGCACGCGCTCGCGGGTGACACCGATATCGGCACCCACTTCTTCCAGGGTCGCGACCTCATGGCCATTAAGCCCAAAGCGGCGCTCCACCACCTGCCGCTGTTTATCCGTTAATTCTTCCAGCCAGGCCTGAATCTGCACCTGCATGTCGTCGGATTGCAGGACGCTCTCGGGAGACTTCACGGAATCATCGGCAATGGCATCAAGCAGCGAGCGGTCCGGATCGGCATCCATGGGCGCATCAACCGAGGTCACGCGTTCATTTAGCCCCATCATTGATTTTACGGCGTCGATTGGCTTGTCCAGCAGATTGGCGACGTCTTCCGGCGTGGGTTCACGGTCCAGTTTCTGTGCCAGGTGACGAGCCGCGCGCTGATAAATGTTGATTTCCTTGACGATGTGTACCGGCAGTCGAATGGTGCGGGTCTGATTCATGATGCCACGCTCAATGGTCTGGCGAATCCACCAGGTAGCATAAGTAGAGAAACGAAAGCCACGCTCGGGGTCAAACTTCTCCACCGCACGGATCAAACCAAGATTGCCTTCTTCGATGAGATCCAGCAGAGCGAGACCCCGGTTCATATAACGTCGCGCTATTTTAACCACCAGACGCAAATTGCTCTCGATCATGCGCTTGCGACTGGCCTCGTCACCTTTTTGCACCAAACGGGAGAAATACACCTCCTCTTCCGCGCTCAGCAACGGTGAGAAACCTATTTCTTTAAGGTAAAGGCGGGTAGCGTCAGCGTTGGATACTGGAGACTTTCGTTTCACAACTTTCGTGGTTGCGACGGGTTGGGTTTCAGGTTTTGATTCAGCGATCGTGATATCGGCTTGATCCTGTTCATTGCCGCTTTTCGCAGATTTTCCGGTCTCGGCTTTTTTTGTTGATCGGCGTGGACTCATAATCTCAGGATTTTTTTGGAAGATAACGTAACGGGTTTACCGGATTGCCGCGCAACCGAATCTCGAAATGTAATTTGACGCGGTCGGTTCCGGTATTACCCATGGTGGCGATCCGTTGGCCACGCTTCACTTTGCTGCCTTCCTTTACCAGGACTGTTGCGCTGTGCGCGTAAGCACTTAAATAGTCGGGATTGTGTTTAATAATAATAAGCTTACCATAGCCGCGAAGTCCACTGCCTTGATAAACTACACGCCCGCCTGCGGCTGCACGTATTGGCGCACCTAATTTCCCGCCAATATCCAGCCCCTTGCTGGCTCCATTTAGCGAGAATCGGCGCAGGATTTTGCCATTCGCCGGCCATACCCAGCGGCCTACGGATTTGGGCTTTGTTGTAGTTCGGCTTTGCCTGGCAGACTGGTGTTTTTTTGATTTTCTGGTCGACCGACTTGCGGTACGGGTAGGCGCCCCGGAAACACGAAGTCGCTGGCCTGCGTGGATTTTGTAGGGTTTCCGTAACCCGTTCCAGCGAACAATGTTCGATGCGCTACTGCCGGTCTTACGCGCGATGCCGTATACGGTATCACCCCTTTTTACCCGATAGTACCTGGCGGAATATCCGCCTTTCGATTTCTTTTTTGACCTTGTTTTGGCGGAGCGACTTCTAGCCGGACCGGATACCCGCAAGCGTTGGCCCTGTTTAATGACGTAGGGAGAACGAATTCCGTTCCAGCCAGCCAGCGTGCGAAAATCCACCCTGATATCCCAGGCAATGGAAAACAAGGTGTCGCCGCGCACAACGGTTCGATACCGGGTGGGTTGCGAACCGGATGCCTTAGGATCCACCTCGTAGGACAGGTAACTGCCCCCACCACAGCCCGCCAAGCCGGCTAGCAGGAGTACTAAAAATGCGATTTGGACCGGGCGTAACATTCAATCAGCGGGTGGTGACGCCTTCACCCGATATCAGCGGCACGAAATTGACTAATTCAAGCAAATTTTCCTCAAACCCGTCCGGAGTACGGGTAATCAAGCGTAATTCCTGAACACCGCCCTGGCCCACAGGGATAACAAGGCGGCCGCCTTCAACCAATTGCTCCTTCAATGCGCCCGGCATTTCAACCGCAGCCGCCGTGGTGATGATGGCATCAAAGGGGGCCTGTTGTGGCCAGCCAAGACTCCCATCAGCAAGTCTGTAGTGAATATTACGGTACCGCAAGCCAACCAATCGTCGTCGTGCCGATTTCATTAGTGGTTCGACGCGTTCAACCGTGTACACGTCATCGATCAGGCTTGCCAAAATCGCCGTCTGATAACCACAACCGGTTCCAACCTCGAGCACGCGCCGGGGCACCGAATCAGTTAGTAAGGCGCTCGTCATCAGGGCAACAATATAGGGCTGGGAGATAGTCTGACCGAAGCCAATGGGCAGGGCATCGTCCTCATAAGCGCGGCTGGCCAGTGCCTCGTCGACGAACAGGTGACGAGGCACAACGGACATTACCTCGAGTACACGATCATCACTAATTCCCTTGTCTCGCAACCTGGCAATCAGTCGATCTCGCGTTCGTTGCGAGGTCATGCCGACACCTTTACGACTGGAATTCATGTACGAGACTTCGAGCCAAGCCAGGTTGCGACCTGCTCCATAGCGGTATACCGCGTCAGGTCTACATGCAAGGGTGTCACCGACACCTTGTTGTGATGAATCGCATGAAAATCTGTTCCCGGACCGGCATCGGCCGCACGACCGGGTGGGCCCACCCAGTAGATGGGCTGACCATGCGGATCGGTGTCTTTTATCACCGGCTCGGACTTGTGGCGATGGCCCAGACGCGTTGCCTCGTAGCCGGCCAGCTCGGACAACGCGACGTCTGGAACGTTAATATTGAGGATAGTATCAGCTGGCAGTGGCTCACTAGCCAGCTCATCAAGCAAATCCAGTACAACCTGGGCGGCTGTATCAAAATGTTTTCCCTCTGGTCCAACCAGTGATACGGCCATTGCCGGACGACCGAGAAAACGTCCTTCCACAGCTGCGGCGACAGTACCAGAATAGATCACATCATCGCCCAAATTAGCGCCACGATTGATGCCCGATATAACGAGATCCGGTTCCTCGTCGAGTATGCCGGTAATAGCCAGGTGAACGCAGTCGGTTGGCGTGCCATCGACGTAATAAAATCCGTTGGCTCCCTCATGCATACGCAGTGGGTACCCCAGCGTTAACGAATTGCTGGCACCGCTACGGTCACGTTCCGGCGCAACTACATCAATCAGCGCAACGGTTGATACCGCCTGCGCCAGGCACGCCAGCCCCGGTGCCTGATAACCATCATCATTACTCAAAAGTATTCGCATCGCGCGATGCACGATACAGGAAAAGACGGCGAGAGCGAAAGCCGAATGGTATTGGACTTATTTGCATATAATCAACAAGTTAATAAATTAACATAATAATACACCTTAACTATGAACTGGCTCTCGTTTCAACTTTTATCGCCGATGGAGGCAAAACGCAGGCCAACCGACACAAGCCCCAACACAGGGCCCGTCCTGACCCGAGCGACAGCCCCGATGGCAACGGATCCATGTGGGTAGGGCAACCAACTTCCGCCCAGTTGCCAGTCCTGTGAAATACCGCTGTATACAGACACGCCGTCACACAACCGCTACAACGTGGACGCCTTAGCAAGAGATACAGCTTGTTCAGCGCAAATGGTGGCCTGATTCACTATCCAGCCTTAATCATGTCAAAACCGCTATTCAGTAAGAGCGACGGCACCTGAAGAAAGATTGATCTGAATCAGTGGATTAACGATGAACATATATCAAAATTATTCCCGTTTAATAGTGGATTTAATCCTGAATGTATTTTTTTCTGGCAACACACCGAGCAGGAAGATCGATAGTGTGAGAATATAAAGAGGCTATCCTTGATGGTAGAAAGCGTATGTTAAATAGTTCCAATAAATTATCGATTATCAGCGAGCTTCAACACAGCTACCTTTTCGCGGGGATGGATGATGATCAGCTGCGCAGGGTGGTTGATTCAAGTTCTGTAGTAACCCTGGATGATGGGCAACAACTTTTTTCCCGAAATGACCCGGCAAAACACTTCTTTCAGGTGAAAAGCGGTCAACTAAAACTTTTTCGTCTTTCTAATAATGGTGTCGAGAAAGTGGTTCATGTCTTCGGCCCCGGATCGACATTTGCCGAAGCCATCATGTTCAGGGAACACCATGCTTACCCAGTCACCGCCGAGGCGCTGGAAAAGAGCGAAGTCATTGCCTTTGAGGCCGAGGTATTCGTGGAAATACTTCGTGAAAGCGCCGATACCTGCTTTCGAGTAATGTCCGACATGAGCATGCGACTCAAAGCACGACTGGAAGATATCGATGCTCTTTCTCTGCAAAATGCGACCCTTCGACTTGTCAACTACTTGCTGCAACTGCTACCCGAAGATGTCGATGAGCCGTCTGATCTTCGTCTCACCCTGCCAAAGTCTGTTGTCGCATCACGACTGTCCATTCAGCCCGAATCGTTCTCCCGCATACTGCATGGCTTGGTCAAGCTGGGCCTGATTGATGTCGATGGGCCAGATATCCATATCAACGATTTGCAGGGTTTGCGCAGCTATAACGGATAACGCTATCCGCGTCTGTCAGTGACTGGTGCCCCGGGAACGATTGATCTTGTTGTACACATTGTATTTACCGGAGGGTTTATTCATGGGTATCCGTGTAACCTCCTTCAAGGTTTGCGCATCATAAACAACCAACGCACCATTGGTATCCCAAATGCTCAACAGGGCGTAGCGTCCATCACGAGTAAACTCCACATGGGCAGAGGTTTTACCCGGTGACGGTCTAAGGGTTTTAACGATTTTTAACGTACGTTTATCTATCACATGAACCGCGTCCCGGTCGGGACCGAAAAACACATCGGTCCAGGCATACGGCGTGTTCTCATGGCTGCGCATAAAGAAACCGGGGCCCAGGGTCTTGATACGCCTGATCGTTTTCCAGCTTCTCATATCAATAATACTGATAATACCCTGCTTCAGATTCGGGGTGGCCAGCACCGGTCTTCCCCCGTAGTCCCAGCTTATGCCCGAACCCAGATGCGGCAAACCAGGTATATCAATCTCGGCTATTTTTTTGCCGACATTCAGGTTGACTACTTGCCCCTGTTTTTTGTTTCTTGCGGTACCGATCAGGTATTCGTATGTCTGATCGAAAAAGAAGTCGTCCAGATAGTCGTCCAACTGTATTCGCCGAATCGGAAACGGTCCCTTCAACGCCAGCCCTTCACCCATACGGAAGTCATGGACCAGGCCCGGATATATCGGTTCATGGTCATCGGTATAGGGAATTTCCCAGACCTCGGTAATGTCCTTGAGTGCAATAATAAAACTCTTTCGCGGTGCAGCATCGTATACGGCGCTGATGCGCGAAGTCTTACCGCGCCGGTCTGTGGCCGGAATAACCTTCAGCAGAGAAAGATCGCGGGCATCCAGAATCACCAGACTATGAGGAAGATAATTGCCCACCATAACGTAGCGCCCATCGCTGGAAACGGCCAGATTGCGCGTATTGATACCAGCACGAATTTCAGCAACAGTTTTTAAACTATAGATATCGAACTTGCTGATCCAGCCGTCACGCGACGCAAAGTAGACATAGCGGCCGTCAGGTGAGAATTTTGGACCGCCATGCAAGGCAAAGCGGCTTTTAAAACGATGAATGGGTTTGAACGTGTCGCCATCAAGAATGGTAACGTGATAGTCCCCTGCCTCTACAACCACGAACAGGTTCAGCGGGTCAGCCTTGAATACCGGCTTACCGGACAGTGGCGGCTTGTACTTATTAAGTATATGGGTGGCCTTGATCTGTGCCTCACCCCATACCGGCACCCGTGCCATCGGTGAATAGATCAGATCAACCAGAGCCGCGGCCTGTTCAGGGGAGATCTTTCCGGCAAAACCCGGCATCTGCGTCGCAGCCCGGCCTTGCAGCACAACTTTGATGGCCTGGTCCTGCTGCAGTCTTCGCAGGTTTTCAGGCAACAGCGCGGGACCGCTCCCTCCCAGACGATCAAGCCCGTGGCAGGAGGCGCAGTACTGGCGATACACCGGCTTGATATCGGTCGTAGCGGCAGCCACAGTGGCCCCTGTCAGGAGCATTGTTGATGCCAAGGCAAACCCGATCGCCCTGTTAGCAATAACTGTCACTATGAAAGCTAACTTCCGCTTGCAGTATTCACGGTCCGGGACCAAGGCCTCATAACCAGTCTGTCGCCGGCTCCGATCACGCCGATTTCGTCGTCGTCCAGATAACAGGCCGGGTCCTCGGCCCAGAAACCTCCAGTAAGCTGGTAGGCACGTACCCGTGTATTGCCATTGCAAATCCGGGAGTACCGGCATGCGCCGCAGCGGCCGCCAAGCGGGCGTGGCTCCGCCTTGAGGCCCGCCATCAGCGGGTCGGACGTGTCCTGCCAGACTTCCGAAAACCGTTTGTCGCGCACATTGCCCAGATTGTAATCCCACCAGAAGGTATCCGGATGGATATTCCCCAGATTGTCGATATTGGCGATATTGACGCCCGAGGCATTACCGCCCCACTGCATCAGCTTGGCCTGAATATGTTCCAGACGATCGGGAAAACGTTGGGCCACCCATTTCAACAGATAAACCCCGTCGGCATCGTTGTTACCGGTGACAAACTCCCGCTTCAGTCCCTGCTGCTCGGACTGCCAACTGGTTTCAAACAGCAGATCCATGGCCCGTCGGGTCGTTTTCAACACCACATCATGTTTGCGATTCTTGTTGCCGCGACCGGCATAATTCAGGTGGGAAAGGTAAAATTTGTCAATTCGTTCCCTCTCCGCAAGTTTCAACAGGTCCGGCAGATCGCCGGCATTATCCTGGGTCAGGGTAAAACGTATCCCGATTTTCAGATCACGATCATGGCACAGACGAATTGCATGCATCGACGCATCGAACGCTCCTGCTTTGCGGCGAAAACTGTCATGGGTATTGCGCAGGCCATCAATGCTGATACCCACGTAATCGTATTCGGCCTCGGCGATCCGGTCGATATTGGCCTCACTGATCAGCGTTCCGTTGGTGGACAACCCTACATAAAAACCCAACTCCTTTGCACGCCGGGATATGTCGAAAATATCCGACCGTAGCAGCGGCTCGCCGCCGGACAAAATAATGGCCGGCACCTTGAATGCCTTTAGATCATCCAGTACGTCGAATACTTCTTCTGTAGTCAATTCGCCATCGAAATCCTTGTCTGCCGATACGGAGTAACAATGTTTGCAGGTCAGATTGCAACGGCGAATCAGATTCCAGATGACCACCGGACCCGGTGGTCGGCGACGAAAACCCAATGGCGTCGGGTGCGACAGCTCATGCATGAATTGCGAAACACGAAACATCTTTTATTCCTTTTTTAAACATAGTAAATCCGGATCATTTCAGCCGCACGCCGGTTTTCTTCAGGATGCGCGTGCTGAATAACACGTCGCTTGCACGACAATCCGATCCAAGAAGCCGGCCAATTTCTTTTATTTTTTGTTCGACTTCAGGACGGCCTTGGCCATGCACCATCACAAACAGATTGTAGGGCCACTCAGGAAGATAACGCGGGCGACGATAACAGTGACTGACAAAATCCAGGCACCCAATCCTGTGACCCAGAACATCAACCCGGTCGTCCACAACATCCCAGACCGCCATGCCATTGGCTTTGTAACCCAAAGCATAGTGGTTCGGGATCGCACCGATGCGTCGAATGGCGCCCGAACGCTGCATGGCACGAAAGCGTTTCATGACTATCTCTACCGGCAGCCCGAGTTTTGTGGCGACGGCGTGATAGGGTTCCGGCACCAATGGCAGCCCACCCTGAGTCTCGACAATAATGGCCCGGTCTATCGGGTCCATGGAAAAACTGTCGTCAGGCTCATTATACAGTGCCTTTAGGGCTGGAATTTTCGCATTCATATCGACTTAGTCACCCTAATGCCAGGATTCAGCAGACATTTCATCCGACAAAAAAGAATCATTAAACATTGAATTTCAGACCGACAAAATACTCCCGCTCCTTCGGCATGTTATAGACGGGGAAACCGGTTTGCTGTTCTATTCCCGTAACCGCTTCGTCTACTGCTGCCGATGTTTCCGCAGCAACAACAAACCAGATATTGAATTCATGAGTACGTTCGTAGTTGTGCGCGACCTCGGGAAAGCTGTTTACTACCCTTGTCACAGAACGCAAGTAGGATTTTGGTACCTTCATCGCCCCCAGCGTAACGCAGCCGCCCATTCGTTCCGTGTGGAACAGGGGTCCAAACCGGCTCAGCACCCCGTCATCCAGCAATATTTGCAGACGATTGATTAATTCATCCTCGGTCAGGTCCAGCATGCCGGCGACCCTGGCAAATGGTTGATCGCAGACCGGAAAACCCTCCTGCAAGGTGTTGACAATGGCACGATCCACGGTATCCATAACTCAGCCCTCCGCCTTGACTGCGGGATAGAGAATGACATCCTCCTGTTCCGCTTCCTGCCGGTATACGGCCCCCCGCTGCTTGAAGCGACGGCTGCTGAAAAGTATATCGTGTCCATAGCTTCGCAAATCACACGATGCTATTAACTCGCCTATATGGTCCAGCACCAGTTGCTGTTCACGACCATGAATCATGCAATACAGATTGTAGGGCCACTCGGGTAACTGTCGGGCCCGTCGATAACACAAGGTTACAAATTCGAACGCACCCAGCTTGCGGCCAATTTCGGCTACCTGTTCATCCGGGACATCCCATACGGTCATTGCATTCGCCCGGTATCCCAGTTCATGGTGGCGTACTATTACACCAAACCGTTTGATGGTGAGATCCTGACGAAGATGCTGAACAATTGACAGTACTTCAGCTTCGTCTATTCCAATACGCGAAGCGATGGCTGCGTAAGGTCGCGACGTAATGGGCAATCCATGCTGGAGTTCAGCGACAACCCGTTTCTCTTTTTCGTCTGCTACCTCCATTGGCTGGTAACCAATTTCGCTGAAGTTTTTCATTCTCCCTGACCCCACTGCAACTCGAAACCAAGGTCAATATGATAGTCCTCCAGCATGGGCAGCGACAAAACCGGAAACCCGCTTTTCTGCTCAATATCACCCAATACGTTCTCAAGCTGTTCATTGTCGGGTGCGGTAATAACAAACCACAGGTTGTAGTGGTGCTTTCGTTCATAGTTGTGGTTAACTGAGACATAACTGCTAACAAGGCGTGCAATATCTTGCAGTTGCCCCGCTGGTACGGCCATAGCGGCGAGCGTACTGGTGCCGATGCATTTCGGTTGAAATACGGCACCGATGCGACTGACCACACCTGCTCTTTTCAATCGCTGCAGAGCTGTAATCACTTCCCGTTCCGATACTCCCAGTTCCTGTGCGAGGCTGGCATAGGGCGTCGACGTCACGGGGAAATCACGCTGATAGTTGTTTAGCAACTGTTTATCGACGTCACTTAATTCAGGAGAACCGCAAACAAAATGAGCCTGGTTTTGCATCTTCATATAAAATGCCCCTGTTTCACTATAAGCCGATTTCGGTCGCCCTGGAGGTAAAAAAGATACCGCTGGGCTTGTTTGCTGGTAGCGAGGCGAGCCGTTGAAACGAAGTGGTATCGTAAATATCCACCCGGTCTTCATCACGAACCGAAATCCAGACTTTTCTATTTTGCGATTCAAAAGCCATATGCAACACAGCCTTGCCGGGTTTCAACTCGCGCACTATCTTGCGTGTTGCTGTATCAATTACCTGCACTGTGTCATTGCGTGGATAAGCAAAGTTGACCCATACCTGACGACCGTCGGGGCTGGCCATGACAAACACTGGCTGACCATGTACCGGTATTCGCGCAAGCTCCTGCCAGCTGGACCGATCCACTACCAGAACTGTATAGGCACCCACCGCAGGAATAAAAAGTTGGTCGCCGGCCTCGGCCCAGCCCTCAAGGTGGGGCATCTTGTAGACCGGAAGCTTGCTTAAGCCCTTTCCGTACCCGTCCAGAATACGTTGCACACCTCTATCGAGATTCTGTAGATCGAGTAACGCCAGACCGTCCTCACCAAATAGCCCGGCGATATAGTAGCGACCATCCGGTGTTATCAGGGCGTCATATGGCTGCCGACCTATATTACGGAATTTACGAACATGTAGCATTTCCGGATTCGTAAAATCCGCTACCCAAATTTCACCGGCATCAAAGAGTGTAAAAACAAATCGGGAACCTGGCGCATCCACCAGACCCACAACCCTTGACAGCGAACCGTTCTCCATTGTCGCTGGAATATCGGCAACCTGTTTTAGTGTTTCTGCTTCGAAGATTCTTACGCCACCCGGCTTGTAGTTTGACACGGCGACCCAGCGACCATCCTTCGAAATCGCTCCCCCGATACTGTTGCCCGCCTGAATCACCCGCGCGACCATGCGTCGCCGCAAAAGATCAATCTTGGTCACACCCCCATCACGCCCGAAAACAAAGGCGTATTTCTTGTCCGGGGAAAATACGACAGAGGCATGCGACAAATCACCCAGGCCGTCTATGTTGCCAATACTGCTATTCTGCAGGGTATCGACCAGCATTACCCGGCCAATGGCGCGTTCTATTACCACCCCCAGATTTTCCGACGAACCCGGGGCTTGTAAACGATATAGACCAGTACAACCACTGGCGGATAGGCCGGCAAGAAGTGTCGCCAGACCAATGATAAATCTAAAGAGGAATTTAGCGGACACGACTCAACCTCCCCTTCAATGTATTTACCAGCCATGATGCTTCTTGCGTGGAAAGTATGGCATCCCACGGCGGCATGGGCGTTCCCGGTCGGCCCGCAAGAATGGTTTGGACAAGATAAGGTACGGATTTGCCAGCAAGTGCCTGTGGCGTCAGTGCGGGGCCCAACCCACCCTTAAGAGTAAGGCCGTGACAGGATCCGCAATCTTGCTTGAGCAGATACAACAGCTCGGTTTTTCGGGCCTCGCCAGGTACCTTTGCGGCAAACGTTGTCATTGATGCCAGCAACAGTCCCGTGATGACGATACTAATCAGCAGCACGACCGGCCGCCTGCTGCCCTGATTTTCGTCCAATCTCGTGCAGAAAAAAAAGGCGGGAACAACAATCCCGCCAGATATCTGCTTGGTTTTTATCATCACATTGCTACACGTAATATGATCCAAATAGAGCAAGCGGGGTGAACGCATCCCGCCTGTCTACAAAAGATCAGTAAATATCATGCTGTGTGTTGTAGACGTTGAACTTGCCTGTCGGAGTAACCAGGCGTTTGTCCTTAATTACGTACTTCAATTTACGTGTCTTATCGTCGACAACGACAATCGCGGACTGCTGTTTCTTACCGCTCCAGACAGAGAACCAGACTTCATCCCCCTTTTGGTTGTATTCCGGCTGAACAATACGCTTGGGTCCATCACCCAGCTTGGCCCATTCAGCGATCGGCAACACTGTATAACCTTTTTCCAGGTTGTTAACGTCGAACACGGCGATTGACTGACTCACCTTGACATCCGGGTTTAACGGCGCATCCACCCACAGGTTGCTGGATTTTGGATGGGTTTTGATAAACAGAGACCCGCCGCCCTGCGCCTTCAGGGTGCGCACGACTTTCCAGGCATGTTTCTTGTGTCGTTTGGGATCCGTACCAATCACAGCAATGGTATTGTCACCCAGATGGCTGGTCGCCCAGACCGGGCCGTACTTGGGGTCCTTGAAGTTGGCGCCACGCCCCGGATGCGGAATCTTTCCCACATCAATCAGTGCCGTCAACTTATTCTTCCTGGAATCAACCACGGCGATCTTGTTGGATTTGTTAGCCGCCGTCATAAAGTAACGCTTTGTGGAATCCCAGCCACCGTCGTGCAAGTAGCGCGCGGCACCAATGGAGGTGATCTTGAGGTTATCGAGGTCCGAGTAGTCAACCATCAGTATCTTGCCAGTCTCCTTGACGTTGACAATAAACTCGGGATGCTCGTGTGAGGCCACGATGGCGGCGACACGCGGCTCAGGATGGTATTCCTGGGTATCCACAGTCATGCCACGAGTGGCGACGATTTTGCGCGGTTTCAGAGTATCGCCATCCATAATGACGAATTGAGGCGGCCAGTAGGCACCAGCGATGGCGTACTTGTCCTCGTAACCCTTGTACTTGGATGTCTCCACTGAACGTGCCTCCAGACCAATCTTGATCTCGGCGACGTTGCCCGGCTTCTTCATCCACAGGTCAATGAGGTTAATCTTGGCATCACGCCCGATAACGAATAAATAACGACCCGAGGTAGACATGCGCGAGATATGCACGGCATAGCCGGTATCGATGATACCGATTATCTTCTTGCTATCACCATCGATAAGGGCTATCTGGCCAGCATCACGCAGAGTCACTGAGAACACATTCTTCAGATTGTACTTGTTCATCTGTTTCTTGGGGCGCTTGTTCACCGGCACAAATACCTTCCAGGAGGCCATCATCTCCTTCATGCCATATTCGGGTGGCACCGGCGGCTCGTGTTGCAGGAAACGCGCCATGATGTCGATATCTTTTTTGCTGAATTGACCCGAAGTTCCCCAATTAGGCATACCCGCGGGAGATCCAAAATCGATAAAGACCTTGAGATATGCGGTTCCTTTCTTCAGCGTGATATCCGGCGTTAGCGGTTTGCCGGTAGCGCCCTTGCGCAGCACACCGTGACAACCGGCACAACGCTCGAAATACATTTGTTTGGCGCGTTTGAATTCGGCTGCGGTCATTCTGGGTGCCTTGGGCGTAATCCGCGTTTTTACCTGGCTCGGCTTCAGGGGAACGGGTGCGCCCTTGTAGCGCAACTCGGTTTCAGGGGTACCAGGGTGTTCCGATTTCTTTGCAGCGAAGCTAGTTCCATTGGCTAACGCAAATACCATCAAAATGCCCGCGCAGGACATTTTAACAAATACTGAAGTTTTCATAGCTGGCTGTTTCCGATACGTGTTTGCTGTTGGGAATCGGTATTTTAGGGAATATCTCTACACCTAATCATTGACCTATGTTAAGGGATACCGGGTAACCAGCCACACTCGTAACAGCCCACAATCGAATTGATCTACCCGGAATGTCCTGCTACCCGGAGATCGCGGGTTCCCTGCGCTCCCGCTTCTTGTGCAACCGAACCAACGGTGGACACTTGTACTCGTTCCAGTAGGTAACCTGACAATCTAAACAATAATGACATTCATTCTTGTTTATCTCGCCTGTGGGGCTAATCGCCTGTACCTCACAAAGTTTGGCGCAAACTTGGCAAGGCTTTCCACATTCGTTGCGTCGCCTGACCCAATCAAAAAGCCGGTTTTGTGCCGGAATAACAAGTGCCGCCGCCAGGGGGCACAGGTACTTGCAAAAAAACTTCCTGTTGAACACCGAGACAAACAGCAGACCTACGGCATAAAATACGAACGGCCATTCGCGCTGAAAACGAAGCAGGACGGCAGTCTTGAACGGTTCGATCTCAGCCAGATATTCGGCATCGGCCAGGGACTGCAGGGAAACCCCGAACAGGATAATAAGAATGATGTATTTTAGCGCCCACAACCTCTCATGGACCATGTACGGGAACTCGAACTGACGCACCTTGAAGTGTCGGGAAACCTTGTTAATGAGTTCCTGAGTTGCACCAAACGGACACAACCAGCCGCAATAGACACCACGGCCCCACAACAAAAGCGTCATAGCGACAAACGCCCAAAGGATAAAGATAAGAGGGTCCAACGCAAAAGTTTCCCAGCGAAAATCATGGAATATCGCATGGACAAATGTCAGCACATTGACTACGGATAGTTGTGCCAGCGCATACCAGCCAATGAATACCACCGTAAAAACCAGATAGGCATCCCTGACATGCTCATACAACCTTGCCCGACGTACCAGCCAGTCCTGAAACATAAGAATGGTAGTGAGAAACAAAAGTGCAACGGCAAGTATCGCGATTTGTGCTGATCGATTTCGCCATATACTGACCCATACCGGCTCCATCTGGGAAATCTTGTCTGGTTGGGCTGCAAGCACGGCTGGATGCTTCTTGTTTGTCAGCAGTTGTCCGGGCATTTTTTTTACCCGCGACACCGATGAAGCCGTTGTGGGGACTTTCTTTCCGGAAATGTTACGAACGGTGGCCACCCTTCTGGCCGAGTTGATAATTGTGGCATTAGCGACCATCACCGTAATCGTTGCACCGCTAATGGAATCGATACCCGTGGAGCCGGGTCCGGTTTCGCCAGCAACCCGGACACGGTCAAAAACGTTGACACCCTTATACTGATCGATATATCGCGTCAGTTGCTCCTCCGAGACACCAACCAGCAAAATGGGCTCGTGATGCTCTATGACTTTGACGCCGGTAATACGGCCAGCGAGATCAAGCCCTACCAGCACATTAATCGGTTTTCCCGAATAAGCCGGAATGGCCTCTATCTCACTTGTCGTAAACACGTAACCCAAAAGGCGGGTCTTTCGGTATACGGGTGCTGCTGGCGGCTCCCCGGCCATATCACCGACACGGGTGGCGGCAGGGAAAAACTCCCTGATTTCAGAGGAATAATCGAGAATTGTTTTTACCGGCGTATTCGCCAGAACGGAAAAGCTTGCGGCAAACAGCAACAAACCCGTCAGAAAACGACACCAGCGGCGTATTACCATGCACTGGCAAGCGCCTTTCAATATAACCAACATAAGAATACTTCTAGCAGACTTAAACCCCGCTTCAATTACACGCCTTGGGCAGCTATTGAATAATAGCCTGGCTGAAAGGCAATTGATCCAGGTTAAGTTTAAAGCCACCTTTCCGGTAAAATACCAATCACTTCCGGATTGAACGGGCGCTGTCGATAAAACAGGGTCTCTACGGAAAAATATCGACAACGACTTGTTTCGGCTTTACTCCACTATAGTGGATGCGGTCAGCCATCGAGCGTGTCAGGTACACAGTACCCTTGCTATCTACCAGCATTACCGTTCCAACGCCCATCTGCCGGGAGATTTTCTGCCAGGAGGAAATACCAGCAACCGACAAAGCGGTGGCAGCGGCATCTGCAAGTGCGCCATTCTCGTCAACAACCGTGGCCGAGACCACTTCTTTCACCGGCATGCCTGTGCGGGGATCGATGATATGCGTATAACGTACGCCGGCATGTTCACGATAGCGCTCATAGTTACCGGAGGTAAAAATGCTTTCATCGCCATTGGTCTCCAGCCACGCCAGTATGCCGCGACCCTGGGGGTGACGTATACCCACACGCCAGGGCCGCGGGCCGCGACTCCCAATGGCCCGCAGATCGCCCCCGGCATTGACAATGGCATTACGTATGCCTAACTCACGCAAGCGCTGGATGGCCAGATCCACAGCATAACCCTTGGCAATTCCACCGAAGTCGAGCTGCACCGCCGGGTTGCGGCTACTGATGCGGTTGCCACGAATAATAATGTCTTCCATTGTAGGATGTTTGCTTATCAGTTCAGCGATTGCCCGTCCGTCCGGTGGTGGCCCACGCGGTGGAATGTCACGCTGGAATCCCCACAGGGCAATCAACCTGCCGATCGCAGGATTGAACAATCCATTGCTTGAGCGATAAAGCCGTTTGGATTCGCGAATAAGCGCCAGAAGGGAGTTATCAACAGACAAGGATTCCCGGGCCGCCAGGGCCTGATTAAGACGTACCAGGGTCCCCGGTTTCCAGGCATTCCAGTCATGATGTATACGCTTGAAATCTGCAGCAATAATATCTTCCGCCTGTTTAGCAAGGGCGGGTTCAACACCCCAGATGAGTATGTCTACCCGGGTACCGAATACTGAAAGTTGTGTCTTGAAAACGGACTCGTCGTTGCTATACGCGATCGACATCAATGACAACAGCAACAATGCACCCAGGGCCTTGTAGCGAAGTGATGGTCGCAACCGGGATTGGCAATCATTCGCGCAAACCGCTGACGCCAACCGGCGCCGGTGACTGCGAAACCAATCACTCTCTATGCCGATGGGCACTTGATCCAGGTCAAGTGATATCGGTTTTCCATCATTTAAGCTTGGCATCAGCATTCTGTGAATGTCGGCGCGTCCCGGTTGCCGGCCACTAACATTGGGCGGAGGATGGTTTTGGAAATTGTCTGGTACACTTTGGTAGCGATCATGCTGTATCTGGTTTCGGATTGGATACTCGATCGTATTGAGACGTCACGTGGTGAACGCCTGGCTAATCGTAATATAGTTTTTTTTGCTATTATTGGCGTTCTCTCGCTAATCGTATTTCAAATTATTCAATTTATGGTAGCGAAATAACCAGCGCTATCATCCCGTTGCCGGCGCCAGTTACAGATACCGGGTTTTCACCAGGTACAAATTTATAGTCATTGTGACACTCGATTTTCCGCGCCTGGATCCAGGTTCATTTTTTCCTCCTCTTTTTTCAATCACCTCTACCAGACTTCATGGCATAAAACACGATGACAAGAAATAGCAGGCCACCGAGAATTGCAATCAAGCCACCAAGTCCCATCAATCCCATGGCGGCAATCTTTTCCATGCCGTCCAGACCCTGCTCGACACCAGCGACCTTGCGTTGAACACCATATCCCCCTGACCAGACCAGGCCCACCACGTGCAAAAACTGACCACCGCCATATACATACGGTTGCAATCGGGACCATTTCATATCGGGCGGTTGAAATCCGAGCCGCGGCAATAAATCATAGGTTAGGCCCATCAATGCCAGTGTGACGCCAACAATCGAGCCGTGGTAGTGTGCCGGTATGGTCACGTTGCTGCCCTGAATCAGAAAACCAATGGCGCCGCCAATCCCGAACAAAAACATCGAACTCAATAAGGCTGAACGGAGACACGCATGGTTCTTGGGTGCAGGGGAACTTCCCAGCCATCCGATAAGTAACGCCAGACCCAGCGGCAATGTTGCCAGGCTGCCACCGTATGCCATTAACCAGGTAAAGAGCTGGATATGCTCCGCCGATCCTACCGGGTAAGAGTAATAAATCAGCGGTGCCATAAAAACGGTGACCAGCCCGAGGAAGAACAGTAGCACTACCACCCGCGGGCTCAGTGGCAAGCGAATACCGGAGACCGAAGCAAGCCACAACCAGGCGACGAGCGTGAGCAAGGTATAGGTGAACTGCAACATATGCCCGCCACCCCAGAACAGAAGCTCGTAATAGGTTTCAGCGGTAATTTCAGTCGGCAGCACCGCATAGGACCAGACAAAGGCCATCAGAGCCATGACCGCCGAAACACTGAGCGTATTCAGACCAAAACGGTAGGCGCTTTTCGCGGTGATTCGATGACCAACCCTCGGAATGGCAATCATGCTGCGGCCGACAAGCAGTGTAAAACCCGCAGCGAAACTCAACAGGCTGAGTAAAAATGCAGGGTGACGCAATACCGGTATGTAGTTACTCATCAACGGCTGGTCGGCGCCAATGAAGGGCGACAGCGCCATTGCCGCCGCACCGCTGGCAGCCAGAATGAACGCCACCCACCCCAGGCGGATAAATCTTTCCGTTGAATTTAACGTCCACAACAAACCGGCAAAGGCGAGAAACCAGACCAGTACCGACAAATCGACATGAACGACCAGCGCGGTACGGAAAAAATCAACCCACGGGAAAATATTTTGAACATACGGCGTTCGTGACATTACCAACAGTATTGAAAAAATACCGGAACCCAGCAGTGCCAACAGACCCAACGTCAACCAAGCTATCGCCAGACTGCGACGCTCATCCTGCGGAATGGCCGAAATATAAGTGTGTTCTTCTTCCGGCGTTGAGGCGAGTGTAGTCATATTGGTGTTCCAGGCAATGTGTCTATTTCAGAACAAAACGGTTGGTCTCCCCATTAAAGTCGATTACGACAACCTGGGCGGGTCTCAACAATACACGCTGTTCAAGTGTCGAAGTATAACCGCTATCGGGAGAACGGTCGCCAAGCTGTACCTTAATGAGATGGCTTCCCGCCTTAACGACAAACCGATTGTAGGCACTAGAGACGCTATCGCGTCTGAGTCCGGAGGGTTGCAAGATTTCCCGATACACCAGCTTATCGTCCAGCCTCAGCTCCACGCTTACCGGATAACGCTCCCTCGGGCAGACTATTCGTTCCCGCATATTGGGGGCCAGCTTCGCCAGCTCTTCGTCGCTACGCTCGCGGCATTCGCCAACGGGTTGTCCGGAATGACTGAAGCTCAACTTGATTATCGCCTGATCCGGTGCCAGACGAACGTAAGGCGGCGAGGCAGAAAAGTATCCAATCATGGCAACAAAGAGGCCGTAAACCGTGAGTTGCCCAACAACTTGCCGTAATCTAGTCATGATCAAACCTTTTCAAACTGTTACGAAGGTCTTGTATTTTTTGCAACAGTTCTTTTTTCTGAGGCTGCCCGGCCCAGAAGATCATAATCCGCTCGCGCGCAACGCGGGCACGAAGATAGGGTTCCCGCTGACCGTGTATCCGTTGCTCCATCCATGTATTACCGTGACGAAAATAACAATCCCCACCGGCACAACCGGTGATAAGGACTCCATCCGCATTACCTTCTTGCAGTGCATAGTCGACAAAGGAAGGCGGTAACATGCCAATACAGGGTAATGACAGCGCTACCACACCGCTGTCCTGCAATGTCCTGACGTCAATTGCGTGATCACAGCCGTAAATCAGTATTCGCGCATCACCGTTCAATTGGTTTAGTGCTGTTTTTGTTCGCAGCCGCAGTTCTTTTATCTTTAGCTGTGGCATATCAATTCCGCTGACCAGTTCTTCAATACTGCGGAAAGGGGTTGATGATGGACAAGAGCCGGCGCAGATTCCGCAACTGGCACACAGTGACTGATTAACGGCTGCCTGTTCCAGATCCGGTCGCTTGCTATGGGGTTGCATGATGATGGCTTCGAACGGGCAATCGGCAAAACAGCGGCGGCATCCGTTGCAGTTGTCGGGATCAACAACAGCAACCGGTTCCCTTTTAGCCGGTGGCAACCAGGGCAACACCGTCAATACCAGGGTTAATCCACCAAGCAGCAACCACAATCCACCCGCGGACCAGATATCAAGCAAGGGATAAGTGAGTAGGTAAAACCAGTCCAGATTGACCACACTGATCGCAATATCCAGATTCGCCGGACCGCCCTGACTTAACGCCGGCCGAATCAGGGAAACAACCAGCAGCGCTATCAACATGCCGGCAGCCAACAAACGGGGGGGATTGGTGCGCGCCAGCGTGACCCTCTGGATATGGATCCACATGCCCAGCAAAAGCATCAGCGAGATGGCGATATGTAAAAAGATTAACAGCGAGAAAAAACGATCGCTCAGATAGCTCTGGTTGAGAAAGTTACGCGCCATCGGTTTGGTAAATACAGGAAGCCAGTCGATCCATTCCGCTGTCGCCACCGCGATGTACTGCGCCAGTCCGTCCCAAACCAGCCAGTAACCGCCGATACCAGCGGCGAACGCCAGCCACAACAGCGGTACACCCGTAACCCAGGAAAACCATCGAAATACCCGATAACGGTTGAACGCAAACTCCCGGATAAGATGAAGGGTTATCACGACCACAAAAGCATCTGAGGCATACCGGTGCAGGCTTCGCATCACGCCACCCAGATACCACTGATCATTGGTCAGGTATTCGACCGACTCATAGGCCGCAATGGCACTGGTTTCAAAAAATATGTAGAGATACAGACCGCTGACAACAATCAGCCAGAAGAAATAGAACGACAACGCACCTAACTGGTGAAAGGGATTACAGGTTTGACCAAACGCACGATTGAGACCGGTTTCCGTCAAATCAAAGAGTCGGCGGATGCCATGTTGAAATACTGTAAGCAAGAACAAACCCCTGTTTGGGCTACAAGAACAACTACAACTAGTCTTGTTACCCGGTAAAATCTTTGATCAGTGTTAATTGATCTTAATTAATCCTGTGATCTTGAACGTTGCGTGGCCAAACTGAGCATCCTGCCGAGGACTCCCTGGCATGGTCTCACAGACACTACCCGGATCCCGACGAGACGCTGCACCGCAGTCCTCGAACAAGCCACAAGATAGTTGAAAACAAGATAATCGGACTAATAACTATTCCAGCATAGAGTGGGCAATCAAAGCGGTAACCACCGGTTTGGTACAACTACCACACCGAAATCAATCGGGGATGCGTCGACCTGCTGCCCAACTGACAGCAACAATAGCGGTGTGATGAATCCAGTGGTTATGCTCGATTGATATCGTGAGATCAGACACCGCTCCAGCTTGCAATCCGGGTATCTATCAGCACGCCTACCAACACCATGGAGAGCTGGATAATCGAAGCGAAAAAGTTGATTCTGGCCTTTTCTTTCGTCGGTTGTCGTACCAGCTGGATATTTCGGAATATGAAATAACCACCGCCGATACTGGCACTGGCCAGGTAAATCCACCCCAGGCCGTAGAAGAAAGGAATAATCGAAGCGGCAACCAGTACTATCGTATTGGCGAGAATAATCCGTGCTGCAGCGGCATCTCCGACCACAACCGGCAACATCGGTACTTTGGCCTCGGCGTAGTCCCGATGCAGCACGATGGCCAGACTCCAGAAATGCGGTGGTGTCCATAAAAACAGTACGATGGCCAGCAGGATCGCGGCCGGGCTTAAACCTGGATCGGCGGCCGCAGCGCCGCCCAGAACAGCGAAGCTGCCGGCCAAGCCTCCAATGACGATATTGAGCACACTGCGCCGCTTGAGCCATACCGTATAAATGATCGCGTAAACAAAGGCGCCCATGAAGATATAGAATGCCGCTACCAGATTGAATAACCAGCCGGCAACTACCACCGACACCAGCAACATGGCGGAAATCCCCCATAACCAAAGCCGGTTATCGGTAAAGGCACCGGTCACAAAAGGCCGCTGGCGAGTGCGGTGCATCAAGGCAT
>JBGMQT010000030.1:0-17664 GCA_048060695.1 Acidiferrobacterales bacterium
TATTGAACCAGGGAAGGAATGAATCTTTCCAGACAGGCACGGACCCATGAAAGTTGCGTTAATTCATCCGGCATGGTCGCCTGAAGAAATTTTTCCTTCAAAAACCGTTGCCTCGCAAATTAATTACTGGCAGCCGCTGGGCACACTTTACGTGGGCGCCAGTCTGCTCAAGGCCGGTCATGAAGTAAAATTTTTTAACGGCGCATTCATAAGCCATGAAGAACTATTGCAAAAGGTAAAAGAATTCAATCCGGTTTTTGTCGGTCTTTATTCGACCACCTTCGGCTGGCCAAAAGCCGTGAAAACTGCCAATGCCATCAAGCAACTTGATAATAGTATATTTATCTGTGTCGGCGGGCCTTACCCCATCGCTATGCAAGAGCAATGCTTAAACAATGAAAGCACAAACATCGATGCGGTGATCACAGGTGAGGCAGAATTGGCCATGGTCGAGTTGCTGGCCCACTTGCAGCACGGCAAAGACCTCGAAGGTGTGTTGGGCGTGGTTTTCCGGCAAGGTACGAACATTATTAAAAATCCGCCGCGGCCCTTAAACGAAAACCTGGACGCACTACCCTTCCCCGCCAGAGAGTTGTTGGGTGATATGGAACAATATATTCCGCCACCGGCAACTTACAAGCGTAAGCCGGTCACTATTCTCATCACCTCCAGGGGATGTGATAGACGATGTATTTTTTGTTTTCAGATCGACAAAGACAGAAAGAGCGGCAACCGTGGCATCCGCTACCGTAGCGTCGAAAATGTATTGCAGGAAATAGAACTTTGTCTCGAGCAGGGTTACCGCGAGATCAAGTTTATTGACGACACCTTTACCGCCGATTATGACCGGGCCATGGAGATCTGTGGGGAGATAAAGGCGCGGCGCCTTGATTTCACCTGGTTCGCCTCGGCCTGTATTAACCAGGTGGACAAAACCCTGCTCCAGGCCATGAAGGACGCGGGTTGCTGGGCCATCCTGTTTGGCGCCGACAGCGGTGTCCAGAAAACCCTTAATGCACTCAGGAAAGCCACCACTCTCGACCAGATACGACGGGATGTACGGGCAGCAAAAGAAGTCGGGCTAAAAGTCAGCACCCCGTTTATATTCGGCGCACCGGGCGAAACCTTTGCCGACGGATTGAAAACCATAGAGTTTGCCATTGAGCTGGACGCCGACCTGGCAAACTTTCATGCCCTGACGCCCTTCCCCGGCACGTATCTTTACGACAACCTGGACAAGTTCGGGTCGGTTGCTGGCGATCTTTCGGACCGTAACTATCAATCAGCTGCGTTTACCCCCTACTCCATGACCCGCGATGAAATCCTGACACTGCGCCAACTGGCGTTCAGGCGCTTTTACTCCCGACCGGCATTTCTATTTAGAAGGCTGCTGGAAATCAGGACTTTAAACGATTGCAAAGTTGCGGTCAGGGGAATGAAAAGTCTGTTTTGGCTCTGGACAAGAAAGAAACTATTTCATAAGCGCAAAGGAGGTGTGTTAACTCGTACTGGTTGAGCGTCGTGTATCTGCACATACTCTTTGGCCAGGGCCGGATACAGTCGGGGATTAAACAGGATGTTGGTAATAAAATAACATTCGTGTGTGCAATAACAACGATTGTTATTAATTGAGTCCAGCACGGGCCTGGCCATTTCGGAACGAACAATTTCTTTCATGTTGTAGTCATAATCCCTGACATTACCGAAACTCGTCGACAGGATCTCACAAGGATAAACCTCCCCGGTCTCCGTCAACACCAGGTTTAGTCTGCCGGCATAACAGGGAATCAATCTTTGCTGATCGAGCAGGGTCTGGTGGATCAAACGCCGTTGTAAAATATCCTGGGCTGCCTTCAGGCGGGCACCACGAAACCGGTATATGTTTGACGTCTGGTTTTTAAGATTGTTCTCAAGCCGGTTAATGGCACGGTGGTATTTTTCATGATCGACTTCTTTATAGTGCGCATCCGAAAGATTGCCGCGCACCATTGAAATAGTATGTGTTTTTATATTTGTCATGTCCTGGACATAATCAATAATCTCATCCATTTTATCCTGGTTCTCGGAACAAAATACTGTATTAACGCCGAGTTCAAAATTTTCATACTTGTCCAGCAGTTCCCCAAGCAACTGATAGGTGCGCAGGGTTTTATCAAAGTTACCCGGGGTATCCCGTAACGCGTCATGATCGCCGTACAGGCCATCAAGAGACAGTTTGACGGTAACGACGGATTTTTTACAGTATTTTAAAATTTGTTCTGTTTTGTCTCTGATCAATTCCGGCATCAAACCATTGGTGGGAAAGAGCATAAAAACGGGACTGTTTTGTTCGTAGAAAACCTTGCTTATTTCTACAATATCTTTTCTCAGGTAAGGCTCACCACCGGAGAATGCCAACCACAACAGATTGCCAAGGGAGTGGGAAATTTTTTTAATTTCGGCAAGGGAAAGTTCTGCAACGCCGGTTTTGTTGCTTTCAGCATTGCTGGTGTTGTCGACGTAAAAACAAAAGGGACATCGGGCATTACACTTGCGAGTGACAAAAAAAGTGAGCTGTACAGCTTGCCCTTTCGAGAGAATTGAACCGGTATGACGTAGCGGTGAAAACATTATGTGTTCTCCCGCAATGTACGGGTTACCACAAGGTGTCTGGCCAGGCCGGCAAGCGCTCCGGTACCCACCGCCACCGGGTATAACAACAGGTAATAACCTGTCGCGGCGATTGCAAACAGTGCTCCTTTGGTGCGGTAAAAGGCCATCAGCAACCCCCTGTTCACAAACAGGTTAATAGCCAGAACCAATGGGATAAACAACATGAATACGCCGTTCCCGATCAAATTAAAGGCGAGTAGAAAAAGCACGGCGAAAAACCAGGCTGCCACATTAGTCTTCAGTCCTGTGGACGCCGTGCCGGAATCCGCAAACACATCGCCATACTTCATGGAGTACATGGTCCAGTACATTGATTTTCTGATGGCGTTGCGCAAAGAGCGATATAAAGAAAAGTGAAAGATGTGCTGTACCTTGATAGCCGGGTCCATAACAAGCCGGTATCCGTGTTCGCGCAACCGGTGACTGAAATCGACATCTTCGAGAATCGGAAGGAACTTCTCGCTAAATCCTCCACTTTTACGGAAACTTTCGGCATCAATGGCCATTGCATGGGTCGCGATATAGTCCGGATGTTCCATTTTTTTGGTTTCTGAATAATTTACAAACACAGACTGGAACAGGCTGAAGAAGCTGGCATCGAATGGAATACGCGTATAGGTGCCGCCAATGACGGTGTTGGGGCCAGCCGAGGAAATTGCCGGGCTAACGATGGCAAGCGTATTTTCCTGCAGCAGGCAGTCGGCGTCGGTGAAGAATAAAATATCGCCGCTACTATGAGTGGCCCCGATATTCCTTGCCTGGGCTGCACCGGCGTGTGACTGCAGCCGAACGAGCTTGCAGGGGAATCTTTTTATCACCTCGATCGAGTTATCCCTGGAACAGTCATCAACCACAATGACCTCGAAGTTTCGGTATCGGGACGCAAAGGCTGCCTCGAGGCACCTTCCTATTGTGGCGTCTCCCTGATAGTTCGGAATTATGATAGAGACAAATCCGCCCATCGCCTATATACAAAGAATAGTAAAAACATATTGTACCAAATTCTTCCCCGGCGATCCCCGAGAAGTTGGCATTTAATCGGCGAAAACATGCCTCGGAAATCTGTTCAATATCGAGATGTCCTGAAAAATGATGCAGATGCATCATTTCATTTTTCATTAACCGGTATTCTAATGGTGCAGAGATTCCATAAATAAGCATGGGTATTTTATATCCAGATAAATGGAGGTTAACCGTGAACAAGCTTCGAAGATTACGAGTTTCTAGTGTAGGGATCCTGGCCTTTTTCCTTGTCGGCTGGGTTGGGGCCACCTCGGCATCGAGCTGGGTAAATCCTGGCCTTCTTGTTACGCCAGATGTGGTCAAAAAAAATATCAACAAGGCCAATTGGGTGGTCGCCGATTGCAGGGACCTGAAGGACTATGCCAAGGGCCATATTCCGGGAGCTATCAGCCTGGGTAAACGCTGCAAGAAGGCCCTTCGGGATCATACCGCGAGGGTTTTTAAAGATACCTCAAAGTATGAAAAGCTTTTCGGTAAAGTTGGTATCGGAAATGACACCCATGTTGTCTTTTATCATGGAGACATAAAGACGCTGACAGACGCTACCGTCGGATTCTGGATTATGGAGTATCTCGGGCATAAAAAGGTCCATGTCCTCAACGGAGGTCTCGATGCCTGGCGCAAGGCGGGAAATCGACTCGATAATAAACCTGTCAGGAAGAGTCCTAAGGTATTCAAGGTCAGGATAGTTGCAAAAAGATATGCCTCGACAGGCGAGGTCTTGAAGATCGCCAAGGGACAGGTTAAAGGCACACAGCTTATCGATTCAAGAACCAAGAAGGAATTTGACGGTAAGGATATCCGGGCGATCAGGGGAGGTCGTGTACCCAATGTGACCATAAATAAATCACATTTGGAAACCGTCCTTCAGAAGGAAGACAAAAAAACAGGGAAAATGAAGCCGACCGGTTACCTTGATGCGAATCAGGCACATAAGGTGTTTGGTAAACTGAATAAAAACAGGCGTACTGTCGCGTACTGCCAGACCGGCACGCGTTCTACCCTGACGTATCTCCAGCTACGGCTGCTGGGTTTCAAGAATCCTGCGAACTGGGATGACTCATGGCGAGTTTACGGCTCCAAGGTGATGTATCCTGTTGAGAACGAGCAGTGGTTTAATTTCGCGAAGATGAACAAGCAAATGAAAAAGCTTAAGAAAAAAATCAAGAAACTCGAAGGGAAGTAGGAAAGCAAGGATTCAGGTCTTAAGTTACGCCAGATGGGATTCTAAAATCCCATCTGGCTCGCTGTCGACATAGTTTCAGGAAATTCTCTTGTTTATGTCATCGAGCAGCGCGGCAAGTTCCATGCTTTTTTCTTGTGCCAGTCTTTCCAGCGTCCACATCATTGTGGAATCATGGCCACAGCCACACAACCCCAACTCCATGAACCAGTCTGTCAGTTCCGGATAGTCTCTTAGTATTGAACCTACTGTTGTTGACGCGTCGATTTCCATATAGACAACAATAGCTCATAGTCAGGGTGTTTCTTAAAATCTTTTGGCCTGGCAAGATACCTGGCAACAAATACCCATACACACCTCCTGCCGATTTGGTTGTGCCTCTGGAAAAGTTTACGGTTTCGGTGGAAGTCTGTCGAACCGCTCTACTGATGCTGCGCAAAGACTATTTGGTAACTCGCCAACGAGCCCGGGCGCATAACACAGGCAAACAGCAATATTGATAACAACGAGCCGGACTGCGCATTGGCCCTGATCTTGCTTTCACCGCACGTTCAGACCTTGCGCTGGATAAGCTCGATTTTGTAGCCGTCCGGGTCTTCGACGAAAGCGATAACAGTCGTACCATGTTTCATCGGACCCGCCTCGCGCACCACATTTCCGCCATGCTTTTTTATTTCTTCACAGGCAGTGTAGATGTCATCGACCTCAATAGCGATATGACCGAATCCGTTGCCAATATCGTACTCATCGGTCTCCCAGTTATGGGTTAATTCGATCACCGCCTCATCTGACTCCGGTCCATACCCGATAAAAGCCAACGTAAACTTTCCGTCCGGAAAGTCCTTTTTGCGCAGTAATTGCATACCAAGAACATCAGAATAGAAATTGACTGAACGGTCCAGATCGCCCACCCGGATCATGGTATGTAATATTCTCATATCAACTTACTGACATAATCGTTTCAGTTGCTTTCCAGATTAGTCAACAGTAATTTATTGACTATTCGTCTTTTTATTTCCGGAGGCCTGTAAATAATTTGCAAAGAAATTTTCGTCTACAAGAACCGGTTCGGCAATCTGGTACCCCTGCGCATAGTCAATCCCAAGATTTTCCACTGCCTGTAGTATTTTCTTGGATTCAACAAATTCAGCGACGGTTTTGATTCCCAGGGTATGTCCGACGTGGTTAATCGACTCCACCATGGCATAGTCGATGGGGTCATCGACCATGTCTCGAACGAAAGAACCATCTATTTTCAGGTAGCTTACATTGAGATTCTTAAGGTAAGCAAATGAGCTCAGGCCACTGCCAAAATCGTCCAGCGCAAAGCGGCACCCCATGCCCGTCAATATAGCAATAAATCGGGTTGCATGAGTAAGATTGGCAATAGCGGCCGTTTCCGTAATCTCGAAACAGATTTTCTCCGGTTCGATTGTCCGGCTATCGATCTGGTCAATCACGAACTTCCACAACGTATCATCGGACAAGGATTGTCCAGAGAGATTAAAATTGAATATTGGTGCGTCGTACCCCGGAACTTTTGTATGTTCCGCGATGAGTTCGAATGACCGTTCCAGTACCCACCGATCAATCTCCGGCATCACATGATAGCGCTCAGCGGCCGGAATAAACGCCATGGGCGGTACGATACCACCATCGTCAGATTGCATACGGACCAGGATCTCCCAATGATCGACGGCCCCGTTTCGTAAAGACTTGATACGCTGGGCAAAAATCATCAGGCGATCTTCTTCCAGCGCATGGGTAATACGGGATACCCACTGCATCTCACCATGACGCTGGGTCAGTACTGTGTCATCGGGCTGATAGAGGTGGACCCGGTTTCGGCCCTGCTCCTTGGCGGCATAACAGGCGCTGTCAGCCGCACTCAGAACGTCAGTCATTGTTCCACTATTGGTATCGATCGGGACTAGCCCGATGCTAACACCAATTTCAAAGGTACGACCCTCCCATGAAAATCGGAACTCCTTAACAGTTTTTCGCAGATCATCGGAAACTTTCTCTGCCGTCGACAATCCGCAGTCATGCAACAGTACGCCAAATTCATCGCCCCCCAGTCGCGCCAGCGTATCCGCCTTGCGAACTTTCTCTCGCAAACGTGCTGTCACCTGTTTCAGCAGCTCATCACCGGCAATATGGCCGCAGGTATCGTTTACGACCTTGAATTGATCGAGGTCAAGATAACATAGCGCGTGACTGGCACTTCCCGCGCGGGCGCTCGCCAACACCTGTTTCAAGCGTAACTCGAATTCACGACGATTTATCAGCCCGGTAAGGGCATCGTGAGTGGCCTGGTGTGTGAGCTGTTGCGCCAGTTCGCGCATTTCGGTGACATCATGCAACCCGACCACCGCACCCACCTGCTCGCCATAGCGATCGCGGATCGGTGAAACAGAGTACTCGACAGCAAACTCCCGCCCGTGTTTTCCGACAAGAATAACATTGACGTCAGAGGAAATCGGGTGGTGTTTCTCAAGACACTGCATCACCGGACTCTCGATCGGTTGGCGTGTGGATTCTTCCCGAAAACGAAATACTTCCTCGAAACTACTTCCTTCCGCAGATTCAATACTCCAGCCGCATATTTGCTCTGCAACCGGATTGATATATTCAATGGCACCACTGACATCTGTCGTTACAACACCATCACCAATGGACTCAAGTGTTACTTGTGCCCGCTCTTTTTCCTTGAACAACTCTTCTTGTGTGCGTCGGATCTTGGTAATGTCACGCGATGTACCTTCAACCCCGGCAATGACACCGTGTTCATCACGATAGTACTGAGCATTGGTGGAGACCCAGATAACGGTTTTATCCTTACGCCACAGTGCTGTCTGGTACCCCTTGAAGACCCCTTTGTGTTTTTGCAGATGCTCCAGAAATTTCTCCCGCCCCGAATCTTCGACGTACAATTCAGACAGATCCGTGCCCATCAGTTCTTCAGGTTTATACCCCAGCAGTTTCTCAATCGACGGCGAGACTTTTACAAGCCGGCCCTCAACATCCGTTCGATAAAAAGTATCCTGCAAACTGTCGAGAATGCTGCTCAATTCCCTTTCCGAACGTCGGATACTGTCCTCTGCCAGCTTGCTGTCAGTAATGTCGCGCACAAATGCCTGTGTCATCATTTTGCCGCCCAACTCCAGCCGCGCAGCATGAATATCCACGAAGCGTGCTGGCTTATCATGGTGAACGGCCAGTTCTGCATGGAACAACAGCGTGTGCCCCACCTTCGCATTCGTTAGCGCGACATCCAGATCTGCGGGGCCACAATTCTCGATGATGGTGGATATGCAGTCACAATTTTTAATAAAAGTGGAAAAATGTTTTCCCACCAGAATCGTTTCCTCGCCGCCGAGTAAAATCTCTCCGGCACGATTTACTTCAATAATTTTTGCATTTTCGTCAAGCAACAGGACGGAGTCGGGTGCCAATTCATTGAGTTCACGATAACGCTGCTCCGCCGCTCGCTGTTCCTGATGCAATATTAGTGTATGAATTACCAGCGACGTCTCCTGTGCCAATGCCTCAGTAAGTCGGACATCGCGGTGATTATAATCACGACGATGGGTGGTGGTGGTCGCGACCAATACGCCGATATTGGCATCACCATGACGCAATGGTGTGGCAATGCAGGAAAGAATATTCTGGTGATTGATAATCTCGGAGTTCACGCGCTTATTCCGCGTGGCGTCAGCAATCACAATTGTTTGTCCGGACTTGAAAGACAGCACTGAAGCTGACACGTTCGTGGTCATGGGCAGTCGGAAATATCCATTGGCGGTATATTCCTTTCCTGTGCAGGCCACGTTTACCAATTCATTGGCGGTAGCATCATGCATGAAAATAAACGATTTTTCCGCTCCGAGCGCACCATCGCAGATGTCGAGAATGGAAATAATCGCTTCCGCCATCATCTCGGACGAAGGACCGCTAAGAATCTGGTTTCGAATCTCCAGAATCTCGCTTTGTAATTCCAGCTGTTCAGCCAGAACCCGTATGTCAGACGCTATCACTCCCAGCTCATCTGTCGACTGCGGCCGAAGTCGAGTCGCATCGATGGTGCCCAGCCGGGCTTGTGATTCTATAAAACCCTGTAGCGGTTGAATTGATTGCCCGATGCTGCGCGCAAACAACAAACTGCCACTAATGGCCAGCAGTTCGAGGGTTATCCATACGACGAGGGTATCGAAACCGAAATAACCGGTTTGGGTCCAGTAATATTGCACCAGCGTGGTATCAATCAGCAGTGGTATCAACGCGCCAATCAAAAAAACTTTTGTTCGAAGGGTGACATGGGGTTTGACCAGGGGGATGTTGCTGACAGCTCGACCGAAAAGATCCAGTATTTTAAAAAAAATGGGCAGGCCAACAATGATGGAAACAATAAGCGCCACCAGATGAATACGAAACCAGTCGACAGGCCGTGCCACAAAATCAGTATAAATCTCGGCAGCAATGATGACCGAGGCCGGTGCTAGCAGAAGATAGGCAGTAAAGACGCCCCAGAAATACAGCGGGAAACGCCGCATTCTGCTTTGAGCTGCGTCACTCGATTTTTCTCCGCCTTCGTCGAGATACTGCACGACCGGGGCAACACAACGATTGAGAAACCAAAAGGCAAACAGGAGCGTACTAATAGCAAATAGGGGCTCAATCGGGGTCACCAGGATGGCGCCCATCTGCTCCAGGGTAAACATACGAATAAAGAGCAGAAATGACAGCCCGAACACCGGCGGCAACAACCAGGCAAGCAGAACTAGCTGGCTAAATTTGCGCTGAAATGCATCTGCTGTAATCGAATCGTTTTCCATGGACAAGCCTGTATGACACGGACAGGAGAACACATAGCGCGGTAACACCCCGCGACCCTGACGTAGAGTATAGTTAACTAATCAGCACAATTTGTGCCGGATTCAGGACTTGTTGAGACGCCCTGCAATACGCAGCCGCAAGGCGTTGAGCTTGATAAAGCCGTCTGCATCGGCCTGATTGTAGGCTCCGGCATCGTCTTCAAAGGTCGCAATGGCCGGATCAAACAGGCTGTTGCTTTGAGAAGCCCTGCCCACCATAGTGACATTTCCCTTGTAGAGTTTCAGCTTCACTGTTCCGTTCACGGTCTTTTGTGAGGCATCGATCATCTGTTGCAACATCTCGCGCTCCGGACTCCACCAGTAGCCGTTGTAAACCAGACTGGCATAACGAGGCATCAGCTCATCTTTTAAATGCGCCACTTCACGATCCAGCGTCAACGACTCCATCGCCCGGTGTGCCTTGAGCATGATGGTGCCCGCCGGCGTTTCATAACAGCCGCGGGACTTCATGCCGACGTAGCGATTTTCGACAATGTCATCTCGACCGATGCCATTAGCGCCGCCGATCTTGTTCAGTGTTTCCATCACCCCTGCCGGCGTTAAAGCAACGCCATCAATGGCAGAAATGTCACCGTTATCAAAACTCAGCTCGATATATGTCGCTTCATCCGGTGCCTGCTCGGGGGAAACCGTCCAGCGCCACATGCCCGCTTCCGGTTCCGCCCAGGGGTCTTCCAGAATGCCGCCCTCATAGGAGATATGCAGCAGGTTGGCGTCCATGGAATAGGGGGACTTCTCGCCCGGTTTTTTATCCACAGTGATGCCATTTTTGTCGGCATAGGCCAGCAGTTTTTCTCTTGAATTGAGATCCCACTCGCGCCACGGTGCGATAATCTTGATGTCAGGTGCCAGCGCGTAGGCACCCAGTTCGAACCGAACCTGGTCATTACCCTTGCCGGTGGCGCCATGAGAGATGGTATCGCTTCCTGTGTTGGCAGCAATCTCAACCAGACGTTTAGCAATCAGCGGGCGGGCGATTGAGGTACCGAGCAAGTACTCACCTTCGTAAATGGTGTTGGCCCGAAACATGGGGAACACATAGTCACGGGCAAATTCCTCACGCAGGTCTTCTATATAGATTTCCTTGATGCCCATCGCTTCGGCCTTGGCCCTGGCAGGCTCAACCTCTTCACCTTGTCCGATGTCCGCGGTAAACGTTACCACCTCGCAATCGTAGGTCTCCTGCAGCCATTTTAGAATAACCGAAGTATCCAGACCGCCTGAATAGGCGAGCACGACCTTTTTTACTTGCGACATTGTTGTGTCGTCTCCGGGTATAGTCAAAGAAATTTCCGCGCCCAATTGGGCCGGGAGCAGCGATTATACACAAGCACGAGGCGACACACGAAAACCGTGTCTAACTGCGACCTGCGCGACGGGTTAATTTAGCAGTCCGAAACAATCAGTCCGATACCATAAATAAGCAGGATATCCGATCCGGTACTCGCAGACTTCAGGACCGCTCAAAGATCAAACATCTAACGTAGAGGGCGCGAAGAACGCAGGAACTTGCTTTTAGGACACTGGATCGAGACATCCGCTGGGCTGATGCAGGAGACATGTGCGACGCTATGCCACCGTATCGGGCTTCACTTCGTTAAACCCAACCTACGGGTCTTTTATTGCCCGGATTTTATCAAAAATTCTTCGCGTCCCCTGCGTTGGGCGTTTATTGCATGAAAATGCTATTTCTTTTTCTGGCTCCGCCGGAAGCGGGATAGCAAACGACGGGCCATGTCGCCAAAGAGTTCGGTCTGGGTGGGATGTGGGTGGATCGCCATCGCCACCTGCTCCAGCGTCATATCGCCCGCCACCATCATCACTGCCTCACCGATGAGTGTATCGGCATGTTCGGCTAAAAAGTGCACGCCGACAATACGATGACTGGTTTTATCGACCACCATCTTGATAAGCCCATCGGTCTCGCCACTGATCATGGCCTTGGCGTCGATGCTCATAGGTACCTTTACTTCAACCGGATCCAGCCCGGCCTTTTTGGCTTGATCAATCGACAAACCGACAAAGGCGGCTTGCGGTCGCGTGAAAATCACGCCGCAATCCTTGGCTTGATCATAAAACGCGGCCTCACCCGTGAGGTTCATGGCGGCCACGCGGCCTTGTTGCCCAGCGGTGTGCGCCAGCATCAGTCCACCAACAACATCACCAACGGCAAAGATATGTGACACGCTGGTGCGACCGGTATTGTCTGCCTTGATGACACCGTTATCGATCACC
Source organism: Acidiferrobacterales bacterium (assembly GCA_048060695.1). Taxonomy (GTDB): domain Bacteria; phylum Pseudomonadota; class Gammaproteobacteria; order Acidiferrobacterales; family JAJDNE01; genus JAZFSZ01. The sequence goes on from JBGMQT010000030.1 coordinate 11,989, forward strand.
ACACCGGCGTTGTCCAGTGCCATCGGTTCCAGTACCGGGCGTTTGCCCGTTGCTATCACCACGTAATCACACTTGAACGATTTTTTCTTTCCGTCGGCGTCTTCGTAGGCGAGGTTCATCTCGCCCGGCTTTCCAGAAATCTTGCTGGCCCTGGCCGAGGTCACCAACGTCAGGTTCTTTTCTTTTTCCAGAAGCGCTGTCAGATTCCTGGCAATCTCCGGTTCCACTTCCTGTAACGGCCGATCAGCCGCTTCCAGTACCGTGACCTTGGCGCCGAAATCGGCAAAGATCTGTGCCATTTCCAGACCAATGGCTCCGGCACCAATGACTCCCAGGCGTTTGGGTGCCGCCGTCAAATTCCAGACCGTATCGGATGTGAGCACACCCTCGCTCTCGGCTCCCGCTATGGGTGGTACGAAAGGTGGCGCGCCGGTGGCGATGATTGCGGCACCAAATGACACCGCCCGGGGTTTTTTAGTCGCTCCCGGAATCGGCGCGCGGGCATGCGGGTCTTTTGTGTTGGTAGAAGTATCTATTTCAATACTGTGGTCCGATACGAAGCGTGCAAAACCCTGTATCACATCAATTTTTACGCCCTTGTCGGTCTTAAGCGCCATGTCACCGCGGGTCTCGAGTACCCCACGGCGGGTTTCTTCCAGCTTCTTCCACTCGAGTTCCGGCTTGCTGGTACCTTTCACCCCCAAGCGGGCATCATGGGCGCGATCGCGCATGCGATCGGCACCGGCACGCCAGGCCTTGGAGGGAATACAACCACGCCACAAACACTCACCGCCCGGAAATGGCGCATCATTGATCATGGCCACCTTGAGACCGTGCTGCACCAGATCACGGGCGCTATCCTCCCCACCCGGGCCACCGCCAATTACCACTACATCGTAGTCCCAGTCGCCGTCGGGAATGGCAGATTCCCCTTTGGGTGCTGCGACGGGTGCGGTTGCATCACCGCCAAGCCACACGGGATTCTCCACCAGCTCTCTGAAGGTATTGAGGAACTTGGCGGCATCGGCTCCATTAACTATTCGATGGTCCGCCGTAATGGTTACTGGCATGCCATCCGGACCCGCGGTTGAGATGGCAAATATGGCCGAAGTACCGGGTGTGGGTATGGCATCGAATTGCGCCACACCCAGCATGCCCATATTCGATATCGTGAAGGTTGGATTGGAATACTCTTCCGGTTTCAGTCGACGCTTGCGTGCACGATTTACCAGATCGACCCAGTCTGTTGTCAGTTCAGTAAGCGAACGATGCGCAATATTACGTAATATCGGTACCACCAATCCCATGCCTTCGGTTTCGACTGCAAGCCCGATATCAATTTGTTCACGCTCCACGATTCGGTCTTCATGCTGATACACGGCATTGATCGAGGGATGTTTTAGAATAGCCAGGGCCGCCGCCTTGGCAATCGTGACCGTGAGCGAGGCGCCCGCTTTTTTGGAAGCTGCCTTCAATGCCGTCGGCTGCACCTTAATTGTCACCCGGAACAGCGGCATGGACAGCGAATATTCCATGTTGTGCGTGACAGCTTTTTCCATGCTGCTCATGGCTCGGCCTTGCCCGGGCACCTGGAAGATGCGCTTGGTCGAGGTTTTCTGTACGTCGGAATTGAGTACGTCGGCAGCGACAATGGCACCGTCGGGACCGGTTCCCGTTATATGATTGAGATCAATACCATGGGCCCCGGCCAATTGCCGTGCATACGGCGTCGCCCTGGCGTTAGTCGGTCGCGGCGCCGGCGTCGCCCCATGGGGCATGGCAGGAATATGAGTTTTTGGTTTAGCGGTACCAGCCGGTTCCGATTTTGGAACAACGGCAGACGGGGCCGCACTAGCCACACCCGCAGTGCGTTCGCCACGCATTACCCTGGCCTTGTCGTCAACAAGATATGCAATGGCCTCACCCACGGGCACAACACTATCCGCAACTGCCATCGGGCCGGAGAGATAACCCTCTCGAAAAACCTCAACGTCCATTACTGCCTTGTCGGTCTCTACCGTCGCAACAACGGTTCCGCGTGTAATGTGGTCACCAAGTTCTTTCTCCCACGTTACCATGGTGCCTTCGGTCATGGTGTCCGATAACTGGGGCATCTTTACGGCATGGGCACCGTCGGGAGTTTTATCCTTTGCAGCCGGTTCCGGGTCATTGCTCGCGGATTCAATTTCACCCGCTGAACTGGCAGCAACGGCAGGTGTTGCTTCACCCTCGACCACATCTTTCTTGTCAGTTACCAGTCTGGCCATGGTGTCTCCCACAGGAATCACGCTGTCGGCGGCGGCCATTGGACCGGACAAGTAACCTTCGTGGAAAACCTCAACATCCATAATTGCCTTGTCGGTTTCTACCGTGGCAACAACGGTGCCACGTTCGATAAAGTCGCCAACATTCTTCTCCCATGACACCACCGTGCCTTCGGTCATGGTGTCCGACAACTGGGGCATTTTAATTATGTATGGATCGCTCATATCAAAGTAATTGAATGCTGACTTATTTGTACGTCAGCTTCACTAATTAGTAATTCAAAATTAAAAACTATAGATTGCAGTCTAGATTTTGCCCAGGGCCTTTAGTGCACCTTGATAGACGTCTTCCACATCCGGAATTGCCGCCTTTTCCATGCGCTGGTTATAGGGCACCGGCACATCAGCCGCGTGAACACGAATAGGTTGTGCGTCCAAAGCGAAGAAGCAGTCTTCGTTAATGGACGCCATAATCTCGGCGCCCACACCGACGGGGGCCTCATCCTCTTCGGCAATCACCACACGATGGGTTTTCTCCACGGAACGGCGAATGGTTTCACGATCCAGCGGTTTCAGAGAACGCAGGTCGAGAACTTCAGCGCTGATTCCGTCCTTGATCAGCTTGTCCGCCGCACCCAGGCACAGATGTACACTGTAGTTGTAGCCAATCAGCGTAATATCGCTACCGTGACGCACGATCTCGGCCCCTTCAAGTGGCCGAAAGAATTCCTCATCCGGAATATCTTCTTTCATATTGTACATGCGCTCATGCTCAATAATGACCACCGGATCATTGCAGCGAACTGCCGACTTCAACATACCGTAGGCATCGAGTGGCCCGCGCGGTGTTACCACACGCAGCCCGGCGGTCGACATAAACATGCGCGCCAAGCGCGCCGAATGCTGTGCCGCCAACTGGTGTGCCGTGCCCCCCGGAGTTCGAATCACCAACGGGCAGCTCACACGACCGCCGGACATATAACGAATCTTGGCCGCCGCATTAATAATGGTATCCAGCGCCAGCAAGGCGAAGTTAATTGACATAATTTCCACGATCGGGCGCATACCCACCATGGAGGCACCAATACCAATGCCGGTATAGGAATTCTCTGAAATTGGCGTATCAATAATGCGCTCTGGACCATACTTGTCGTACAGGCCAAATGTGGCTTTATACGTTCCACCAACAACACCGATGTCTTCGCCCATGGCAATAACCATCTTGTCATTGGCAAGTTCTTCGTCATGGGCACGCCGAATGGCGTCCCAGTATGCAGTCTCGGCCACGCCTATTCTCCTTCTGTTACCAGTGGCCCGATCCAGCGCGGATCCGGGTTGTCATCAAGCACAAATCGCGTCAGCTCTTCCACCGGCGGCTCGGGGCTTTCCTCGGCAAACTTGATAATGTCATTCTCAATTTCGTCATCTATTTCCTTTTCCCAGGTTTTGATGTCGGCATCGGTTATCAGGCCCGCCTTCATGAGGCGCTCGCCGTAAACCTTGATGGGATCACGTTTTTCCCATTCGGCTTCTTCTTCCTTGGTGCGATAGGCCTTGGCGTCGGACATGGAATGACCACGATAACGGTACGTCATGAATTCAATGAAATACGGTTTCTTTTCCTCACGCACAAACTTGATGGCAACGGCTGCTGCTTCCATCACCGTATCGATATCCATACCGTCGTGCTGGCTGGCCTTCATGTTATAGGCAGTATCAACGCGCTTGTACTGATCCGGCTGCGCCGTGGAACGATCGATATGGGTGCCAATGGCGTAGCCATTGTTCTCACAGACAAACAGTACCGGCAAACCCCACACCGAGGCCATATTCATGGTTTCGTGAAACGTGCCCTGATTATTGGCACCGTCACCAAGGAAACAAATAGAAATCTGGTTCTCGCCACGATGCTTGGCGCCAAGTGCCAGGCCGGCTGCCAACGGAAAGGGTTGGCCGACCAGTGCGTATCCCCCCATGAAATTAACAGTCGGGTCAAAAATATGCATGGAGCCACCTCGACCGCGACTGGACCCGGTTTCCTTTCCATAGAGCTCGGCCATCACCTCACGTGCCGGCGCGCCGGACTTGATCGCATGAACATGGTCGCGATACCCGGTAATCACGTAGTCGTGCCCGGTTTGTGCCATTTCCAGCACGCCGGTGGCGACCGCTTCCTGGCCTGAATACAAATGCAGGAAACCACCAACCTTGCGCTCCATATAGGCCTCGAAGGTTCGGTCTTCGAAGCGGCGATAGAAAATCATTTCACGCAAAAGGCGTTTCTGGTCTTCGGGCTTCATGTGTCTCCCTTAACTTAATAATAAGGACGGTAAAATCGGGTTAACGAATCGTCACCACGTAAGTATTGCGATCCTTGTTAACGGCCTGTGAAATCCGCTGGCCGCTGCGAGGGCGGTATGATCGTTTTTTTGCCTATAGAGGTCAAGAACGCCGTTTTTATCACGTTTCATGCCCTTGCCATCCCGCCGACCATTTACGCTTATCTCACTGTATCAAAACTAATCGACACATTTAGAGACGCGTTCTCGCACGTTAACAGGAATTATAACCACAACATGGAAACAAATTGTGCTCAATCCGTTTGTCAGCCCCACTATCGCTGATAAACCAGGAATTAGAGCTGAAATATGGTTCGCGATTGATATCGATTTTGCGGTAGCATGTCCGACTTAATAAAAATCGAGCAGCGCGAACTCGACGATTAAGCCGGAAAAAACTGTGGTATTGGTGGGAGGAGGATATAAGGTAATGAGTGTTCATAGAGCCGAAAAACTGCTTCAGGAAATGGCGCAGTCCGCCAACGAGAAAGACTACACCGCCCATATGGAACTGATCTCACAGGAAGTGAGCGTGTTTGGTGTTCCCGGATTTGACGGGATCGGTTATGACGACTGGGCACGCCAGTGTCGATATGAATTCGACAATAATATCCTCAAGAGTGTCTCTTACGGACCCATTAAGATAGTGGCCCACGCGCCGGGTCGAGTCATGTTTAAAACGCTGGAGGTCGTCGAAGCCAATGATGGCACCCATAACAGTAATGGCGTCGAATTCATTATCCAGAAAGAGGACGACGGCAAGTGGCGTGTATTACAGGAACGTATCCTGCCGGAAGACGAAAGCACCCAAGATGGCATCGTCGAAGCCGCCACTAGCGCTTGAATTATCGGCGCGAGTGGCATAAATTAGCGTCCGACTAAAATGGTCAACTATTATATAACTATCTGTGGCTATTTTTCCGACTAGTTAGGCCACGCTAACTCACCTACTAACAAGAGGCACGCTCATGAAGAATCCTCTGGATTCCATTACCGGAACTATCGTTTCCGGACTAGTTTTGACAATCATTCTCTACCTGATCGCGATCAAATTTTTGGTCGTGGCCGGTTAA
>JBGMQT010000030.1:17764-26569 GCA_048060695.1 Acidiferrobacterales bacterium
CTGATTTGGCCAAACCAGCAGAAAGTACTGGGGCTAAAGGAAGCCAGTGCCGAGGAAAAAGCCAAGGGGGCCCGCGTGGCACTACTCGCCTCCCGCACCAACACCATGCTATCGATTCCGCTGGTGTTTTTCATGGTAGTGGGTCCTCACGGCCTACCCATGTAATTCATGTAATTTTGGCGAAGTTCTACCAAAATAGGCCCGGTTTTCACCGGGTCTGCTTCTTTTTGGGCTTGGCAGACCCGAATTAAGGGACTAGAATTTCGTTTTAATTGAAGGTAGCGCTCTGCTTGCAGGGCGCTTTCTGTTTTATGGCTCAAAAGTCCTTCCTGATGCAGACCTATGGTCGATTGCCAGTGGCGTTCGAACGCGGTGAGGGTGTCTGGCTGTGGGACACCGACGGCAACAAATACCTGGACGCACTCGCCGGCGTTGCCGTGTGTTCCCTGGGTCACGCCCACCCTGCCCTGACCAAGGCCATTTGCGATCAGGCCGGTCAATTGCTGCACACCTCCAACTGGTACCGCATTCCGGTTCAGGAAACATTGGCCGAACGCCTGTGCGCCGTGTCTGCTATGGAGCGGGTATTCTTCAGCAACTCCGGCGCCGAGGCCAATGAAGCCGCAATAAAACTGGCAAGACTCTACGGTCACAACAAGGGCATTGATGTCCCGACCATCATTGTGACTGATCAGAGTTTTCACGGGCGCACGATGGCCACACTAACCGCCACCGGTAGCCGCAAGGCACAGGCCGGCTTTGAACCACTGGTGCAGGGTTTCGCCCGCGTACCCTACGACGACCTCGATGCCATTCGCCAGGTCGCCAGCAATAATAGTGATGTGGTGGCGGTAATGGTAGAACCGATCCTCGGTGAAGGCGGCGTCGTGATACCACGTGACGGCTTCCTCAAAAGTCTACGAGAGATCTGCGACGAAAATGGCTGGTTGCTGATCCTTGACGAAATCCAGACCGGCCTGTGCCGTACCGGTAAGTGGTTCGCCGCACAACACGAGAATGTGGTACCCGACGTGATGACACTGGCCAAGGCGCTTGGCAACGGCATGCCCATCGGCGCCTGCCTGGCACGCGGTGACGCTGCGGAAACACTGGTGGCCGGCAAGCATGGCAGCACCTACGGTGGTAATCCGCTCGCCTGTACCGCTGCATTAGCGGTAATAGAAACCCTGCAAGCGGAAAAGTTCGACCAGGTCGCCAGCCAGACCGGGCAGTACTTGCTGGAAAAACTGCAAAACGGGCTTGCCGGTATGGAGGGCGTGCGTGAAATTCGCGGCAAGGGTTTGATGATAGGAATCGAGCTCGATCGCGATTGTGGCGAACTAATGGGCGCCGCGCTGGACAAAGGCCTGTTGATCAATGTCACCGCCGGCAATGTGTTGCGCCTGCTTCCACCTTTGATTTTGTCGCAACCACAGTGCGACCAGCTTGCGGCCGGTGTGACAGAACTGCTTAACGATTTTCTGGCGGTGTCATGAACCCACGTCACTTCCTGTCGCTAATGGACATCAGCACCGATGAATTTCGGCAATTGCTGGCCCGCGCGACGATACTCAAAACCACCCACAAGTCTGGTGAAGTAGTGATGCCGCTGCGGGGCAAGACATTAGCCATGGTATTCGACAAGTCGAGTACCCGTACTCGCGTTTCATTCGAGGCTGGTATGGCGCAGCTGGGAGGAAGCTCCATGTTTCTGTCTCCACGGGATCTGCAAATCGGTCGGGGTGAACCGATCGAGGATACCGCACGCGTCATGTCACGCATGGTGGACGTCATCGTCATGCGTACCGGTGAGCACAGCAAAGTCGAGACCTTCGCCAGCCACTCGACCGTGCCGGTGATCAATGCACTGACCGACAAATACCACCCCTGTCAGTTATTAGCGGACATGCAGACCTATATCGAACACCGCGGTGATATCACCGGCAAGACCGTCACCTGGCTTGGAGATGGCAACAATGTCTGCCACTCCTGGATGAATGCTGCACGACTGCTGGATTTCAAGTTGGTGGTTTCCACCCCGGAAGGTTACGACCCGGAGGTTTCCTTGACGGCAGACTGCCAGGATAATGTTGTGCTGGAACGCGATCCCATGGCTGCCGCCACCGGTGCCGATGTGGTGGTAACCGATACCTGGGCCAGCATGGGCCAGGAGGATGAAAAAGCCGATCGCAACGAGGCCTTCCGCCACCATCGGGTGACCACGAAAATCATGGCACAAGCGAAAAAAGATGCCTTGTTCATGCACTGCCTGCCGGCCTACCGTGGGTCTGAAGTAGATGCCGACGTCATTGATGGGCCGCAAAGTGTGGTCTGGGACGGGGCCGAAAACCGCTTGCACGCACAAAAGGCGCTACTTGAGTTTCTGCTGGTAGTGGAATGAAAATAGACGATCGCCATGGCGGCTAACAGGCCAGCACGACTTAATGAGATTTGTTATCATCTAGAATGGCAGCCAATCTGAGCAGGAAATATTCCATTGAGCGAGTTGCTCACCCTTAAGAATGTCCAGTGCAGTTACGCTGATCACGTCGTGGTGCGTGGTCTGTCCATGCACGTCAATCGAGGCAGCCTGGTATGTCTGCTGGGACCCAGTGGCTGTGGCAAAACCACAATTTTGAGGGCGATTGCAGGATTTCATCCGCTTGATGCCGGCGAGATCCAGCTCAACGAAAAACCGGTTTCATCCCCGGGATTCACCCTGCCGCCCGAGAAAAGGCGGCTCGGCATGGTGTTTCAGGACTATGCCCTGTTCCCTCATCTCAACGTGGCGGACAATATTTCCTTCGGCCTGGGTCCATTACCGAACGCACACCAATTGCGGATAGTGCAGACGATGCTGGAGATCGTCGGCATGGATGGCATGGAAAACCGCTATCCCCATGAGTTATCCGGTGGTCAACAGCAGCGTGTCGCGCTGGCACGGGCGCTGGCGCCGCAACCAGACCTGATCCTGATGGACGAGCCATTCTCGAACCTCGATATCGATTTGCGCGAGCGTTTAAGCGAGGAAGTCCGACAAATCCTGAAAAAACAGAATATCACTATGGTGCTGGTCACCCACGACCAGCACGAGGCCTTTGCCCTCGGTGACCTGGTGGGCGTCATGCATGAGGGCAAACTACTGCAGTGGGACACGCCCTACAATCTCTATCATGAGCCTAACAGTCGATTTGTGGCAGATTTCATTGGCCAGGGCGTATTTCTCGACGGTAAACTGGTTGCACCCGACCGCATCGAAACCGAGCTCGGCATCTATAAGGGTAATCGCGCCTACGACTGGGGTACCGGCACACCGGTGGAATTGCTGCTGCGGCCCGATGACATCATTCCCGATTCCGGCAGTGACCTGAAGGTGGAAATTCTGCAAAAGGCCTTCAAAGGAGCCGAGATCATGTACACCTTGCGGTTGCCCGGCGGCGGTCGGCTTCTATCTCTGTTCCCCAGTCACGCCGATCATTGCATAGGCGATATAGTGGGCATCCGTGTTGAAGCGGACCACCTGGTCGCCTTCCCCAAGGGCTGAAATGCCACGGTCCCGGGTTTATGCTTACGGTAGATGAGCTATAGTATTTCTGTCAGCTGGGGGCTACACAAAACCTTCTAACGGTATTGCAGTCTTTGAGGAATCGTTGCTTAATTTAGTTATGGAAAACACTGCCCTAAGCGTTTTAATTATTGATGATTCGCCGGATGATGCTGAGTTACCGGTGCGGCAGTTGCGTGCCGCTGGATTTCGGTTGAAAACCCAGCGGATCTATAACCCTGCCGGAATGGAATCCGCACTGCAGAAGGGTCCATGGGACCTGGTATTGTCCGAATTGTCCTTGCTGCAATTCAGTGCACATATGGCGCTCGACACCCTGAAGCGCAGGAAAGTACACACACCGCTAATTGTTGTTACCCGCTCCATCAGTGACGATGATCTTGCTTCCATTATGGCTGCGGGCGCCCGCGATGTGATACGCAAAAACTACACCGGTCGATTGGTGCCCGCGGTACGTCGAGAACTCATTGTTGCTGACATGATCCGCGAATTATCAATGGCCAGGTCGCAAGTGGGTGACATGGAAGGCCAGCACCAAGCCATGGTCTCTGGTACCCAGGAGGCCGTCTGTTACTGCCATGAGGGCATGCACATCGAAGCCAACAATGCTTATCTGTCGATGTTTGGCTACGACAGCCTGGAAAATCTGGAAGTCATACCAGTATTAAATCTAATCGATAAAACAGACCAGAAAAAATTCAAAGGTGCACTGCGCAAGATTTCAAAAGGCCAGTCGCTTGAAAATCCGCTGGCACTCAAGGCAAACAAACAGGACGGCGAAGCCATTTACGTTGAAGCCGCATTTGCGCCGGTAAAGCTGAAAGGCGAAGACACCATCCAGATCACGTTTAATGATATTTCTGCGCGCAAGGCAACAGAAGACCGACTTCAATATCTCACACAGCGCGACGCCCTGACGGGACTCTACAACAGGCACTTCTTCACCAAGTCTCTGACCCAGGCATTCGGCAATGCAAAAAAGAAAGGCATAAACAGTGCGCTGATTTATATAGATCTGTTCGGGCTGGAAGAAATCAGTAACTCTCAGGGCTACACCGTTAGTGATGGCATCCTGCTCAAGATTACCAAACTACTACGCGACCACCTGGGATCCGATGCCATGCTTGCTCGCTTCGGAGATGAAGAACTGACCATCCTGCTAGAGGGTGTGGACAAACAGACCGCAGACAATCTGGCAGAAGACCTGAAATCAAGACTGGCTGAGACAAGTATTGCGATGGGCAACAAGAAACAGCCCTGCGCCTGCGCCGTGGGGACGGCATTGATCAGTGCCGACCTCACCAGTGTTCATGAAGCCGTTTCCGAAGCCGTTTCCATGAGCAAGAGCCAGCGTCCGAAGGCTAAGAGCAAACCAAAAGTGAAGGTAGCGCCAGCCGAACCAACTCCGGTCAGCCCAGCAGCGCCATCGATGATTGGTGATCCTGCTGATTTTGAACAGCTCACCATCCCTGCCGATGTGCCGGCGATATCAGGCAAAAATACTCTACCAAACGCAACAGCGCCGTCTGTATCACCTATCATGGTGACCGGGGGCGGTGATCTTGAAATCGCGACCGCGCTGGCCAACAACAGTTTCCGGCTTGTTTTCCAACCTGTCGTCAGCATGTTGGGAGAAGCGGATGAAATGTATGAAGTATTAGTACGCATGGTCGGCAGCAATAACGAGCTAATCAATCCTGGCGAGTTTATGCCCAAAGCTGAAGCGTCGGGCCAGATCGGTGATATCGATTGCTGGGTGGTACAACGCACACTGGAATCAATTGCCACCATGGCAGGAGAAGGACGCCACGTCAGTTATTTCGTCAACATATCTCTCCACAGTCTAACCAACCCGAGCCTTGCGTCACTAATCATCGATACCATTAAAAATTCCGGCATTGATGGCCGTCAGCTTATTCTCGAAATGTCGCACCCACATGTAGCAGAAAATCTCGAGCAAGTATCTCTATTTATCAATTTGATAAGTGAGGCCGGTTGCCAGATTTCGCTCGATAATTCCGGACCTGTTATCGACACTTTGCTCAAGCTGCCGCGACAGTCAATTAAATTCCTCAAGTTTGACGGTAACGTGGTAACCGAATTAGCGGGCTCGGCTGACAATGACGCTCTAACTGCGGTCATGGACATGGCGAAACAACTGGCGATTCGTACCGTTGCCACACATATTGAAGATGCATCCTCACTTTCACAAATATGGCCGTACGGGTTTGACTTTGTTCAAGGGCATTACTTCCAACAACCTGACGAAGACATGAGCTATGAATTCGCGGCGGAAGATGAAACAACATTGTCGGAAGAAGAAACTGCACCCACCTGGTCGCAATAGCAGCAAAAAAACATTCCCCTGAAAGCAGCGCGGGTTAACAACTAAACTGCGCCATGCCTATTGTTGGTGACAGTGCTTGTGTAAACTGCACCTTCGCAAATATTTTACTTACCCCAAGCATGCGCATTCGCCACTACGGGCCGGCCCCCAGCAATCGCAAAGACTGGAAGACCATTGGCTCCCTGCTGCCCTATCTGTGGGAATTCAAGGGGCGCGTGCTAATCGCCCTGTCTTTACTGACAATGGCCAAGCTCGCCAATGTGGCTGTGCCGCTGGTGTTGAAAGATGTCGTCGATGCACTCGATAAACCACAGGCTTTGCTTGCCCTTCCATTTTTCCTGCTACTTGCGTATGGCGTTTTAAGGCTGGCCAATTCCCTTTTTAGCGAACTCCGCGATGCCGTATTTGCCAAAGTTGTGCAACGTTCGATTCGGCGCGTGGCGATAAAAGTTTTTCGCCACTTGCATGACCTGTCGTTGCGCTTTCACCTCGATCGTCAGACCGGTGGCATGTCGCGCGATATCGAACGCGGTACGTCAGGAATACGCTTCCTGCTTAACTTTATGATCTTCAATATTATACCCACCATCCTCGAAATTGGTCTGGTGGCCGCCATCCTGCTGGTCAAGTTTGATGCAATATTTACCATCATCATTCTTGGAACACTGATCTTCTATATCGGATTTACGCTGATGGTAACGGAATGGCGCATGGTGTTTCGTCGCAATATGAATGACATGGACTCAAAGGCGAATACGTCGGCCATTGACAGTCTGTTGAACTATGAAACCGTAAAATACTTTGGCAATGAAGAATACGAAACCCGACGATACGATGGCAGCATGAAACTGTGGGAAAAGGCGGCAGTGAGAAATCAGACATCGTTGTCCTTTCTCAATAGTGGCCAGAGCGCCGTTATTGCAATCGGCGTAACTGTTTTAATGATGTTGGCGGGTCAGGGTGTTGTGGACGGCGAGATGACCCTCGGCGATCTCGTTATGGTCAATGCTTTCTTGCTGCAACTCTACGTACCGTTGCATTTTCTTGGTTTTGTCTATCGCGAAATCCGGCATAGCCTGGCCGATATGGAACGCATGTTCAGCCTGCTGGATACGAATGCCGAAGTGAAAGACGCGCCTGGCGCGCCCGACCTGAAAATATCAGAAGGCAGGGTACGTTTTGAGAAGGTGGAATTTGGCTATGACGAGAAACGCCAAATACTGTTCAATGTCGATTTCGAAATACCGGCCGGTAACAAGCTGGCCATCGTTGGTCACAGCGGAGGCGGAAAGTCGACTCTCTCCCGCCTGCTATTCCGTTTTTATGACGTTTCTGCTGGACGCATCCTCATTGATGGTCAGGACATTCGTCAGGTAACGCAGAAAAGTGTGCGCGCTGCCATCGGCATCGTACCGCAGGATACCGTGCTCTTTAATGACAGTATTTACTACAATATTGCCTATGGCTATCCCGATGCGAGTCATGATCAGGTTATCAAGGCCGCCAAACATGCCCACATCCATGAGTTCATAGAGAGCTTGCCGGACGGCTATGACACCCAGGTTGGCGAACGCGGCCTGAAATTATCCGGCGGTGAAAAACAACGCGTGGCGATCGCGCGCACTATTTTGAAAGATCCCTGCATCCTGGTATTTGACGAAGCCACATCAGCGCTGGACTCCGATACCGAAAAACGAATTCAGAAAGAACTGCTGGACGTGGCACGAAATCACACCACGCTTGTCATCGCCCATCGCCTATCAACAATCATGGACGCCGATGAAATCCTGGTAATGGACAAGGGTCGTATCGTTGAACAAGGCCGCCACCATCAACTACTCGACCTTGATGGTCACTACGCAAAAATGTGGGCGCTGCAACAGCAGGAAGAAGAAGTTATCTTGGGAGAGCCGGCGACCGCGCAGTAATTTTTGTTCCTGCCTGCGGTGGTATAACCCGGTAGGGTGGGCACCGCCCACCAATAGGACAAAATGAACCCCGAAACGATCGCATCAAAATAATATCAAAATATCGCAAATCCAACACTCCAGGGCACACTTATTTCTTCACAATGATCGTATATGGTGGGCAGTGCCCACCCTACTTGGCTTTTTCTATATCCGACATTTGTAGATTTGCTCATGAAACATAACGACACAATTAACGCGATTGCGGGCAGGCGCAACCGCCTTCAATCAAAACAAGGATAGCAATTCGCGTTGAATTTTATTGTTAGCTGGTTTGTACTCCTTTTAACCAGTCAATTGCCTCACTCTCGTCTTCAAATATCTGTAATATATATCCAGCGTTTTTCATGACAGTTTCGATGAAGTCCGGCGAATCATCGCCATGATCTATTAGAAAGGCATATCTCCAGTGATGCGGCAGATCAGCGACTGTCGCTTTTTCATAGGCGAACTTGTACTTGTCAACAACACTAGACACACTTGTGGTTCCGCGTATGTCAATAAGGCATCCGAGTACACCCAACTTTTTACCAAGATGGGCCAGCTCCTCTGCTAACGTTAGAGCAATCTCCGCTGTGTAGGGATGCCGAAATGCTCGAGCATAGACATAGGTCTCGTCTGGCGAACTCCCGATTTCATATAGTTCTTCCATCGCATTTCCCCAGCTAACGATTAAACTCACCGGGCGCTTTTGAGCGTAGCAAAAAAGCGGTCAGGTGCAGCGCCTTGTTATACGTGAATTTCTATTGTACATTATTACGTACATGTACGATAATGAGGTCTATTGCCATGAAAGTACTTAGCTACACCGCCCTTAGAAACACGCTAGCCAGAACCATGGAAAAAGTCTGTGACGACCATGAACCTATTGTTATTACACGAAAAAGTGAAGGCGCCGTTGTCATGCTCTCTCTCGAGGACTATGA
>JBGMQT010000031.1:0-15838 GCA_048060695.1 Acidiferrobacterales bacterium
GGGGTCAGAGCCGAGGCTACTGACCCCGTTTTTTCTGGCCGGTGAGTTGCACCCGAGGGCATAAAGGCTCGCGTCGTGCGTTGATCGAGGCGCGCCGTTCCGGGATTCACCCCTACTGCATTACCATTGATCGCGAAGCGAAAGACTATCTGCCGTATATGTATGGCGATGCTGCCTATACTACTATCGACGACGTGTCTCACCTGCCTCTCAGGATCTCCGATATTTATCGTCGTCTAACGACCTGAAAACCGGAAATTGGTTTCTTCTTTTTTATCTCCAGTCAGGTAACTTTTTTTATCGACGCTAATCGGATATATTGGCAAACCACCCTCCTGAAAACATTGGAAAAATATTATGAGAATATTTGCGAGGCAACTTGGCATCGTACTGGCCCTGCTGCTGCTTACCCTGCCAGCGACCCAGGCGATGGCAGGTACCGAAGAAGCACAGGCAACAATTCAGAAATTCAAGAAAAAAGACAAGGCGATTAAATCATTTTTCAAGAGCTCCTATGCCTACGCTGTGTTCCCCACCATAGGTAAGGGTGGCATCGGCATCGGTGGAGCTTATGGCAAGGGTATTGTATATCGCGGTGGCAAAAAGATTGGCACTGCGAAACTGACCCAGATTTCTATCGGCTTCCAGTTAGGTGGTCAGGCATATAGTGAAATTATATTTTTTCAGAACAAGAGCACTTTTCGCAAGTTTGCCGATGATAACCTTAAATTCGGTGCTGGTGTCTCAGCCGTGGCAGTAACATCCGGCGCGGCGGCACAAGCATCGTTTGATCGTGGCGTTGCTGTGTTCACCTTGGAGAAAGGTGGTCTGATGTACGAAGCCTCGCTGGCAGGTCAATCCTTTAAATACAAAGGCAAACGCTAGATATTCTGATTCAAAAAACGCCCCGTTAGTCGGGGCGTTTTTTATTTCTCACTATTCTCTATATTCTCAAGAGGCCAATCAACAATGTGCGCAGGCCAGTCATCCTGATGTACATGCAACTCTGATATCACCTTTCCTGTTACCGCAATTCCCGCACGAGATACACTATCGGTATCACCCGTGAGCAGCGGATGCCACGCAGGCAATTCCTTACCCTCGGCCAAACGCCGGTAGGCGCAAGTGGGGGGCAAGTAAGGATAATCGTTGATCGTTGCGGGGGTTAAAACAAAACAGGTCGGCACCTTTTGCGCGCGGTGTGAGTAATCCGTGCAGCGGCATGTTCGGCTATTGAATAAACGACAGGTCATATTTGTGTAGTGAATCTCACCACTATCGCTGTCCTCCAGTTTTACCAGGCAGCAGATACCGCAACCATCACATAACGATTCCCACTCCGCCGTATCCAGATTATGTAGGGATTTGCTTTCCCAAAACGAGTTTTTCATTGGAGTATTCGACGCTAAAGGGAACGTTGCAATTGAAGACGATTGTCGTTCTGGTGCTGATGTCCGTCGCCACCCAACAACACGAAGATGCCGAAGGCAATGACGATGAAACCCGCGATTTTTCTAAGCAATTTGTTACGTGCGGCGCGGCTTAACCATGACCCGGCGACGCCCATGGCCATCAAGGCTGGCAGGGTACCGACGCCAAAGGCAAGCATTATCAACGCGCCTTGTTGTGGGCCGCCGGACACCAATGCCCAGGTAAGCATGGCGTACACCAGGCCACACGGCAGCCAACCCCAGAGTAGCCCAACCAGTAGCGCCCGGCCCGGCGAGCGGATGGGCAACAACCCCCGCCCCAGCGGTTCAATGCGTTTCCACACTACCGCGCCGGCCTTTTCCAGCCAGGCCAGCCCCATCCACCAGCCGCCCAGGTACAGGCCCAGCGCGATCATAAAAAAGGAGGACAGGTATTTTCCGATCGGTTGCAGGTATTCCGGGGAACTGGCCTCCATGGTGTAGAGACCCACGAGACCGGCGATGGCACCAGCAACGGTATAACTTGTCAATCGGCCGGCATTGTAGGCTGAAATAAAGGGCAGCAATCGCCATCGCGACTTCTGTACAGCAGGGTCGACACCCATCGTCAGTGCACCGACGATGCCGCCACACATACCCACGCAATGGCTGGACCCTAACAGGCCAGTAAAAAAGGCGGTCGCCATTGATAGTTCCAGCGTCATGGGATTGGCTAACGGAGACCGTCAGACCGGATTCGGTAATAAGGAAGTCAGCGTGCCATCAGGTGAAGTAATTTCGCCAATCAATCGCCAGTCCCTGGATTCGAGCTGCAGGTACCAGCGGCCTGGCGCCATTGATTTAAACAGCGCGTAGTAGCGACCATCCGGCAAGCGCTGCAGGGTCAGGTCCTGATCAAAGCCGGCCCGGGTGGCATGCAACAGGCGCAGGCGTAAGGTATCAAGGCGTATTTTGCTCGCATTCTTTTTGAACAAAACGGTGACCTTGCCATTTTCACGATCAAGTTCCAACACGGCGGCTAACCCCATTTTCGCTGCAGTGATATCACGGGTGAGCACACGGTTTATGTTTTTGCCGAGCTTGTAATAGTCATCTTCAACGAGGCCGTCATTGGATACGATGGCAAGGCTAAGCATAACAATTCCCATGATCACCGCCGACGCTGGAATCAGGATGATCATCCAGACGTAAGGCTCTTGATACCAGTGTCGATCCAGACTGTGATTCACCGGCGGCCTCCGGCCGGGCCCAGAAAGCGGGCATCCTCTTCGGTCTTGAGATTTTCGTTGTCGGTAGCTGATAGAAGAAACTGTACCTTGGTGGAACGCCTGGCAAGATCCGCCGGGTCAGCGATTAGCCTTACCGGCAATTCGATGACCTCACCAGGCGCGGCTCTAATGACCCGTTTGCCGGTATCCAGCTGGAGACCTGCAATTCCCGAAGCGCGCAGTGAAAACTCATGGGCTTTTTCGCTCATATTTATAATCTTGATCAGATACACGTTCTCTATCAGCCCGTTTTTGTTTTCTCGATACAGTGCGATGCGATCGCGTATCACGTCCAACTGCAAGGGTACACGAGTCGCCATCGAATAAACCAATGTCGCTGATGCCAGTACCAGTATTGCCGCATAAGCTATCACTCTGGGCCGCAGCACACGGGTTTTCTTGTTGTGTACAGAATTTTCTGTGGTGTAGCGCACCAGGCCGCGCGAATAACCCATCTTGTCCATGACGTCATTACACACATCGATACACGCCGCACAGGCAATACACTGGTATTGAAGACCATGGCGAATATCAATACCGGTCGGACACACCTGAACACATAGTGTGCAATCAATACAATCACCCAGCCCCTTGGTCTTCGGGTCCTCATCCTTGCGCCGCGAACCGCGTGGCTCGCCACGGTTCTCATCATAGGAAATTATCAGCGTATTGTTGTCGAACATCGCGCTCTGGAAACGCGCGTAGGGACACATATAAATACAGACCTGCTCGCGCAGGAATCCGGCGTTGCCCCAGGTCGCAAGGCTATAGAAGAAGATCCAGAAGGCTTCCCATGGTCCCATGTTCCAGACCAGGAGTTTTCCCCACAGGCCCTGGATGGGTGTGAAATAGCCGACGAAGGTAAAACCGGTATAAAGTGCCAGCAATACCCATAGACTGTGTTTCGTACCCTTGATCGCCAACTTACGCGCGGACCACGGCGCCTTGTCGAGTTTCATCTGTTTGGGGCGGTCGCCCTCGATCTTGCGCTCGATCCACATGAACAACTCGGTCCAAACAGTCTGCGGGCAGGCATAACCACACCAGAGACGACCGGCAATGGCGGTGAAAAAGAACAGGGACAACGCGGCAATAATCAACAGCGCCGCCATATAGAAGAAATCTTGTGGCCACAGGGTCAGACCGAAGAGATAGAACTTGCGTTCCGGCAGATCGAACAATACCGCCTGACGCCCACCCCAGCTAATCCACGGCAGCAGGTAGTACAACCCCAACAGCACGAATACGCCAGAGGTACGCCAGAATGCAAAGATACCGTGGACCTGTCGCGGATATATTTTCTCGCTCTCGGCATAAAGAGAAGCCGCGCCGGCAGAACTCGTCGACTTCGTTGCAGTTTTATCGGTTCCAGGCATCATTAGCTAATTCTAATATAGAGTCGAAATGGCAAACTAATCCAGTAAACGGGGCTTTCCGTTTGCGGTATAGAAAAGGGCGGCGGACGTTTAGTTAAACGTAAGTTATGTCTGGCTTACGTCTGATTTTCGGGCTGCCGCCACTCGCATGGCCGCTGAAAATAACAGGTTAGAACGCAGGATGAGGATGTCAGTAACCAAAACAGGAAGAACCCAATAGTATAGGCTCCCAGGCGACTGAGATCCGCGAATCGTGTATCCATGAGCAGGTGCCAGGGGTCAAAGGCGGCAAAAAACAAGATGGTTGCCAATCCCGCCGTCAGGAAAGACGGCCACAGAATCGCTATGACGCGCTGGATCTTTGGTGTCTGCATGGTGCGTACGGCTCTTGGTAATAGTCGGAGAACCCCGTACGCTACCGGAGTCTTTCGCAACAGACAAGATGCTCCGCCGATCCGCCTCGCTCAAAAAACCCCTGTAATTCCAGATGAATACGTACTACCTCTCCTGTGACAAACCATAAACATAGGCCGCCAGTAAATGGCTCTTGTCGACACCGAGAAATTCACGATGGGCCGGCATCCGCCCCTGCCGTCCTTCAGCAATGGTGCGCTTTACTGATTTTTGCGATCGACCGTGTAACCACACATCGTCAGCCAGATTCGGCGCGCCCAGTGCCGTATTCCCTGTCGCATCAGCACCGTGACAAGCAGCACATAATTGCTGGAACTTGACCTTGCCCTGGCTGGCAGCATTTTCATTGACCGCGCGACCTGACAAACTCAAAACATATTCGGTCACATTGAACAGGCCCTCTTCGCCGAGTACTGCACCCCAGGCTGGCATGGTACCGGCACGCCCATCAAGAATGGTTTGCTTGATTTGTTGTGGTTTACCACCGTACAACCAGTCGCTGTCGCGCAGGTTCGGGAAACCACCGGGCTGGCCGGCAGCGTCCGATCCATGGCACACCGAACAATAATTAATAAACAGGCGCGTCGCTGTCTTCATGGCTTCGGCATCTTGCGACAATGTCGCAACATCCTGTTTTAACCAGGACGCATACAGCGGCCCGAACCGCTCATTAGCCTTTTTTATTTCACGTTCGTACTGTCCGGCCGAAGTCCACCCCAGTATCCCGGTCCAGGTACCCACACCGGGATACAACACCAGATAACCAATAGCGAAAAACAGGGTGATGTAGAACAGGTTAAGCCACCACTTGGGCAGGGGATTGTTCAACTCCTGCAAGTCTTCGTCCCATATATGGCCTGTCGGCTGGGCTTCCTCACCTTCCTTCAATTTTTCTCTGGACTGCCACCAGATGAGCCAGAAGCAGAAAATGATGCCGCCGATCACCCCGACGGCAATAAACCAGGTCCAGAAGCTACTCACAAAATCAGCCATGGTTATCGTCTCCGGAATTTTCTGGAGGACGAATGTATTGCTCGTCATCAAACGGCAGATTGGCAGCGTCACGGAAGGCTTGCTTGCGCTTTCCGCTCCAGGCCCAGATTACGATGCCTACAAAAACTGTAAACATGACAACCGTCCAGATGGAATGAAAAATCGTCTTATCCATAAATATTACCTCCGGCTCGAGAGTGACCGACCGAGCCCCTGCAAGTAGGTCACCAGCGCGTCCATTTCGGTCTTGCCTTTCAACTCCGCCGGGGCCGCCTCGATTTGTTGATCGGTGTAGGGGTGCCCCAATACACGCAGCACACGCATCTTGGTCTGGATATCGCTGGTATCCAGCACATTCTCTTCCAACCACGGATAAGCCGGCATAATGGATTCCGGTACCACATCACGCGGATTGGCCAGATGTACCCGATGCCATTCGTCCGAATAACGCCCGCCGACACGTTGCAGGTCCGGTCCGGTGCGCTTGGAACCCCACAGGAATGGACGGTCATAAACAAACTCACCCGCTACCGAGTAGTGTCCATAACGTTCGGTCTCGGCACGGAAGGGGCGAATCATCTGCGAATGGCAGCCAACACAGCCCTCACGAATGTAAATGTCGCGCCCGGTCAGCTGCAGGGCGGTGTAGGGCTTCAGCCCCGTCACCGGTTCCGTGGTTGATTTCATAAAATACAACGGCACGATCTCGACCAGCCCGCCAACGCTGATAACAATAATCACCAGAATTATCAGCAGACCGATATTCGTTTCGACTTTTTCATGCCCACTCATGGCTCTGCCTCCTTAATGCGCTGGTGCTGGTACTGGAATGACCGCCTCCACCGGCTTGGCGCCGACGATGGTCTTCCAGATGTTGTAGGCCATGATCAGCATGCCTGTCAGGAACGACAAACCGCCGAGGAAACGCACGATGTAGAACGGATGCATCGCCTGCACACTTTCTACAAAGCTATAGGTCAGGGTGCCGTCGGGATTGACCGCGCGCCACATAAGGCCCTGCATAATACCGGACACCCACATGGAGGTGATGTAAAGAATGATACCGACGGTCGCTAGCCAGAAATGGGTCTCAATCAGCTTCACGCTGTATATCTCACGACCAAACAACCTTGGAATGAGATAGTACATAGCCCCCATGGATATCATCGCCACCCAGCCCAGTGCGCCTGAATGTACGTGGCCGATGGTCCAGTCGGTGTAGTGCGACAGCGCGTTGACAGTCTTGATGGCCATCATCGGGCCTTCAAAAGTGGACATGCCATAAAACGATACGGATACGATCAGGAAGCGCAGGATGGGATCCGAGCGCAGCTTCTGCCAGGCGCCCGACAACGTCATGATGCCATTAATCATGCCACCCCAACTCGGCGCCAGCAGGATAAGTGAAAACACCATGCCCACCGACTGCGTCCAGTCCGGCAATGCGGTGTAAAGCAAATGGTGGGGTCCCGCCCAGATATAGGTAAAGATCAGCGCCCAGAAATGCACTACTGATAGCCGGTAAGAGTAAACAGGGCGGCCTGCCTGCTTGGGAATAAAGTAGTACATCATCCCCAGGAATCCGGCAGTCAGGAAAAAGCCCACCGCGTTGTGGCCATACCACCATTGCACCATGGCGTCCTGCACACCGGAGTAGGCCGAATAGGATTTGGTCAAACTCACCGGGATGGCAGCACTGTTACCCAGATGCAGTACCGCCACCACGAGGATGAAGGCACCAAAGAACCAGTTTGCGACATAGATATGCGGTACTTTACGCTTGACGATGGTTCCGAAAAACACCACCGCATACGATACCCACACCAGGGTGAGAAGAATATCAATGGGCCATTCCAGCTCGGCGTATTCCTTGGAGGTGGTGTAACCCATCGGTAATGAAATCGCCGCCAGCACAATCACCAGCTGCCAACCCCAGAAGGTAAAGGCCGCCAGCCTCGGCGCAAACAGTTTCGCGTGACAGGTGCGTTGTACAATATAGTAGGACGTGGCAAACAGGGCCGAGCCACCAAAGGCAAAAATCACAGCATTGGTATGCAATGGCCGCAGTCGACCGAACGACAGCCAGGGCGTATCGAAATTCATCACCGGCCATGCCATTTGCGATGCGATCAACACGCCGACTGACATGCCGACAACGCCCCAGACAATGGTCATGACGGCGAACTGCCGTACTACCTTGTAATTATAGATTTCCTGAGTGGCCATTTGCCCCCCGATTTAGAGTTTACGTGTTGCCAGAATCGTTTTTTCCGGGTGCGGCGCCCTAGCGGGTAAACACCGGCCCGATACCGGTGCTCCAGAGAATCACCGTTACTGCCAGCAGGCCGACCAGCACCACCAGCCCCACTGCCAATACCGCACTTGAGAACAGGAACCCCTTGTCTTGATCGACCCCCATCATCACCGGAAGGCCGAGGTAGAGCAGATAAACGGTATAGGACAGCGCAAAGATGCCAACCAGAAAAATAAGCCACGGGATGGGATAAAACAGCATCACGCCCACCAGAAAAAGCGGCGTGGCGGTATAGGCCGCCAGCGCAATACATTGCGGCAGGGTCTGTTCGGCACCATAAGTTTGGCCCATCCAGTGGACCATTTTGCCAATGGCAAATACGGTGGCCAGCATGGCGAAGTAGAAGATGATGGAAATTTGCAGGGCGCTGTTGAATTCCAGTTTAACCGGCGTATCACCGGCGACCGACCAGCCAACCTGGGAGGTACCGATCAAACCGGCGACCGCGGGAATCGCAGCGAGAAACAGGACATGGGAGCAATAACATCGGGTCACACTGCAGTGTTGATCGCGAATGTCTTTCCATTCTTCTTTCGGGTGCGCGAACAGCCCCCAGACATGATCTAGTACCATTTGTCCCATTCTCCTAATTTTTTTTTCTTGATTTCTTGATATATACCGCTCTTTTTGGCGGTGCGAAACAGCAATTCTTGCCCTAAACCTGAGTAAATTAGTATATTATATTTCCCTTATACACGGATTGTACCTTCCCTCCGTCAAAGGCACCACCAATATGCTGTACATCATGGACAAATTTTTCCTATGCACCAATCTCAGGACCTGATTCGGCATCGATCTCAGCCATGGGTACAATCCCCTGTTTGTCACCGCGCACCAATCCCTGAATATAGATCAATCTGATGGAATCCCCTCACGAATCAAGCTGTTTTCACTGCGGCCTGCCCGTGCCTCAGGACAGCCGCCTTGAGGTCAAAATTGATGATATTTTGCAGCCGATGTGTTGTCCGGGCTGCACCGCTGTCGCTCAGGCGATTGTCGATAACGGTCTTGCCGATTTCTATCGATATCGCACCGAGAATGCCCCCACCGGACAGAATTTGGTGCCGGAATTTCTGCGCCGGGCCCAGGCCTATGATCACGCCGAGATTCAGAAAACCTTTGTCCGGGTGGATCAGGATGATACCCGCGAAGCCTCATTGATACTCGAGGGCATTACCTGTGCCGCCTGTATCTGGCTCAATGAACAGCACTTGGCCACGCTACCCGGGGTGCTTGATGTCAAGATCAATTACGCTACCCATCGTGCACGGGTACGCTGGGATAACGAGCAAATTGCGTTGAGCCGAATCCTCGAGGCAGTCCATCAGATCGGTTACGTCGCCCATCCCTATGACCCCAGCCACCAGGAACGTCTTCTCGAAAACGAACGTCGCGGCCTGCTAAAACGCCTGGGCATCGCCGGTGTTTTTGGCATGCAAGTCATGGTGCTGGCAGTAGCAATGTATTCTGGTGACTGGTACGGCATGGAGAGCGAGTATCGCAAATTTTTCAGTGGGGTGAGTCTGGCGTTGACGACTCCCATACTTTTGTATAGCGCGCAACCGTTCTTCCGGGCGGCGTGGCGGGATCTGAAGCGATTCCATGCCGGCATGAACGTGCCGGTTTCGTTGGGCATTACCATCGCATTTGCCGGATCCGCCTGGGCCACCTGGCGGGGACAGGGCCATGTTTATTATGACTCGGTCGCCATGTTTGTATTTTTTCTGCTGGCCGCGCGTTACCTCGAATTGCTGGCACGAAAACGTGCCAGTGAGGCCAGTCAGTCACTGGTACACGCAGTGCCGGCGGTGGCACTGCGTCTCACACTTGTCGACAATTTTGAGCAACAGGAAAGTGTGACTGTCACTGAATTGAAAATTGGAGACAGGGTGCTGATTCCTCCCGGCGAATCCATTCCCGCCGACGGTTGTGTCATCGAAGGACGTTCGAATGTGGACGAATCGCTGCTGACGGGAGAGTCGCTGCCCATCGCCAAAAGATCCGGCGATACCCTGGTCGGCGGTAGCATCAACATCGAAAGCCCGCTGGTCATGCGAATAGAACAAATTGGCAATGAGACGGTACTGGCAGCCATTATGCGTTTGCTGGATCGTGCACAAACAGAAAAACCGGCGCTGGCCATGCTGGCCGACCGTACCGCCGCCAGGTTCGTGCTGGCGATACTGGTGCTGGCAACCGGCGTGGCTTTTTACTGGTGGCAGGTAGCACCGGATCGCTGGCTGGCGATCACGATATCGATGCTTGTTGTGACTTGCCCATGCGCCCTGTCACTGGCGACGCCAACCTCATTGACGGCTGCTACTGGCGGATTAACGCGCATGGGGCTGCTGGTCACTCGCGGGCATACGTTGGAAACCCTGGCGCGGGTTACCCACTTTGTCTTCGATAAAACCGGCACTCTCACCCGCGGTCAGATGCGCCTGCTCAAATTACATACTCTGGGGGACCAGAGTGTTTCTCGCCTGCTGAAAATTGCAGTTTCTCTTGAAGCACGCTCCGAACATCCCATCGCGCTTGCCATTCGTGATGCCGGCAGTGATTCCGACCCGAACCAGGTAACCGATGTGATGAATACCCCGGGTGGCGGTATCAGCGCAACAATTGATTCACAGCCGTGGTATCTCGGCAGCGCCAGTTTTGTCGCCACCCAATCCGGACGTGCCATTGATGCCGACACTCTGGGTCAACTACAGGCATCGGGCCATACCGTTGTCTGGCTGGCCAATGTGACCGGTGTACAGGGGGCCTTTGAAATTGGTGATGAGACGCGCCCCGGTGCGGCTGCCCTGGTATCGTCCCTGCAACAACAGGGTAAACATGTTTTGTTGCTCACGGGTGACCACCAGCATGCCGCGCAAACACTGGCAGCAGAACTGCATATTCAGGATGTTGGCTGGGATCAAACACCTGACAGCAAGCTGGAGAAAGTGAAAGCATTGCAAGACAAGGGCGCTATCGTCGCCATGGTGGGTGACGGGGTTAATGATGCGCCGGTGCTGAGTGGTGCCCATGTGTCGATAGCCATGGGGTCAGCGGCACACATCGCGGCCGCCAACGCTGACATGTTGTTACTGTCGCAACAATTGAATCATATTGCCAATGCTGACAGGGTCGCCAGAAAAACGCTGGTTGTGATCCGCCAAAATCTGGTCTGGGCGCTGTTGTATAATGCGATGGCACTGCCTCTAGCCGCGACGGGGTATATTGCGCCCTGGATGGCGGCTATTGGTATGTCGGCCAGTTCGTTGCTGGTGACGGGAAACGCCCTGCGACTGACGCGAAAAAAACTCTATATGTAGCTGAAATGGAAATAATTTATCTGTTGATACCCATCGCCCTGTTTCTCGCAGTACTTGTTGCAGCCGTTTTTTTCTGGTCAATTCGATCGGGGCAATTTGACGACCTGGAAGGACCGGCGCACCGAATTCTGATGGATGACGATCAACCTCGAACGGAGCAGAAAAAACCGGGTAGTGACGACAACGAAATTGGGCCAGATTGAGAGGAAATCCCGGGCTCGATTCTTTCCCATCAGATTGCTACCCTGATCATTCCCCCAGACGGACAGTATGACCTGTGATTAATTCCATACGTAGCTACTTTGATCAACGCATCGGACCGCAAACCGACTCGGTTGGCGGTGCATCACACCAACGGATGCGTCTGGCTGCCGCGGCATTGTTGCTGGAGATGGCCAGCGCGGATTTCTCGGTAGAACCGGAAGAGATCGAAGCCGTACATAAGGCGATCGTGGAAGGATTGGGTTTGTCGCGAGAAGATACGGATGAACTGGTTAACCTCGCCAGGGAAGAGGCGCGCGATATGACTTCCTATTTTCAATTCACGTCGGTAATAAATAAAAGTTGTACGCCGGAAGAGAAGGTCTTGATCATCGAGATGATGTGGCAGGTGGCGCTCGCCGACGGGCGACTGGATAACTATGAAGAGCATATGATTCGCAAGATCGCAAATCTAATATACGTGCCGCGGGATCAAATCGTCGCGGCAAAACACAGTGCCTTGAAAGCCACTGGCCACGAGAAAGACTCGTTGTAGCCACACAATGTCAGCGTTCCGGATCAGACGGGACTTTCTTTTTTCGACTACGATAGAGGTAAATGGGTAATCCATAATAAATGATGGCGAACAAGATCGAATATCCCATAGCGTAAGCCATTATCAGGTAACCGATGACGATTAAGCCAATCAGCAACCACGACAGAACCATTACTGCTTCGGGTAGATCTTCAGGCATTCGCAAAACTCCAGTTTTTTAACTTGACTGGCACCCGAAATTCGGTGAACAGCAACTTATTTATGATAGCCCACTATACCAATTAAATTCTACGGCGGGGGTATCAGTATCGGAAAATCTCTTTGCAAAAGATGCCGCGTTGCATTTATTTTTGTCTCAAGAAGAGGCAAATGGGAAGGTTTTATAGTGAATTCATATTGCGGAAATTCCTGGCGGCCGAAACACCAGGCTGTTTTGTTAACGCCGCGTATATATCGATCCGTTGTACTAGTGGCTACCCTGCCGAGTGTTTTTTGTCATAAAATTTCTGCATTTTTAGCAGGGTCCGCACATAATCAGTATATATTAGCCTTCTCTAATATTTGAGTTATAATTCTTCACCCCTGAGTTCAAACAGGAAATATCAATGAATCTCGACCGTGTTGGTCCGGGCGAACACCTACCCGAGGGTATCTACGTTATTATTGAAATCCCGGCCCATTCTGACCCGGTGAAATATGAAGTGGACAAGGAAACGGGTGCCATGTTTGTTGATCGCTTCATGAATACGGCCATGCACTATCCATGCAATTATGGCTATGTGCCGCACACGCTTTCGGAAGATGGCGATCCAGTGGACGTGCTGGTGGTAACGCCCTACCCGTTAATTTCAGGTTCGGTGATTCAATGTCGCCCGGTCGCCATGTTGCAAATGGAAGACGAATCCGGACCGGATGCCAAGATGCTGGCAGTTCCTATAGACAAGCTGTGCACGCTTTACCGCAAGGCGAGGGGTCCGGACGATATGCCACCTCAACTGCTGCAGCAGATCGCGCACTTCTTTGAGCATTACAAGGATCTCGAGCCCGGTAAATGGGTAAAACTTTCGGGGTGGGCCGGTACCAAAGCGGCTGAACAGGAAATACTGAACGGTCTTACACGCTTCCAGGACGCGCCGGAAAAACCACACTTCTAGTCGTTTGACCGGCAACACGGGATTACCGCTTTATTCCGAATACCAGCCGCTATCTTTTTTTCTACGATCAGGTCCCGATCGTCGTTTCTCTTCATACCGGACATCCTCCCGGCGATCTGTACTTGCCCGGCGCGAATCCCTGCGCCGATTCTTTATATAACCCGCGTCGGGTACTTCTACAAAACCTTTTGTAGCCATCTGTGATCGATATGATTTGATGTTAAATCCGCAATCGCTACAGTTGTCACCTATCTGCAGGGACTTGCACTCTGGGCAGGGTGCGAGTCCAATCTCATCCCCTGTTGCCTCCTGTCCACGGTTTATCTCGCAAACTGCGCCCATCTCTTTCATGGCCGCGCTATATTTTTTTGCCTTCGACCAGTCAAGATTCTTCTGCAACAATACCGGCCCGCCGTTGAAAATTGCCCTCATCCGTTCCGACGATAACTTAAATTTCCTTTTAAAATTCTCGCGCACGGGTTTGATGTCGGTGCCATGAACCGGCAGTCCTGTAAATACAACTTGATAGTCTCCCTCGACTGAAAGTTCTTCTTCCATAACCGCCCCCGAATAACGCTGAATTATAATTCCCTT
This sequence comes from Acidiferrobacterales bacterium, assembly GCA_048060695.1. Lineage (GTDB taxonomy): Bacteria > Pseudomonadota > Gammaproteobacteria > Acidiferrobacterales > JAJDNE01 > JAZFSZ01. The sequence goes on from JBGMQT010000031.1 coordinate 13,621, forward strand.
CTGAATTGCCCCCGATCGCGCAAATCCTATTATTAAACTAGACCTGGCGTCTGTCGCTTAATCATAGACGATCAAATCTTCCGGCAACACCTGGAACCGTACCAATCCCTACGCTATCGTACCTGCCCATGTTGCTGCGACTCCGGTTTCTGATGCGCTATGGCCTGGCCTTAATCAAATCCTCGACCACCGAAGGATCGGCCAGTGTGGAGGTGTCGCCAATCGACCCTTCCTCATGGGCGGCAATCTTGCGCAGGATACGACGCATAATTTTGCCCGAACGGGTTTTGGGCAAGCCCGGCGCCCACTGGATAACATCTGGCTTGGCGATCGGACCGATCTCGCTGCGGCACTTGTCCACCAGTTCCTTCAGGATCTTGTCACTGGGTTCAACATCTTTTATTAAAGTGACATATGCATAAATGCCCTGACCCTTGATGTCGTGCGGGAAACCCACTACGGCCGCTTCCGCCACGGCTTCGTGCAATACCAATGCGCTTTCGACTTCGGCCGTGCCCATGCGATGACCGGAGACATTCAATACATCATCGACCCGACCGGTGATCCAGTAATAACCGTCCTTGTCACGTCTTGCACCGTCACCTGTTTCGTAGGCACCGGGGTAGGTTGAGAAATAGGTTTTCTTGAAGCGCTCGTGATCGCCATAAAGTGTGCGCATCTGCCCGGGCCAGGATCGTTTTATAATGAGATTGCCGCGGGCCTCGCCCTCCTGCTCGACACCGTCTTTGTCCACCAGTGCCGGTACCACGCCAAAAAAGGGTACCGTTGCCGAACCTGGCTTGAGATTAGTAGCACCCGGTAGAGGCGTAATCAAAATCCCGCCAGTCTCGGTCTGCCACCAGGTATCAACAACCGGGCAGCGCTGATCACCGACCACGCGGTAATACCACTCCCACGCCTCGGGATTAATGGGTTCGCCGACGGTACCCAGTAGTCGTAAGCTATCGCGCTTTGTCTTCGTCACCGGGTCATCGCCATCACGCATCAATGCCCGAATCGCTGTCGGCGCAGTGTAAAAAATATTCACTTTGTGCTTGTCGCACACCTGCCAAAAGCGAGACGAGTCAGGGTAGGTAGGAATGCCCTCAAACATCAGCGTGGTCGCGCCATTGGCCAACGGGCCGTAGACAATGTAACTGTGCCCCGTAACCCAGCCGACGTCGGCAGTACACCAGTAGATGTCGCCATCCCGATAATCAAATACGTATTTATGAGTCATGGCGGCATAGAGCAGATACCCGCCGGTAGTATGTAACACCCCCTTGGGTTTGCCAGTGGAGCCCGATGTATAGAGAATAAATAGCGGGTCTTCGGCGTCCATCGGTTGCGGTGGGCAATCACTCGAAACCCCCGCCATGACATCGTGATACCAGACGTCACGCTTGTCATTCCATCCAGTGTCACCGCCGGTGTGTTTCACCGTGAGCACCGTATGCACGTTGGGACATTGTTCCAGCGCCTGGTCGGTATTGGCCTTGAGCCCTACCGGCTTGCCACCGCGCATGCCTTCATCGGCAGTGATAACAGTCTGACAATCGGAATCGAGAATACGGTCTTTCAGCGACTCCGGCGAGAAACCACCAAACACCACCGAATGTACGGCGCCTATTCGGGCGCATGCGAGCATGGCATAAGCCGCTTCGGGAATCATGGGCATATAGATGCAAACGCGGTCACCTTTTTTGACACCGCGGGATTTCAATACATTGCCAAGCTTACTGACCTGCTCGTGCAATTCGCGATAAGTAATTTTTTTATCAACAGAGGGGTCGTCGCCCTCCCAGATTATGGCAACTTGGTCACCGCGCGACTCAAGATGACGGTCGATGCAATTGTGTGCCACGTTGAGTTTCGCGCCCTGAAACCATTTTATACTTACATCACCGGAGAAACTGCAATCCATGGCCTTGTCCCAGGATTGGTACCAGTCAATAAACTTCTCCGCCTGCTCGCCCCAGAATGCCTCCGGGTCGTTCACCGATTGCTGGTACATCTGCTGGTACAACTTGGCGTCAATATGTGCCATGGCTGAGAATTCTGCAGGCACGGCGTAAATTTTTTCTTCAGACATCCTGAACTCCCCATTTGTTGTTGCGGTCCAGTGCAGACTGGAGTGGGCTAGACTTCTGCGTACGGGATTTTTTAAATGCCCGGTGGGCGATTATGGTACGCGGTTCGCGGTTGCGTGGCACCCGGT
>JBGMQT010000031.1:15938-26054 GCA_048060695.1 Acidiferrobacterales bacterium
AATTTCTATCATGTTTGCGACATACCCTGATGCCGAATAAGCCGGGAAACCGGTTCCGATACTTCCATCATCCTGGACGTCATTGAGGCAAAAGCGTTCGCTGCGATCAGGGCGTCCCCCAGCGCAGTGTGACGACCCTGTATACCAACTTTGCTGTGGCGGGCCACTTCTTCCAGCGTGTAGTGTCCTATCTGGCCGGTGTAACCCAGGTACAGAAGCATTGTATCGATCACGGGATTCTGTAGCTGGCAATCTACCAGTCGCTTCAGTTCCCGATTCAGAAAACGTAAATCGAAAGCAAGATGGTGCCCGACCAACACGCTGTCGCCTAAAAACTCGACAATATCATTTATAATATCTTCCAGCAGCGGGGCATCAGACACATCGCCGTCGACAATATGATGTATCGCTGTCGACTCGGGAGGGATTCCACGGCCAGGATTGACCAGGCTGGTGAAGCGCTTTTTTGTTAGTGCCAGGCCCTGCATTTCCAGCAACGCGATGGAAACAATGCGATCGTCGGCATAGGCATGAAAACCGGTAGTTTCCGTATCAATAACGACGAATCGTGTTTCTTTTACCGCCTGGGCCAATCTATATTTAGAATCGGTGTCCCGGCAGTATGCCTGGAGCTGGCGAAAACGCGGTTCATTTCTGAGGCGATTTTCTATCTCGGTATTTGGTCGCCACCGACTTAACCTGCGTAACATTGATGTAATCATCATCTTTGCAGCCGGCTAAAAAGTAGCGCGCCCAAATTCGCCCTGCAACTGATCCTGAAAGCGCTTCACCGCGCGCATGGCAATACGCAAGGCACTGTGGCGACGGGTGGACAATTCTTCGGGCCGCACCAGTTTGTCGGGCGGCTGACCGGCCTCAACCTGGTTTAACTGGTGTGTCAACAACAGGTCCAGCAATTCCTCGCATGCTGCCGAAACCGAATCGACCAGGTCCGCACTCAGGATTCCTTGTCTGACCAAAGCCTGCAACCGTTCTGTTGTACCGCAACTACTGATTCCTGCGCTTAGCGAATAAATACGCGCGGCATCGGCAATAATACGCAGGCCATTACGTTTGATATCAATCATGCCTTTGCGTCCACCATCAGTTGCAGTGATCAAACGATTAAACAGTCCCAGCGGCGGCCTTCCTTCTGCGTCGTCTTCCACCATAAACCCCAATAGCGTGCGATGTGACTGCAGTCCCTGAAGAAGATGGGTGCGCAATTCATGAGTAAGTGCATCATCACCATATAACGTGACAAAATCAAAAACGACATTGGACCAACGTGCAGATTTCTGTGTGGGCTGGAGCAGCATCTGGCTAATTTGAAGTTTCCACGCTTTAAGCGTTTTATGAAATCTGGTATTTCGGGCCATGATCTCACCGGGGCAAAAGATGTAACCAGCTGTATCGAGATTGCGATTCAACCGGGAAGCGAATTCTTCGAACCACATGGTTTCACCCGGGGATAGTGATCCAGGTTCATCGCTAATAATCAGGCCATTATCCTGATCGGGTGTTAACAGCATCTCACCGCGTCCACCGGAACCCATTATCAGTAGTGCATAGTCGCGTGGTGCACCGCCCAGATTTTCATGAACCATTTCCTCCAGGGTCAATTCAACACAACGACGTTGTATTTCAAGATGGGAATCGCTTAGTACACGTACAGCGGTAGTGGCCAATCGATTATTATTATGCGCCTCACGCGCCACTTCATGAATGGCGGCATAGCGGTCGCGCAAGGATGTGATATTCCCGGTTCCACGGACAATCCGCATCATAGATGGCTGCCGGGCCAATTGTAGTTTAAGGATTTCGCCTTGAGATATCATTCCGGCTGGTTTGCCATTGGCCGTCACCACCAGATATTTCGTCCCGAAATCCTGCAAGCGCTCATCCGCTTGCCAAAGCGGGGCATCCTGATCTATCGTCTGCGGTGATTCGCAAGCTGCGCGCATAATGCTGTCATCGGGTGAAGCACCTTTATCAATAAGCGCTTCGCTTAAACCAGCGAATGTGAGCACTCCGACGAGCTTTCCCTCTTCCGAGATCACGCCCAGACTACCGAGTTTTCGTACCTGCATCAGATAGTGGGCGTCTCTCAAACTGATGTCGGTGCCGCAGCTGGAAAGCGGTGATTTCATTGCGTCCCGTACCGGCTGCGTCATTAATCCGCTGATGGTGGAGGTCGTGCTACGGGCGCGGATGCGTTCGGCAATGATGTGGTTGAGCAGGTCTGCAAATGTCACATGATCCTGCTCAAGCTGCCTCACGGTGTCGTCGGCAATCTGAAGAACAATGCTATCGCAGGTTGCTCGCACGGAGGAATGGTAGGGTTCTCCGTCGATATAGTTGGATAGGCCCAGAATACTGCCGACACCAAAAATCCCGGGGTCGCCGTTGGCCCGTATAAGTTCTACCTCCCCTGCGATGACCAGAAACAACGACTGTTGGTAGGATTCGCCAGCATTGAATACCATATCACCTGTGACCAATTCGACTGGTTTGCCAGCCGTAACAATGGCTACAAGCGTATCGCGTGCGAGCCCCTGAAAGAACGCCGAACGCGCCAGAGCTTCAGTATGCTTTTCGATCGCTGTCATTGTTGAATGATACCGGGAACTCACCTCATTCCTGCCAGACAATTTTTGTATGTATTTGGAACAGTGGGTGTATTTATTGTACCCCTCGGAGAGTTCCATGAACCCCGTTTTTAAACCGCAACCTCACGCTGATGTAGCGGCGTACTGAAAACTGCCGTGTTGCTCAGCGCCACTGAATACCGGATATTCGAGCTAGCGTATCGAGAATGGCATGGTGTTGAATTTGACGCAGATCAAATAGAAGCTCATTTGTCACCTGCAGATGTTTAAAGAAGTCGTCCCGATCTGGTTCCGTCAGCTCCCCTGTTAACTGCATTGACGGCCCACTGTCAGGGGGTCAGCACGGATAACCTGGTGTAACCAATGCTGCCCTACTCCTTCTACCATCAGGGCTGTACGTTTCCTGCTAGCTGCGCTCAGCATTCTGACGTTCCTGTTTTTCGTCGCCAGTAGTTCTGGCTACTTGTCGTCCGTCATGCAAGAGTGTTATTTTCCACCGTGTTACTAGTCTCGATGGTAATCTGTCGAATAACTCCAGTGGTTTTTCACCTTGATAGACTATATCTTTGTTATCGTTACTGGCGCCGTTGCCTACCATGGTCTCACTTACCGGACCGAGGATGGTGACACTGAAACAGTCCATTTATTGTTTGGCGCCATCGCCTTGCTTTTCAGTTTACGCGTCTTGTTTGTAGACATCCTCAAGCTGATCTAGCCCGGCAAATACTACTTCTTGTAAGGCCGCTGCTTCTCATCCAGTTCGGGCTTGCGCATCGTACGTTCAGACGCCGGCTTGGCCAGCTCCTGGCGCAAATAGGCGACACGTCTATCTATCGTGGGAGGTTTCTCCGGCTGTAGTCTGAAAAAACGTGTAATCCAGCCCGGACCCTCCGCCAACTCGGGGTCAAGCTGGAGTGCAACCTCATAGTCTTGCAGGGCCTTCTGATAGTACCCCATACGGTCACGCAAAATTCCGCGATTGGCGTAACTCGGCGCGAAATCCGGTTCACGTGCGATTATATCATCGAATACCTGTAGGGCTTCGTGTAAGCGTCCTAGCTGCATCAGGCTTCGCGCCATTCCACGTTTTGCGTAAATATGATCAGGCGAGACCTCGAGCGCTTCTTTGTAAGTTGTCACCGCTTTTTGATAGTAGCCATCCTCGAAATATTTTTCCGCAGCCAGATAAGAATCATCGCCCGGGTTACCCGGCGACAATAAACCGTTGTACGACCACCAGCCAATCCAGGCTACGGTCAACACAACAGCCGTATAGACCAAAAACTTGTAAAGCCGATCATCCATTTACAGGAATTCCCAGCAACTGTGCGTTAAAAAGAAATGAAAATATCAGGGAGACAAATATGGCAATAAATCTGGCGCGTGCATATTGTCCATCTATTTCCGCTTGCGGTAATTCAGCGCGAAGTTTTTTCTGCAGGCGTCGAACGCTGATTATCCAAACGAGTTTGCTGATGGGAAACCATAATAATATTGCTAGCAGTAATACTGATCCAACGAAATAAATCATATCGATATTATTGTAGAAAAAAGAAGGGGAGACAATGCTCCCCTGTGTGGATTTAAAGTTGTTGTTCTACTACGGTTTATCCGTGTCGAGACGAATGTCACCAATATCTTCGTGCAGTGCCTTTATTTCCTTGTTCGGCACAGTCGACATTCCCAGCTTGTAGGCCAGGAACCACATCATGCCAACACCTAGTGCCCACCATAACAACTGCCAGGCCCAGATAGATGGCATACCGAAAATCCAACTCGCGTAATCATTCGGGTTTCCAAAGATGGTGTTGCCAATAACAGCACCCGGACCGACGCCAAAGAAGAACCAGACCAGGGTAATGATCCAGGCCATCGGCACCAGTTTCTTCTTGTCCGTCGGTAACGAACTGTGTTCGCGCAGGAAATTGTGGAATGTCATGCGGTGGTCTGTTTCGGTCTTGTTCTGTGTCATCGCCGACACAGCAATTGCGATACCGAAATTAAAGAGAATACCCCAGAAAGCTGAGTGCAGGGTCAACGGCCAGCGTCCCCATGCTTCAACACCGAACCATGCCACACCAATACTTTCGGTTAGCGTGACCGCTATCAGGCCGGCCACCAGACCCAGGGTAATGCCTTGACGGGTAAGCCACGGCCACCAACAGACGGCTATCAGCGACGGCCACATCTGAAAACCGTAGGCCACCGCCAAACCACCCAGAAGAACCAGCGCATCAGTCGCTGTCGTAGCAACTACCAGTGCGGCCAGCACGATTACGACGACACCGATTCGACCCACGAGCTTTTGCTGGCGATGAGAAGCATTCGGCGATACGTAGCGTTTGAAAATATCGCGGGTGAGCATGCCTGCGGCTGTCGACATATAAGCCGCACCCGTTGATTGCATTGCCGCCAGGGCACTGACCGATAATAGGCCAACAAGCCAGGGCGCGGTATCGGCCATCAATCGAATCAACTGCGGCACCAACATGCCTTGTTTACCGACAGAGTCCATCAAGTCTTTTCCGCCAAGCCCTGCGGCCATCACATTGTTCACCATGTCGGGATGAGCTGCGGCAAACACGGTGTCAGCGCCAAGAAAGTGTGCACCGAGACCCTGTATGGCGGTAAACACCATAAGAATAAAGCCGATACCGAAACTGGAGGCCCATACCTGCTGCGGCGCAAAAGGTTTCGGGTTGCGGTTGGAAAATGCCCACATGGAAAATGCCGGTGCAGATTGAATACCCATCAGCGCCAACATGTAAGACAGGATCATTACCCCCGTCCATGCGCCACCGATGGCACTGGGGCCCGCGCTGACAAACTGTATAACACCCGGAATTGCGATATAGTGGCTAAATCCATCCGGCGTTCTCTTGGTGTCATCAAGCGCCAGCTGAGCAATGCCCCTGTTCAGATCTTCCCAACCGCCAACAAAATTCAGGGCAATAAGACCGATGGCGACAATGCCCAGTGCTAGCAGGATCGCCTGCAAAGTGTCCACGTAGGCCACTGCGCGCAGGCCACCGGATGCCACGTAGATAATCACCACCGCAGACAGCATCCACATTCCCGTGTTCACGGCCAGCAAACCGTCGGTCAGTACATTGAACAGGAAGCCGGAAGCACGCAGCTGAACACCAAGATAGGGCACCGAGAATATCAGCGCCACAACCACAACTAACAATCTAATGGTGTCGGATTTAAAATACGTGGATAACATCTCCCCGGGGGTAACGAAACCATATCGCTTGCCCAGCATCCATTGCCGCTTGAGGAACAGGACTCCGGTAAATGGAATAGTGATGGCGTAAAATGATGCATACGCATATTGAAAACCGTCTCGATAGAGAAGGCCCGGGTGGCCCATAAAGGTCCAGCCTGAGAAAGAAGTGGCGGTGGCTGCGAGTACGAATACCCACAAGGATATACTGCGTCCCGCAATAAAGTAGTCGCTGGCAGTCTTTGCAGACATTGCTCCCTTGATGCCCCAGAAGATGCAATAGCCCCAATACAGGGTAACAAAGACGAACAACCAAACAATTTTAGGATCCATAGTGGTGTCACCTTTTTTGTTAGTTAGATTTTGTTTCTATCTTCTATCCAATACTTTTATCTATCGCCACACGAAAATATTGATGTGCCGCTCCTCGATCATCGCTTAGTCGGCCAGCCTAGCAGACTTGAGTTTATCTTCACAGATTATTGCCGTTTATATATCACACAGACTTAAAGGAACATCGCTTACAATACATTTGAATAGATATATAACTCTTTGTAATCAATATAAAAAAAGCCCCGTAGAGCGGGGCCTTTTTCGAAGTGTACTACTATCTTCAAAAATTGATCTTACTTGGCAGCAATCTCTTCAAGCTGGGTGGCCCGGATAATATTGCCGTTGAGACCGGCTTCCTTGGTATTGCTACCATAGGCCACCGCCATCAACTGGCTATAACAGGTTACCGGCATCTTGAACTTTGTATTGTACTTCTTGTTGATGTGGCCCTGATACATCTCAACGTTCATTTGGCAAACCGGACACGGCGTGACAATCATATCAGCACCATGATCGTAGGCTAACTCAATGATGTCCTTGATACGCGCCTGACTCTTTTCCGGCTCAGAGAAAGCCAGCGCGCCACCGCAGCAGGATACTTTCTGATCGCATTCAGGAATGGATTCGGCACCCATGGTTTCGGTCAATTTGTCGAGATACTTGGGATTCTCGAACGACTCACCATCGACACCAAACGGGCGGCCGGGATTTCTGGTCGTTCGAATACGGAACAGAGTCCGCAGAAAGACGGCAAAGATACGCCATAGGCCCTTTGCCGCTAGTGTCCAAAAGGAATATCCCGGATTGAATTTTCAAACGGCAGAATAGACTATGGTTATTTGTAATCAGTGTGATCATTTTGGTCGACCCCGGGCGCTTCGGTCGGCTATTCTTTAGCCATGTTCATGACATCTCGCCAATAGCCATGGAGATCTTGTTGTTAACCATCTATTTTTTAGTAAGTAAATGACTCAGGCACGCGTTTTTGAACCCAAGGGTTATCGCATTGAAAGCGAGCCCTATTACCGTGCGGTGGCGGGGGAAATTGATTTTTTCGAAGCCGCGTTTGCCAATGACCTGCCGGTATTGCTGAAAGGCCCTACCGGTTGTGGCAAAACCCGCTTCATGGAGCACATGGCATGGCGGCTGAAATTACCGCTAATCACCGTCGCCTGCCACGACGATCTTACCGCTGCCGACCTGGTCGGCCGCTACCTGATCACCGCGGGTGAAACCGTCTGGATCGATGGCCCACTGGCCCGCGCCGTACGTGCCGGCGCCATATGTTATCTCGACGAAATTGTTGAAGCCAGAAAGGACACCACTGTGGTCATTCATCCACTGGCCGATGACCGTCGTGTGCTGCCAATCGAGAAAACCGGTGAACTGCTGCGGGCACCAGACAATTTCTGTCTCGCCATTTCGTACAACCCGGGATACCAAAGTGTATTAAAGGATCTGAAACAGTCCACACGCCAGCGATTCGTTGCCATCCAGTTTGATTATCCCGATGCCGAGCTCGAACAGGAGATCATTGTTGCCGAATCCGGAATAGGCACGGCTACAGCGGAGAAGCTGGTGCGCTTCGCCGGTATGACGCGCAACCTCAAAGACAGCGGTCTTGAAGAAGGGGCCAGTACCCGCCTGCTGGTGCACGCGGGTCAACTGATGGCGTCCGGCATTTCACCACTCACCGCCTGCCGCGGGGCCATCGCTGAAGCACTGACCGACGATGCCGAAATGCTGGAAGCAGTTTACGAGCTTGGTGCGTCACTGTTTGAATAAACCAGCGCGATCAAACCAATGGCTATTCCCATTTTAAGCGCTGACGAAATTGAGCGACACCTGACCAAACCCCTCGCTCCGGTTTTATCACTACAACGAACCATCCATAAACCAGCCATCGCTCTTTCTACCTGCAGCGCGAAACAACAACAGTTTGTATTGCACTGGAGCGAGATCGTTGCCCGTACAAATGCGGAAATGAGCTTTCAATTCGTATTTCACGCACCGACAGCAATTGAAAAAATGCCACTGGTGGATGTAGAGGCATGGATCACCGATGCCATGGACTGCTACGAACACCAGGGCCTGTTTGCCGGTATCAAAATGCTGGAGCAGGTTGAGACATTTGCGCACTCTGCACTGAATACATCCGTGGCTGTCGATCTTGAAGAAGTCGCTGGCATGCTTGCCATTTATCTCAACGGGCTGGCGGGCCGACGATTGAATATCAGTGACGCCGAGTTGGCCCACACTGATACCGAAACGGTCTACCTGCCGGCGCGCATCAACCGATTCACCTCACCGGAACTGAACAGGCTGCTGTACAAGGCAGCGGCGTCCTATCTCTGGGCCCAGACCTGGTATGGGTCTTTTCGCATTGATGCTGCTGGCCATTCTCTCGCGGAGCGTCTGGAAAGTTACGAAAATCCAAAAAAGGCGGTGGCACTTTTTGGGGCACTGGAAAATATAAGGTTACATGCCTGCATACAACGTGACTTGCCCGGGCTCTACCGACACTGGCAAACACTGCAACAAGAACAAGGTGTTGATTTATATCCGCCCCACTGGTCGAAATATGCGAATCGCTTACGACAGACTAATGCCACTGCCAGCACCAGCCTGGAAATAGTACCCGAGGTGCTTGGCGACACAACGCCTGAATTTTTTTGCTACCAGGGGAAGGTACTTGCCGAAAAAGTCGCTGATGTCATGGCGATACGCATTAAGACCGAGAAAGCAGCACTGCAATCAGCGCTGCTTGAGCTGCTGAATGAGGCCTCACCCGCAAGCGAGAAGGAAGAAAATAGAACAGTAGCGAATCTGGATCAGGTCGCCATCACGGGTTCAAGCTCGAAGCAACCCGACGGCAGTTTTGATATAGAGATTTCCATCGCAGGACAGTCCATAGGCATCCCACCGGAACTGGCGGCGCTACTGCAATCTATTTTGCAGGACCTGGGTAGTTTCCCCAGCGAATACCTGGTCGCTGCCGGTGATAATGACTACGAGGCCCAAGCGATGCTTGCGGGCATCAGTAGTGACGAGACTTCAGAACTAAAAGACTCGTTGTTTTATCCGGAATGGGATCACGTGCGCCATCACTATCGCAACAATTGGTGCACACTGAAAGAGCTGGATGTTGAGCCAGTCGATGAACCCTTCATAGCCGATACGCTGAATAAGTATCACGGTGAAATGCAGCATCTTCGGAAGGCCTTTGAGGCATTGCTGGGAGAAGACCGGGTAATGAAACGGCAACCCGATGGCGATGACGTTGATTTTGATGCCGTGGTTGCCGCCATGACCGATCTCGACATGGGCCGGGAGATGCCCACGGAACTCTTCACTCGAGTGCATCGCCATGAACGCAACATCGCCGTAATGTTTATGGTAGACATGAGTGGATCCACCAAGGGCTGGGTCAATGATGCCGAACGCGAAGCACTGGTATTGCTGTGCCAGGCACTGGAAATTCTGGGGGATCGGTATGCCATCTACGGTTTCTCCGGCATGACACGAAAGCGCTGTGATTTGTATCGCGTCAAACAATTTGATGAACCCTACTCGACCGAAGTCGAACAACGCATCACCGGCATCAAGGCACAAGACTATACGCGCATGGGCGTCACCATCCGCCACCTGAGTAAACTGTTAAACGAGGTAGATGCACGCACCAAGTTATTGATTACATTGTCAGATGGCAAGCCCGATGACTTTGACGGATACCGTGGTGAATACGGAATCGAAGATACTCGCAAGGCCCTGATCGAGGCAAAACAGCAGGGTATCCATTCTTTCTGTATTACCATTGATGACGAAGCGCGGGATTATTTACCGCATATGTATGGCGCGGTGAATTACACGATTATTAACGATGTCAGGAAGCTGCCGTTGAAAGTGGCGGAGGTTTATCGTCGGTTGACGATTTAGTTTTTTCTTCCT
>JBGMQT010000032.1:0-25527 GCA_048060695.1 Acidiferrobacterales bacterium
CCAAGCGCATGAAGCAAGGCTGAAAGCGTATCGAGTTTCCGGTTACCGGTTTCAGGGAGCAAAAAAAACGGGGCCGATTTATTTTTTCTTTTCCGATGTTTTCAAACCCCGTGGGGTCGCTCCCGACATCCCTGCCTCCCCCGACACTAGTACTTCCTGTACGTCGCGCAGCCTGGGGAGGGGACCAAGTCCCCGGGTGTCCTTAGTCGCCCTCGGGAGAGGGCTCCTACCGGTGGGAGAAGGGAATAAAAACGCCGAAGGCGAAACAAAAAATAAAAATGGTGGCCGGGGACAGAATTGAACTGCCGACACGAGGATTTTCAGTCCACTGCTCTACCGACTGAGCTACCCGGCCATGGGGACGCGAATTATAGAGAAGTCGCTGGGTTTTGCAAAAAGGGCTACTTGCTTTTACTCTGCTGGGGCGTGTAATCCGGAGGTAATTCAGCGCCGTCACCGAAGAAAAACTGGTCCATCTGTTCCTCGATCATCTCGCGGGCCTTGAGATCGAGCGGATTGAGACGATATTCGTTGATCAACATGGTCTGGTGATCCATCCACAATTTCCAGCCGTCTTTGGACACGTTTTCAAACACCTTTTTGCCAAGATCGCCAGGGTAGGTTTGATAATCCAGTCCCTCGGCCTCTTTGCCGAGTTTTACGCATTTCACCATACGACTCATGTTTCTTTCCTCAATTGCTGTAACAGGCGTTTTACCGGGGCGGCCAGGCCGCGCCTGTCGGGGTGGTCGAGTTTATACCAGACTGTGTCGGCCATCTCCATGACGTTGGTGCAATTCCCCACCAGCTCTGCGGTTACCGGGTGAATATGCAGGTGAAAATGGCTGAAGCTGTGGCGCACCACCGGCCAATACTCCCGCGTCCTGATTTTTATCCCAAGTGCTTTTTTTGACCACGCCGGCAATTGCGCTGGATCCGTGTGCTCAGACTCAGGAAATCCCCACAGCCCACCCCAGATACCCGCCGGTGGTCGCCGTATCAGCAAGACTTCTTTTTCACAGCGCCCCACCATGAGCATAGTCACGTGTTTTTCCGGAAGGGGCTTGCGCTTTTTTGCCACTGGATACTCAGTGGGATTGCCGTGCCGAAAGGCTACACAACCCGATCGAACCGGGCAGTGGCTGCACGCCGGAAACCCGCGCACACAAACGGTGGCACCCAGATCCATAATCGCCTGGGTATAGTCGGCGACCCGTTGTCGTGGCGTGAACGATTCAGCGAGAGTCCACAGTTTCTGTTCGGTCTGTTTCTCGCCGGGCCAGCGGTCGATGGCAAACAGGCGCGTCAGTACTCGCTTCACATTACCATCAAGAATCGGGTGGCGATGGTTAAACGCAAGCGCGAGGATAGCGCCGGCGGTGGAGCGGCCAATGCCAGGCAAGGCGACAACATCATTATACGATTGTGGAAAACGGCCACCAAAATCATCGCGAATAATTGTCGCGGTTTTATGCAAATTACGGGCGCGGGCGTAATACCCGAGGCCGGTCCAGAGATGTAACACGTCATCGGTATCCGCGTCTGCCAAACGTTTGATGCCGGGAAAGCGTTTTATAAACTTGCGGTAGTAGGGGATGACCGTTGCAACTTGCGTCTGTTGCAACATGATCTCCGATATCCAGACGCGATAGGCGGTGCGATTCTTTTGCCAGGGCAGATCTTTGCGACCGTGATCGTCGAACCAGGCCAGTAAACGTCGACTGAAGTTCTTCGGCTCCAATTTAGTATTTAAAGGCCAAGGCGTTTGCGCAGTTCGTCTTGCAGTTGTTTCTCCAGATTCTTTTTGAATTTTTGTTCTTCCTGTCTCATGCGTTTCTTCACTTCCTGCTCCAGAATCTTCTGCCATTCAATCGAATAGGTGGGATCGGTCAGCTTGCCGTAAACCCGAACCGGGACATTGGTGCCTCCCTTCTTACGGTCTTCGCTAATTGTTATTTGCAGACGGTAGTTCAGCCGTTGGCGCGGTAGATTCGCTGTGCCTTTGCCGGTAACCTCAATATAGGGTCCGGACAATTTCAGGTCGTTGTTGCTCACCACCCCATTTTTCACCCTCAAGGTACCGCTGGTACGGGCGTATTCCATTTCCTCGTTCACCTGGGCCTTGGCGGTGACCGGTTTTCCCTGCGACCTGGCGTAAGCGTCTTTGGCATCCTGTACCATTTTGTACAGATTCAGTCCCTTGATACGGCCATTTTTCAGACGGAACGCGGCGGTCCCGTTTAACGTGTTGAGAATGTCATCGACATCCAGACCGCGCGCGGTCAATTTTGCCGAGGCATTTCCCCGACCGCTGAACTTGTCAAATACACCGGCATCCTTGAGCAAGGGGCCGACCTGCACCCGGGTCAGTTTTTCATTGATACGGTAACGGGGTGCGCCTTTGCGGACATCCATTTGGAAAAAGCCGGCGTAGCGGCCTTTGTAAAGTCGCGCCTTGCTGGGGCCGACGGTGATAACGCCATTACCGGCTTTAACCGGAATGGCAATGTCGGTTGAGCGAATACCAAAGGCCTTCAGTTTGTTAATGCGAAACTTGCCGCTAGCATCAAGTTCGCGCAACATCGCCACCGGTATCTCGACCACCCCGGTGTTTTTTACTCCAGCTTCAGTACCGGTTTTGGTCTCACGGGTCGGGGGCAAATAGCGGTCGATATCGATTTGATTCAAAGCCAGTGAGAAGGTGTAGGTGGGTGCAGACGTGAACCGTGCCGACGCCCTGCCGGTGATCGTGCTGTCATCCAGCCGTAGCTTCAGTTTTTTCAGTGCAACGCGATCGGCTGATGCCGAAAATCCGGTACTCAGCGATACGCTCGTCAAGGCGCGGGTATCCGTGGTATCGACCACGATGCCAATGTCAGCCAGGAATTTTTTTGCATCGAATTTCGCCAGGTCGAGTTTCCCGGAAAACTGCGGTGCATCGATCACCTTTTTACCATCGATGCTCGCGGTGAGCGTCAAACCAGCGGCTTTGAGTTTCAGCTTGCCTATTTTCAGGCGCTGCGTGTCGAGATCGAACAACACATCGCCATTGAGGTCGACTCGTGTCTGGATTGGCGGGCTGCCACTCTCGGCATCAAAGCCCACATGCAACCGTGTGGATTTACCCAGCGCCAGATTGCTGGTTTGTAATTCCAGATTGCGGACGTGATAGGTATTCCCGGTCATCGCATCGGACCAGCGTATTTCACCGCGACGGACATCGAGCCCGGCGATACCTACCTGTACACCGGCACCCCTTTGACTGTCGTCGCCGGTGGGCGTGGCCGGGGCCGTTTTGCCAACCGCCGGTTTTGGCTGCAGCAAATCATCCCAGTTAGCGACACCTGTTCGATTGCGCGCGAGATTTAACTGCAGGCCTTCCAGAACGATCTTATCGACAATCACCTGGCTGCGCAGCAAAGGCAGTAGTTTCACCTTGATGCCAATGCGTTCCACTTTAACGAATGGTTTTTTGCCAAACCCGCGCGCGTTAGACAGCCGCGCTTCTCCCAGCTCCAGTCCCAGCCAGGGAAACATTGAGAGTTTAATCTCACCCTTCAGGGTGAGATTGCGCCCGGTGGCCTGCCTCACTGCCTGCGTGATTTCCGGTTTATAGTCATTAGGGTCAACAATAAAGGGCAGGACTACGGCAATGGCCGCCACCAGTAACAGCAATATGCCAATCGAGACGGCTAGGGATTTGATGATCCGCTTCACTTTCTTAAACTCTTTCTCTGGATTCTGGAGCGGGTGATGGGAATCGAACCCACGTTTGAAGCTTGGGAAGCTCCAGTTCTACCATTGAACTACACCCGCGATTTACTTGGCAACTATTCAATTCCCATCATACATGATGGCCGTACTCCGTACGGCCACTATCGGCGTCCTGCCTCGCGTGGCACTAGTACATCCATGTACGTCGTCTTTGTACTCCGCCCCACGCACCCCAATGGGCATAAAGGCCAGCGTCACCCATTTACAATGGATTCCGCTGTTCAAATTTGCTCCCGGCAAATTGGTCGAACCCGCGTTTGAAGCTTGGGAAGCTCCAGTTCCCGGCAACTGCTCCTGCATCCCTGCAGTCGTACCACAGAACCACACCCGCGCCAGGGTAAAAGAGCACTATATAGCGGTCGTGTGGCGGTTCCTAGGGCTGGGTCGACGGACTCACTTCCTTGTATCGGGCCCGGACAAGCACCGCGGTAATGAGTGACAAGGGCTTTTCAAGTACTTTTTCGGGCGTGCGTTAGGCTGTCGTTCAAATTACAATACCCCTCCCGTAATTCCGGACTACCGTCAACGCGTACTTTCGCGGGACGATTTTGTGGCAACGAGAAGCGACGTGCTGAATATTATTCTAAATGGCGAAGAAAAGGTCCTCGACCGCCCTGTTACCGTTACCGACTTGTTAGTTGGCATGGGAATAGCGGACAAACGTGTGGCGGTTGAGGTGAATCTGGAAATTGTGCCACGCAGTGAGCATGGACAATTCAGGTTGAAAGACGCCGATCGGGTCGAGGTCGTGCAGGCAATTGGTGGGGGTTAGATGAGTACGCCGGTATCAAAAATTGAATCCAGGGACGATACGCGTCGTGACGGCATGTTAAGTGTCGGCGGCGTGTCCTATCAAAGTCGACTGCTGGTCGGGACAGGTAAATACAAGGATCTGGAAGAGACGCGTGCGGCGACAGAAGCGAGCGGCGCGGAGATAGTGACCGTGGCCATACGACGCAGCAATATTGGTCAGAACCCGGATGAACCCAATCTGCTGGAAGCGATCCCGCCGGCGAAATACACCATCCTGCCCAATACGGCGGGTTGTTATACGGTCGATGACGCGGTGCGGACCTGTCGTCTTGCACGCGAGTTGCTTGATGGCCATGACCTGGTAAAGCTGGAAGTGCTGGGGGATGAGAAGACATTATTTCCGGACACCGGCGCCACGCTGGAAGCTGCCGAGATACTGGTTAAAGACGGGTTTAAAGTCATGGTCTACACCAATGACGACCCCATCATCGCCAAGCGTCTGGAAGAAGTGGGTTGTGTTGCAGTGATGCCGCTAGCTGCACCCATCGGTTCCGGTCTTGGCATTCGTAATCCCTACAATATTCTTACCATCGTTGAGCAGGCCAACGTACCTGTCATCGTCGACGCCGGTGTGGGTACCGCCTCTGATGCCGCCGTGGCCATGGAGCTTGGTTGCGATGGCGTCTTAATGAATACAGCCATTGCCGCCGCCAGGAATCCGCTTTTGATGGCGTCAGCCATGAAGAAAGGAGTGGAAGCCGGACGCGAAGCCTTTCTGGCTGGCCGCATGGCGCGCAAACGGTTTGCGTCGGCGTCGTCTCCGATCGACGGGACGATTTTTTAAGTCAATATTGTCGCAAAGACGCGAAGGCGCAAAGAAAAATTAGCAATAGAGGCTGACTTTTGGTCGGCCAAAAGAATCATTCATTACATTCCATTCGCGGACTGACAGACCGCGCTTTGAATTTTCTTTGCGCCTTCGCGTCTTTGCGACAAAATTTAGTAAATCCATGTCCAATACCCAGACACACCGCCGTCGAATTCGCAGTTTCGTGCGCCGTGAAGGCCGTCTGACCGCGGGCCAGGCACGGGCGCTGGATGAGTTGTGGCCGCAGTTCGGACTGGAGTTGAATGAGGACGAAATTGATGTGGTCCGGACTTTCGATCGTATCTCCCCCGTGATTCTTGAAATTGGGTTCGGCAATGGCGAGTCGTTGGCCAGCATTGCCGCAACCCACCCCGAGAACAACTATATAGGTATAGAAGTGCACCGGCCGGGTGTCGGCAGTCTGTTACTGCGTCTGAAAGAGGGTGGTATAAAAAATGTTCGCGTGATTTGCCGCGATGCCAGCGAAGTTTTCCAAAAGAATATCGCCGACAAATCACTGGACGCAATTTATCTCTTTTTCCCGGATCCCTGGCCAAAGAAAAAACATCACAAGCGCCGTCTGGTGCAACCCGGGTTCGTACAGCAACTTCGACGCAAACTCAAAATCGGTGGCAGGTTTCACATGGCCACCGACTGGCAAAGTTACGCTGAACACATGCTGGCGGTATTGTCCGTCGCTGAAGGATTCATCAATACCACCACGGATGGGAAATATTCTGCCAGGCCCGGATATCGCCCGGAAACCAAATTCGAGCGTCGTGGCAGAACACTCGGTCATGACGTTTGGGACCTGGTATTTCAGCGTACCAGCTAGGCTATGGCCCGCACGGTCGCAATCTCCATCGAATGACCTATAGTTACTGGTGATGGGGCAAGGGAAAAATCGGAGTTCATTTGCTGGATTCTGGCGGTGTTCTTGTTGTTTGGTCCCGTTTCGCGCCCCATTGATCCAGTGAACGCATGTCTTTAACGATAAGAAATCGCCTCTTTCTCGCACTGGCCGGTATGCTGGTACCGCTCGCCATACTATCCATCACTATTTTCGCATTTCTTAATCAGACCGCCGACATAGTACAAGAAACGCTGGTTGATCCAATCGCAGAGGTCAACGAAACAACGTTTTTAAAGAATTTATTGTATCAGGCAGCGATGCCGGCCAGTGACTATCTTGTTCACGGTAGCTTTAAAGAACGAGTCCGGTTCCGGCAACTCGAAGAAAAAATAGAAAAGCAATTTTCACACCTTAAAAGTAGTAGAGATTTGCCGACGAATCAAAAGCAGTTATTGGCTCAAACCTACGGGAAATGGACGCTGGCAAACGAGATGAGCTCGGATATTTTACAGCGAGAGCCTCCATTGGATCATCGTTTGGGTGCCGCTACACAGGAGCGGTTGGAAGGCCTGTTTCGCCACGCCACCGATCTGGTAGACAAGATGCACTCGAATGCGGAGGAAGCGTTGCGTAAAGGAGCCAAGCTGAGCGGGCAGGGTAAGAAGCGTATCGAAAAGACCACGATTTACATCATACTTATCGGTCTTTCAATTATGCTCATTATTGAATACCTGGTCGTGCGTAGCATTCTTCGACCCTTGCAGAAACTGGAAGACGGAGTGCTTGGCATCGCAAAAGGTGATTATGATCGACAGGTCAGTATCGATACAGATGACGAGTTTGGTCGACTGGCGGCATCGTTTAACGATATGGCGACCAACTTGAAAAAGGCCCACACCGAGCTTGAGCAACTTTCCATGCAGGATGGGTTGACCGGGATTCTAAATCGTCGCGCGCTTGAACAGGCGCTAGAAAGTGAGGCAGCCCGTGCCCGGCGCTTTGGTAAAGAATTCTCGTTGGTGATATTTGACATCGATAACTTCAAGAAAGTGAATGATACCTACGGCCATTTATTTGGAGACGATGTGCTGATTGCGATTATCAGGGAAGTAGAAAAACATATGCGCCCGGTCGATGTGTTCGGGCGCTATGGCGGTGAAGAATTCGTAATCATCATGCCGGAAACGGGGATCGAAGGTGCTGCTGCAAGCACCGAACGTCTTCGCGGGGTAATTGAGTATATGAACCTGAAAGACGAACACGGCCAGGATGTGCCCGTCAGTGCCAGTTTTGGTGTCGCCTGTTCGTCTGAAGGGATAGTGGGGAACGACTTACTGGAGTTGGCGGATAAACGTCTTTACCATGCCAAGGCTGAGGGTCGGAACAAGGTAATAAGTTCGGGTAGTGAACTCGGCAGCGATTGAAAATGTATTGCTGTTGGCAGACGTTGACCCGGGTCTGACGACGTACCAGTTGATTATCGATTTATCCTCACCATGCATACTGGAAATCGGGCGCTTGGGCCGTTTCCCGTTTCCGCAGGGACGTTATGTCTATACGGGTAGTGCACGCCGCCATCTCGGTCCACGGTTGAAAAGGCATCTGTCCCATCGCAAAAATGCCCGCTGGCATATCGACTATTTTCTGGCCCATCGCCGGGCGCGAATTGTCGATGTGATATGCTCGCTTATGCCGGAATGCAGGCTAAATCAGCAACAGCGGGGCGATATTCTGGTGCACCGCTTCGGTGCCTCGGACTGCCGCGAGCAGTGCGGTAGTCATTTCAAGTATATGAGTACCCTGTAAGCTGGCAGGGCTTTGGTGTAGGCTTGGCCCCACTTTTTGCCCCGGTGGGTGAATATCCGTTAAACACTCTGAATTTCCTGTTAAGAAAAAACCCATGTTGAAAGAAAAACAAGCTAGTTATAGCCGCGACGATCTGCTTGCCTGCGGTCACGGTGAAGTGTTTGGTCCGGGCAATGCGCGCCTGCCGTTGCCACCCATGTTGATGTTTGATCGCATTACCCGCATTAACGAAGACGGTGGTATCAAGGGAAAGGGCGAAATTATTGCCGAGCTCGATATCAACCCGGATTTGTGGTTCTTCGGTTGCCATTTTGAGTCCGACCCGGTGATGCCCGGTTGTCTGGGACTGGATGCCATGTGGCAGTTGGTCGGGTTTTATCTCGGTTGGCGCGGCGGCGAGGGTCAGGGTCGTGCGCTGGGCGCGGGTGAGGTAAAGTTTTCTGGCCAGGTTACACCTAAAAATAAACTGGTGACCTACCACATCGAGCTCAAACGCGTGATAATGCGCAAATTGATTGTGGGAATTGCCGACGCCACCATGGACGTGGATGGGCGAGAGATTTACGCGGCCAAGGATTTGCGAGTTGGTCTTTTTATGTCCACCGAGGACTTCTGAGGGGGAGAATTGTGAAGCGTGTTGTTATCACCGGCATCGGTGTTGTTTCAAGTATTGGCAACAACAAGCAGGAAGTAACCGAATCCCTGCGTGAGGGGCGATCGGGCATTGTATTCAGTCAGGTATATGCCGATCTGGGTTTTCGCAGCCATGTTCATGGATACGTCGATATCGATACCGAGACCTTGATCGACCGCAAAAAGCGTCGTTTCATGGGTGATGCCGCAGCATTCAATTACATCGCCATGCAGGAGGCACTGCAAGATGCTGGCCTCACCGAAGAAGAAATCTCCAACGAACGCACGGGTATTATTGTTGGTTCCGGCGGTGGCTCCAACTCCAACAACCTCGCCGCAGTCGAACTGCTGCGCGAAAAAGGTGTGCGTCGTGTGGGCCCCTATATGGTGCCGCGCACCATGGGCAGTACCACCTCGGCCAATCTGGCGACACACTTTAAAATAAAGGGCACGAACTACTCCATTAGCTCGGCCTGTTCCACCAGTGCTCACTGTATCGGCAATGCCGCCGAGCTCATTCAATGGGGTAAACAGGACCGTATGTTTGCAGGTGGCGGCGAAGAACTGCACTGGTCCATGACGGTTCTGTTTGATGCCATGGGTGCTTTGTCATCCAAATACAATGATACGCCGGACAAGGCCTCCCGGGCCTACGATGCCAACCGTGATGGTTTTGTTATCGCCGGTGGTGGTGGTCTGGTGGTGCTGGAAGAACTGGAAGTGGCCCGGGCCCGTGGTGCAAAAATCTATGCCGAGCTGGTCGGATATGGTGCGACGTCTGATGGTTACGACATGGTGGCGCCCTCCGGGGAAGGCGCGGTGCGCTGCATGAAGCAAGCCTTGTCGACGGTGAACGGTGAAGTGGGTTACATCAATGCCCACGGCACCAGTACCCCGGTAGGCGACATCAGGGAACTGGAAGCGGTAAAAGAAGTATTCGGCGACAAGATTCCACCCATTGCATCCACCAAGTCATTGACGGGTCATGCCCTGGGTGCGGCCGGCGTGAACGAGGCTATCTATTCCTTACTGATGATGGAAGCGGGATTCCTCGCAGCCTCTCCCAACATCGAAGAGCTGGATCCGGGTGCCGAAGGTGTGCCAATCTTGCGCGAGCGTGTCGACAATGCTGATGTCGACATTATGATGTCCAACAGTTTCGGTTTCGGCGGCACCAACGCCTCGTTGGTATTGCAGAAGTATCGCGACTAAATGGAATGTTGAAAAAACCGTTCCTGGTCTCTTCAACCAACAAGCCGGAACGTATGCTTTTTAACGGCTGGCTAGCCGCCTGCACCGAGTACGGGCGTCCAGTCAGCGCGAACGATTCGCCAGTCATTGTCAATTTTTTGCCAGGTCGTTTCCACATCGTAGTATTGCAGTCGCTCGGGCAGTAATCCCGTCCCGCCGGTGGTCGCGGCATTAAAGCGTACGTCAGCGTCAATTCCCGTGATCTTGATGCTCAGTCCGGCGATGACAACCTGAATGTTTTTATTGCGGAAATAGTGAGCCGCCATCAATTGGCGTATTTGCCGAACAGTCATTCCCTCGGGTCCGGTAAAGTTTTTTGATAGATGTTTTAATACCGGCCTGGTCTGACGGTTCTGTACCGCTATCTCGATTTCGTTGAGGGCGCCGCGAATTTTTTCTTCATCCGGTGTTTTGTCGCAGGCAACCAGTGCAAGGGTGGCAATCAGCAGCAGGGCTTTCATGATATTTCCAGGTGTCGGCAGGGAGGCAGGCAAATCATGTTACATCAATTATTAGGTTGCCATGCAAGAATTTAAACACCTGTTCCAGGCTGCAGGCGCCTGTCTGTTGGCGGGCGATGTTGACGAAAAAATTCACCTGACGAAAGAAGTGGCACGCCAATGGCGAGAGGGAAAATTGTCGCTACAACTGGAAGATGCGGGAAAGGAAGTCGACAATCCCGGTCGGCCCACTAGTCCAAAGCTGGTTTTACCCCGTGAATTACCGCTACGAAAACTGACGAGTGAAGCGGGCCGCGCCGCTTTTCTTCATGCATTGGCCCATATTGAATTTAATGCGATCAATCTTGCCTGGGATGCGGTGCATCGTTTTCGTGGCTTACCAACAGACTATTATAGTGACTGGGTGAAGGTGGCAGACGAAGAGGCCCGTCATTTTGGTTTATTGCGTGATCGACTGCGCACGCTGGGCCACGACTACGGCGATTTACCCGCCCACAATGGCCTGTGGATCATGGCACAAAAAACTGCATTTGATCCGCTGGTACGCATGGCGCTGGTGCCTCGTGTACTGGAGGCGCGTGGTCTTGATGTAACCCCCGGGATGATGCAGCGCCTGCAGGACATTGGCGATTTCAAATCAGCAGACGTGCTGAAGATTATCCTGCGCGACGAGGTGGGGCATGTCGAGATTGGTTCGCGCTGGTTCCGCTATCTTTGTGAACAGCGCGGGCTGCAGTCCGATAAAACATATAAGGAGTTGCTGCAGGAATATATGGCAGGAAAATTGAGGCCGCCGTTCAACGATGAGGCTCGCAGGGCCGCCGGATTTAGCGATGAAGAACTCACTTACCTTCATCAATTGTCTGATGGCTAAATGACCCTATTTGTTTCGTGTATACAGTTTAGTCTACCGAAGCAAATCCATAGCGAGTGGTGGCAGGCCAGTAGGTCAGGTCTGTCCAACAGTAGTTCGTTATCTCTATTGAGCTTAGCCCTGATTCTGATATAGGGTGGGCCATGCAATTTTCAGCTTTCGCAGTAGATCCCGAATTCAAAAAAGATCTGATTCGCTATTTTTCCATCGGCGCAATTTTTTACATTCTGGCTGCCCTGGTTTCGGTTGGTTTTTTCCACCCCGACCAGCATTTCCAGACCCTGGAATTCGCCAATTTCAAGATCAACCCGTCTAACGAAGATCGCATGGTATGGGAATACCAGGCGCGGATTCGCCCGTGGACTCAACCTTATGCGTATGTGGCCGTTATCAAAGGCCTCAAGGCGATCGGGATAGACAACCCGTTTGTGTACGATGCCGTCATACGATTGACAACTGGCCTGATTGGTATGGCAGCATTGCTGCTGTTTTGCATATCGTTGGCACACTGGCTGCCTCTTTCGGCACAAAAACGCTGGCTGGCAATGGTGTTCGGATTGTTCTGGTTGTTTCCGTTTCATTTTACACGTACCTCATCCGAAACTGCTTCTTCCATATTCTTGTTGTTCGCACTCTCTGCACTGGTGTTGCTTAGAAAGAACCCTCTGGACGATCCGCCGGTTCGGCCCGAACAGGGGCCGTTATCCGGTCCGATGCAGTTCTCTGTACCTGGACTGACATTGTCGGCGCTGGGTATGGGCCTGATGTTCAATACCCGTTATCAAATGGGCCTTGTCATTGTCGCATTTGCCCTGTGGATGCTACTAATTCAAAAAACACCTGTCCGTCAGTTGCTACTTTTTAGTGCAGTCGTTTTGGCCACAGTCGCCCTTGGTGTACTGCTTGATACGATTGGCTATGGAGAGTTTGAATTGGTTCCGTGGAACTACCTGCGTGTGAACCTGATCGAGGGTCGCGCAGCCACATTTGGTGCCGATCCCTGGTACTTCTATATTCTATCCATGCTGATACAACCGGTGGGGCCGGTGCTTCTGGTGGCGGCATTCCTGTTCTGGTTCAAATACCCAAAAAACGTCATAACCTGGACCACGCTGTTTTTTGTTCTGGTTCATATGGTGCTAAGCCACAAGGAGATCCGCTTCCTGATTCCGATTACACCGTTGATTCTCGTCGGCCTGGTATTCGTGATACCGGACAAGTGGTACCTGGAAAGTAAATCGGGGAATCCTTTTTCAGGGCAGGCTCGATGGGTACGCTGGATATTTTATTTCTTCGTCACGATTAACTTCCTGGCACTGATTATTACAAGCGTGAGACCGCCTAGACCAGAAGTATCCGTCCATAAATTCATTCAAAGCATTGAGCCAGATTATTTCGAATTTTATTCGTTGGGGGCGACACCCTATCTGTACAATCAGACCAGTCCGCCACGCCTCGAATTCTATGCCCCTGGCAAGGTGACGCATCGCAAACTTGGTTCGCTTTCCGGGTTATCGGTTGTTTTAAAAAGGAAATCACCCATCTATTTTTATTACCCGGATAATAATTTACCGGACACGCCTGAAATGCAGCCAGTTAGAGAGAATTGCCGTTTGATTTATCAATCTTACGGCCCGGCCTGGGAGAACTGGAATTTCGGTAACTGGATCGCGCGTTTGGCGACTTCATCAATATATCGGTGTGAGCAGAACCTGGGTCGGGTGCCTTCACGCAGGTAGGATCTGTCGAGATTAATAATTTTCGGTATGGGCGTTGCAGCCGGTCTGACAAGCGGCCCTGAAGTCAGATTAGGATGCGTTAGATTAGTTGCTTCAGGCAGGCATATAAATCACCAACAAGCAGAGACCTGCCTGACAATTATCCTCGAAGGAGCAACACCGATGAACATATCAATAATCCTGATCCAGAAAACTATCTATTCCATCGGCATGACTATTGGACCGGCATTGATCGCACTATTTATATTTGACTTTAAATACGCGTCACGCGGCAAGTTTTACTATTATACCAACGGTACGGAATGGGGTATTGCCATTGGTGTATTGTTGGTAATGCTGGCGCTGGTCAGCCGCAAATGGCGACACTAAAATCTATTCTTATCTGGCCGGGAGTACAATAAAATCGACAATGCTCGATGACAGTGTTTGACTGTATCGGATCGACAATGGATTTTTACGGATTTCCATTTTCAGCGTCGGCAACCAGTGTCTGAAGAAACTCAACTCGTGCCCGGGCATTTTCGAGGCCGGGTTCACCTTTGCGACTCTTTAGTAACGATTCGGCCTGGCCAAGCAAGCTGCGGCATTGTGCTGGGTCGAACATGCTTATCGTTACACCAAAAAAGTCTGCTTCTTCACTTAATAACGATGGCAGCAGTTCGTCCTGGGAGATGGGGGAATCAGTTCGTAACAGATCGGCGACCAGCGGTTGTTGCAGCATTTGCCAATGTATTTTACGTGCCTGCGCCTCTTGCGCCAGCCGTGCTTCTGCCGTGGAATCACCGGCGGCGCCCGCCGTGATGGCCTGATCGATGGCCTGGTGTAATTTGGTCAGCCCCGTTTTTTCGGCAGTACGATCACCACCGAGCCCGCAAACCTGTTCGTAGAGCTGGTCAAGGCGTTGTTTGAGATTCAGTACCAGCTCACTTTCAACATTTTGTGCCAGTTCGACAATCTCTTGCAGGATTACGTGATAGTTCTTCGTGAAATGCAGCAATTCTTGCTCGTCGAGTTCGCGCGCCGTCTCTATCTGGCCCAGGGATACCTCGCGATCCTCTTCCGGGAACAACACATTGTCGAATTTTCGCTGCAGGTGACGCTCGTAGCGGCCGGGTTGGCTGGAAAACTCGGGTGCCATAGAAAAATTTCCTGATGCTGTAATTACTGATGAGCGAATATGCTGCCAATGTAGCACTAAACTCCTGGTGTTGCCTTGCATCACAGTGGCAATCGGGCTAGCGTTGATTCAACAGGCCCGGAAAATATTCTGCTGAATCACTCCATGTTATTTCGTAATCATCTCCGCACGCTGTCGATTATTGTCGTGTTGTTGACGGTATTCACAATGACGGGTTGCGCCTCTATAGTTTCTTCCGCCACGGGTCGATTCGCCAATAGCCTGTCGGCTGGCATTCTCAATCAGGATGACCCGCAGACCGTCGCCGATGGTGCCCCCGCCTACCTGATTCTGATCGACGGCCTCATTGATAGCAGCCCAAAAGACGTATCCTTGCTGCTGGCCGGCGCCAAACTTTATGACGCCTATGGTTCCGTTTTTGTTGAAAACCGGCAACGCATACTCAAGATGAGCGATAAGGCATTTAGTTATGGCGCCCGCGCCCAGTGTCTTTCTGTTGCTGCAACCTGTGGCATGGAAAAACTGCCCTACGATGAATTTGTCTTACGATTAGCCAAGGTCAAACAGAAACAGGTACCTGTGCTTTACGTCTACGCGACGACCTGGGCGGGCTGGATCCAGCCGCGGTCACAGGACTGGAACGCCGTTGCTGATCTCGCCAAGGTCAAAGCGGCGCTGAAGCGGGTAATTGAGCTTGAAGAAACCTACGATCGTGGCGGCGCCCATTTGTACATGGGCGTGTTATCGACGTTGATCCCGCCGGCTCTGGGGGGAAATCCGAAAGAGGCGCAAGCCTACTTTGAGCGTGCTATAACCTTGTCGGAGGGGAAAAACCTGATGGTTAAGGTATATTACGCGCAGCGTTATGCCCGCATGATGTTCGACCGAAAATTGCATGATCGACTTCTAAATCAGGTACTTAAAGCCGACGTGTACCAAAAGGGTTTCGTACTGAGCAATACCATTGCCCAGCGGGAGGCACGTAAATTACTTAACAGCGCCGAGGAATATTTTTAGAATCTGGCTGTCGAAATGGTAGCAGACGAGATTTTTGGGAATTCAGGAAAATGAAGATGCGAAATAACAGTAGCAACAGGATCCAACTATTATCGGCATTGTTGCTGGTGTCGGCATTGTTGGGCGCGCCAAGTGTGCAGGCCGTGACACTGAAGATTGCCACCATCGCCCCCGACGGTACCGAGTGGATGATTAAAATGCGCGCCGGTGCCAAAGAGGTGAAAGCGCGCACTCAAGGACGAGTCAAATTCAAATTCTATCCCGGCGGTGTTATGGGCAGCGATAAAACTGTGCGTCGGAAGATTCGCATTGGTCAACTGCAGGGCGGTGCCATAACCGGTGGCGTTCTCTATGATGTTTATCCCGACAGTCAGATCTACAGCCTGCCCTTGCTGTTCAATAGCTACAAGGAAATGGACTACGTGCGCGCCCGCATGGACAAGAGTGTGAAGCAGGGGCTGGAAAAAGGTGGTTTTGTAACCTTTGGTTTTTCTGAAGGCGGTTTTGCCTACATCATGTCCAAAAAGCCAATAAGAACACTCGAGGATTTTCGACAACGCAAGGTTTGGGTGCCAGAGGGGGATCTCATCACCCGTTCGGTGTTCGAGAAGATCGGCGTGTCACCCATTCCATTACCCATTGCTGATGTGTATACGGGCTTGCAAACCGGCTTGATCGATACCATCGGCGCGCCTCCGATTGGTGCTATCGCGCTGCAATGGTATACCCAGGTGAAATATGTCACCGATACGCCTTTGATGTACTTGTACGGTGTATTGGCCATTGAGCGCCACGCCTTTAATCGTATCAAACCGGCGGATCAGCTCATTGTCCGCAAGGTGATGGGCCAGGTTTTTGCTGATCTGAACAAGCAGAATCGCATCGATAACGAAAGCGCCAAGCTGGCGCTGAAAAAGCAGGGTCTGGAATTTGTACCATTGAATGAAGCGGATTTTAAACAATTGAAAGCGCAAGTGGCTGAGGCGCGCCTGGAACTGGGTAAAAAGGGCATGTATACCCAGTCAATGTACCAACGCCTTGTTGCTCATCTTGCCAGGTATCGCGGAAACCGCCCTAGCGTCATCCAGTAACACTCCATGCACCCCGACCTCCCCCGACCCGTTGCCCGCGCCCTGCGAGCATTGTCTGCTATTGAAGACAGTTTGCTGGTCTTCATTCTGGTGGCCCTCGTTGTGATGGCAGGTGCGCAGATCTTCCTGCGCAATGTATTCGGTGTCGGAATTGTGGATATGGATTCCCTGACACGTCTAATGGTGTTGTGGCTGGCAATGTTTGGTGCCGTGGTTGCCAGTCGTAAAAAGAAACATATAAATGTGGATGTTTTATCGCCACGCCTGCCGAAAAAGGCGCGTGCGATGGTCGCTATCGTAATTGATTTATTTACGGCGGGGATAAGTATTGCAATCGCAGTTTTTTCCACCAACTTGTTGGTCATCGAGTGGGAATCCGGTGCAACCGTATTTGCCAGCGTACCGTCATGGCTGGCGGTAGCCATCCTGCCTGTTGCGTTTGGTCTGATGTTCTTTCACTACAGCCTGCATATTGTTGGCGGTATTTACCGCTATCGGAAGATCGGGGAACCACAGTGATCCTGATAGGAATTTTATTGCTTGCGCTGCTGTTGTTCGGCGCACCATTGTTCGCGATTATTGCCGCTGGCGCCTTGCTGGGATTTTACGCAGCCGATATTCCACTGTCGGTAATTGCTACCGAGATATACCGACTGGCCGAGATGCCGGTTCTGGTCGCCATCCCCCTGTTTACCTTCGCCGGTTATCTGATGGGTGAAGGCGGTGCGCCAAAGCGCCTGGTTCGGCTGACCGACGCATTGATTGGCTGGATGCCCGCAGGTCTGGCGGTGGTCGCCATACTGGTCTCTGCCCTGTTTACAGCCTTCACCGGCGCCTCCGGCGTCACTATCATTGCCCTCGGGGCGCTGCTTTATCCGGCGTTGCGCCAGGCGGGATACCGCGAAAATTTCAATCTTGGCCTGCTCACCACGTCGGGTAGTCTGGGCCTTCTGTTTGCGCCATCAATTCCCCTGATTCTCTACGGCATTATTGCGCAGCAGATGAATACCGGCGGCCAGGTATCCATCAACGCTATGTTTCTCGCTGGTGTTTTGCCGGGCTTGTTAATGGTGGGCATGCTCGTGATATTCAGTCTGTGGGAAAATCGCCACCGCCAAATGCCGCTTGTGGCGTTTGATCGCAAAGAACTGCTCGCCGCGATGCGTGAGTCAATCTGGGAGCTGCCGCTACCCTTCGTGGTGTTGGGTGGCATTTTCAGTGGCTATTTTGCGGTGTCGGAGGCCGCTGCAGTGACAGCACTTTACGTGTTGCTGGTTGAGATATTTGTGAGAAAAGAGATTGGCCTTAAACGTCTGCCCGGAGTGACGCGTGATTCCATGGTGCTGGTCGGCGCCATCCTGATCATTCTTGGTATGTCGTTGGCTACTACCAACTATCTGATTGATGCCGAGATCCCGACAAAGATATTCAGTTTCATTCGCGAACATGTAGACAGCAAACTCGCATTCCTGATTTTGCTGAATATATTCCTGTTAGGCCTGGGGGCAATTCTTGATATATTTTCGGCGCTGGTGCTGGTTGTTCCACTGATTCTGCCGGTAGCCACCGAATTCGGCGTAAACCCGGTGCACCTCGGCATCATTTTTCTTGCCAATATGCAGATCGGATACTTCACACCGCCTGTCGGCATGAATCTTTTTATTGCCAGTTACCGCTTTGATAAATCGATATCGCAACTCTATCGTGCGACACTGCCATTTTTCTTTATTCTGTTAGGCGCCGTACTTATTATTACCTACTGGCCCGGGCTATCGTTGGCCTTTCTATGAGGCCGTTTATATAGCGAAGCATGACAAGTCATCAGCAAACCGTATTTCACCATCAAAAAATTTCTTTATCGTGGGAATGATCTCTTGTTCGTGACCTAGCGTGGCCGGCATGCGGCGGGAGATCACCAGGCGACGGGCACCCGACTGTTGTGCGATACGACCGATTGCCTCGGCGGACTTGAGATAGTCCCCTGGCTTGAATTCCGCCCTGGGGTTCTGTTTATTGTCAGAAGACAGGTGTGCGACCAATAAGGTTGCGCCCTTGGCCAGCGCCGGCAGTTTGTCGCTACCGTTTTCAGTTTCACCGACAAACACAATTATTTTTTTATTCACTTGCAGCCGCCAGGCAAGTGCCGGCGCCCCACCATGAATATACGGTGCTGCGGAGAGGCGCATGCCTGAACCAACAAAAACAGGATTGGATTTCTTGACGTTTTTAAGTTGTGGCTTGCCCTTCTTGATGCTGGTGCGAATATCGTGCGGCTGTAGTCGGTAGCCTTGTTTCCCCAGCGGACTTAACACCTCGCCAAGGTCGCGCCAGGCACCACGTTTCTGGTCAAACAGTGTCCGAATAAATGCCACCGTGGAAGGCATGAACTTGTTCCCAGCCGGTCCATAGATGGGCAGAGCACGCTTGCGACCGCCCTGTTGTGCCGAGCGAACCAGCGCGGGTAGACCGCCGGTGTGATCGGCGTGCAGTCGTGATAGCGCGATAAAATCGAGGTCAGAAAAACGGGCGCCACTCTCGCCATATCGCAAGGCACTGCCGCCGCCGACGCCCACCATGGCGCGAGCCTTGCCATTGATCCAGATCAGGTAACTGCTGCTGGCACGACCTGCAGTTAACCCTGGCCCACCCGAGCCCAGCACCTGCAAATGAACTCCTTTTGCAGGACAGGATACCTGTGCCTGGGTTGGCGTAAGCGGAACAAGCAGAAACAGGCCAAGAACAATAAATCGCGACATGGATAATTTTCGTTATTGATCGGGGCACTGATCATACTGTTTCGCGAGCGAAACAAAAGGCGCTTTTAGTCGTCGTCGCGTCTAATTTCGATTCCCTCGAGGCTGCCAACCGGGTCAATTCGAACGCGAATGGTGATGGGTCGGCAACAAGCGTAACAATCTTCAATGTACTCCTGACTTCCCGACGAGACGTCGACACTGCTGGAATAACGTTGCCCGCAATAGGGGCATTGGACCGTCTGCTCGATAAGCATAAACGAAGTGTAGCAGCGGATATTCAGTACGATAGGGCCGATTTATCTCATCATTTTTTACACCAAAAGATGAAAAAGTTTCCCTGATTCCGATTGCGGACTTGCCCTGTTGGAGCGTTGCGACTAAACTGGTGAGAACAAAATGAGAACACATTATCCCGACCCATGCCGCTGACGGATCGCCAACAACAGACCTATAATTTCCTGCGCGTCTATGTCGCTCGACACGGCGTGTCACCCAAGTTACGCGAAATCGCCGATCACCTGGGCATACAGTCGCGTGGCACGGTACACCGTTATTTGAGCGCGCTGGCCGACGCTGGTCTTATTGCCGTGATTACAGACCGTGCCCGTGGTATTGAACTACTTGAAGCAGACGACGGGTTCAGGCGATTTACTTTACCGCTGGTGGGACGAATTGCCGCGGGTTTGCCAATTGAGGCGATACCCGATCACGATGAAATTGATCTAAGCGAATTTTTTGTTCGACCCAATCGCTTTGTGCTCAAGGTGGTGGGCGAATCCATGATCGAGGCCGGTATTCTCGACGGCGACATGGTGGTGGTAGAAAAGGCCAGTACCGCCCGTGACGGTGAGATCGTAGTGGCGCTGATTGACAATGAGGAAGCAACACTAAAGTTCCTGAAGCGCAACCCGGATCGCAGCATTACGCTGGAGCCTGCCAACCACGAACTAAAAGCCATGCGTTACCCGGCCAACCGGGTGCAGATTCAGGGTATCGTGGTAGGACAGTTTCGGGCCTATCGATGATCAGCGAGACCAGCGCTTGCCTGTGGCCGCGTGCCATTATTGATGTGATTCCGTCACCTGGTACCCGTATCGCAACGGCCAGCATACTGAGAAACTTTGACCCTGACTTAAGTCAGGTGGCCTCACGTTTGCGGCTGGATGTCACCCATCTGCAGCCGGTAATGGGCTCGCCATATTTTATTGCTCAACACATCAGACGCCGACTGTGCGACAAAGAAACCGGTATCGCGGCAAAAATAGGTGTCGCCAGTGATCCTTATATTGCCGCCTTCGCTGCTGGCGCTGCCAGCACCGGGTCTATTAAAACTATTGCCCCGTGGGAAGTGCGGCCATGCCTGCAGCACGAGCCTATTGAAAATATTTGTCAATTGACACCCGAGCTGGCGTATAAACTTGATTTGGTTGGCATTCGTACCGGAGCCCAAATGGCAGATCAACCGCTTGCCGTAATCAAGCGGATTTTTGGAACTCCAGGAGTTTCATTGTGGCGCGCCTGTCGCGGAGAAATCAACGCGGCGGCACTTGAAGTCGATAATCAATATCAATCTATTCGTTGCCGTGCTGTTCTGCCTCCCCGTACCAGCAACCGACGGTCTATCTATTCCCACCTTCGCCGCGTAAGCAATAGCCTGTTGTCCGTTTTGCGACATCGTCAGCGGATTCCGACTGCCATTTATTTTTCTATGCGGGAACAGAAAAATGTTGTGATAGAAGCCGAGGTGTCTGGTATTGAGGACGATAGGTTGGATTCGCGGGAACTGGTCAGTTCGATACAGCGGGTGTTCCGTCGAAATTGGCGCGGGGGAGCACTGCACTTTGTTGAACTTGGTGCCCGGCAGTTGTTCAACCCGAGTGGGCAGCTGGAGCTATTTGACAATCATTAATCCTGTTCGTCATGCGAACTTTGCCACACCGACCAGGTTTCGCACGAAATGGTAGTCTGCACATAGCAGTAGAACCGTTACAATAGTCCCATGACCGATAACACCGGGAAATATCCAGACGAGCTTCGCGCCTTCAGCAAGTCACGCTTCCTGTGGTCTCTCTATGTAACCGAGCTTGTGTTGGTATTGATTTCATTGGTTGTAACCCGCGTATTTCGCGGCAGCTACCTGCCATTCGACTTTGAATTTGGCCTAAACAGCACTTTGCTCGGTCTGGCTGCGGCGGTGCCCATCGGTCTAGCCGTAGTATTGATGATGGCCGGCCCCATCGCACGTCTGTCCTTGATCAAACGCGCGATGTCACAAATACTGCAAAAGCTGCGTCGCTCGTTTGGTTTGTCGATCCGGTCTTTATCGGCAATCGATATCGTTTTATTGTCACTCGCAGCCGGCATTGGCGAAGAGCTTTTTTTTCGCGGCATGTTGCAATCCTTTGTTGGCGTTTGGTGGGCTGCCGCTATTTTTGGTTTGTTGCATGCCCTCACCCCGGCCTACTTTGTTCTGGCAACGGCCATTGGTGTCTGGTTTGGGTTGCTCTATGAACTCAGTGATAACCTGCTGATACCAATGTTGGGTCATGCGACCTACGACATTTTTGCACTGTATCTGCTGCAACAGCAGTTTTCTCGACAAAATGCCCGGTGAACTTGAACAATCGGGATTAGTCTTATTGAAAGCAGTTGTATAAGGCGCCATTTACATTGTATTGCCCTTTGCACCGGGGAAAACATGCCATTGCGTATCATCACATTCGGGGTTGGATTATTCATACTAACCACTACGGCCAACCTGGCGCTAGCCGATTCGCGCATGTTCCTGAATCAGTATCTCCAGTTCAGTGCGGTCACAAAGCCAATCGATAAAAATCTTGCTCTCAGAATTCAGTCTCATGAGCAGGGCAGGCGCCTTCGTGTGAATGTCTATGGTTTCGTAGATTATCCCTATTCCCAGGTTGCCGATGTCCTGGTAAGTCCGGCGGCGATGTGTGGTTTCCTTATTCTTAATATGAATGTAAAGGCTTGCACTTACTCGCAGGGGGAGCGTCGCGTAAATATGACGATCTATGTGGCCGGAAAAAAATATGCGCCTCTGTACCGCGCAATGAAAATTGAACCCCATTTTGAATTACAGGAAAGAAACAGCAAATATTTAAAGGTGTTGATGACGTCACCCAGAGGGCGTTGGGGTATCAAGGAATATTCCGTGCTGGTGGAAGCATCGCCATACGCAAATAAGACGTTGGTACGTTTTTCGTCAAACTATGAGACCAGCCGCCTCAACAAGGCCGCAACCAGTATGTATCTAAAAACATTTGCAAGGAAAAAGGTGGGCTTTACCGTAGTAGGTCGGAATCAATCGGGGCAGCCGGAGTATGTTAGAGGTATGCAAGGTGTTATCGAACGCAATGCGGTGCGATCATATCTGGCGCTGCAGGCCTATCTCGAGACAGCCAGCGTACCGCCAAGTCAGCGCCTCGAATCACGCTTGCGGCTTTGGTTCGGATTAACCGATGTCTATTCGCGCCAGCTTCACGAAATGGACCGGCAGTCCTATTTGAACAACAAGAAGCGCGAGTATCAGAACCAATTGCGGCTACAACAGCAGTTGTCAATTCGGACCTCGAAGCGCAGGCCGCAACACGGGCAAAGTACCGACGGATAAGAAAGCCATGCTCTAGGCGGTCAGAGTCTTGACGCCGTCCGGTGTGCCCAGCAACAGGATATCGGCACCGCGCCTGGCAAACAGGCCATTCGTAACCACACCCGTCAACTGATTCAGAGATACTTCCAGTTCCACCGGGT
This sequence comes from Acidiferrobacterales bacterium, assembly GCA_048060695.1. Lineage (GTDB taxonomy): Bacteria > Pseudomonadota > Gammaproteobacteria > Acidiferrobacterales > JAJDNE01 > JAZFSZ01. Next base: position 22,786 of record JBGMQT010000032.1, read on the forward strand.
TTAATATTTCCAGATTATGTACATCGAGTATGATATTGCCGTTATCAGTCGTAAAGCCGCTACGCAAAACGGGCTCGCCACCCAGCATGACAATTTCCCGTGCCACATAACTTCGGGCCATAGGGATCACCTCCACGGGTAGAGGAAAGGCGCCCAGCACATCCACCAGCTTGCTCTCATCTGCAATACAGACAAATTTGTCGCTACTGTCGGCTACAATCTTTTCACGCGTCAGTGCTCCGCCACCACCTTTTATCAAATGCAGATGTTTGGTGGATTCGTCGGCACCGTCGACATACAGACTTAACTGACCGACATCATTCAGTTCCAGGACGCGGATACCGTGTCCCCGCAGGCGCTCGGCCGAGGACTCGGAGCTGGCAACCGTGCCATCAAGCTTGCCCTTGATACCTGCTAGCCCGTCGATAAAGAAATTGGCGGTGGAGCCGGTGCCAACCCCAACGACAGAACCGCTTTCGACATAATCCAGCGCCGCTTCGGCGACGGCCTTTTTCATTTCATCTTGAGTCATATTTTATCTCTTCGGCTATATTCTCTTGTCGTGGGTATGCTGGAGCGAAATGATGTGGCACACGTCGCTCTCCAATCTTTAGTCTGGTAGATTATGCCCATGCCAGAAAAATACTTAAAGAAAATACTGACCAGCCACGTCTATGATGTGGCCAAGGAGACACCGCTGGAGCTTGCTGCGGTATTGTCCGCGCGCCTGGGCAACCAGATCTGGTTGAAGCGCGAAGACGAGCAGCCGGTATTCTCATTCAAGCTGCGCGGCGCCTATAACAAAATGGCCGGGCTCTCTTCTGCTGAACTGAAAAAGGGCGTAGTGGCATCCAGCGCCGGCAACCACGCCCAGGGGGTGGCACTTGCCGCCGCCCGTCTCAAGACCAGGGCGACAATTGTAATGCCACGCACCACCCCCGAGATCAAGGTCAGTGCCGTCAAGGGCCATGGTGCCCGGGTAGTATTATTTGGCGACAATTACGACCATGCCTTCGATCATGCTATGGAGCTGGTAAAGCAAAAGGGGCTCGCTTTCATCCCGCCGTTTGACGATGTCGATGTCATTGCCGGTCAGGGCACCATTGGCTTTGAAATTCTGAAACAACATCCGGATCATATCGACGCTGTTTTCGTACCCGTTGGAGGCGGCGGGCTTATCGCTGGCATCGGTGCCTATATCAAATCGGTACGACCAGAGATCAAAGTCATCGGCGTGGAACCAGAGGATGCCGACGCCATGGACCAGTCGCTTAAAAGTGGCCGTCGTGTATTACTGGATCATGTCAACATTTTTGCTGACGGCGTTGCCGTACGTCAGGTGGGCAAGGAAACCTTTCGTCTGGCAAAAAAAGTAGTCGACGAAATTGTAGTGGTGAGCAACGATGAAATTTGTGCCGCTATCAAGGACATCTTTGAAGACCGCCGATCAGTGCTGGAACCTGCTGGTGCACTCGCCATGGCAGGGCTGAAAGCCTATGTCAGTCGCAAAAAACTCAGCAACAAAATATTTGTCGCTATTGCCTCCGGTGCCAATGTCAACTTTGATCGCCTGCGACATGTCGCCGAGCGTGCCGAAATCGGTGAGCGCCGAGAGGCCGTTCTTGCCGTCACCATTCCGGAAAAGGCTGGCAGTTTTCGCAAGTTTTGCTCAACTATCGGCAGGCACGGTATCACCGAGTTTAATTATCGCTATGCTGATCCGGCCAACGCCCATATCTTTGTCGGCGTGCAAATCAGTGATGTTCATGAGGAAAAGCAGCTGATCGCCAATTTGCGCAAAAAGGGATACAAAACGCTGGACATGACCGACAACGAGATGGCCAAGCTGCACATCCGTCATCTCGTCGGCGGACGCGCACCGGCAGCAGAACATGAAATCATCTACCGGTTTATGTTTCCGGAACGCCCGGGGGCATTAATAAAATTTCTCAACGAAATGGGTGGGCGCTGGAACATCTCCCTGTTCCATTACCGTAACCATGGCGCCGACTTCGGTCGCGTGCTGGTAGGTATGCAAGTCCCACCGAAGGACAAAAAGGACTTTGAAGGCTTTCTTGAAAATCTTGGCTACGAATACACCGAGGAAACTGCCAATCCGGCGTATAAACTATTCCTCGCCTAGGCCAGGCAGCCCGCGCTTTTCACCGGGCAGAGAATAGTTAACCGTCGGGTTATTCGCGAAGTATTGACGCCTTGAGAATCACAATGTCCTTTACCGGTACGTCGCTGTAATAACCCGAGCGCTGTGTCGGTGCAGACTCAATACGACGCACCGTTTGCATGCCTTTGGTGACCTTGCCGAATACGGCATAACCCCAGCCCCGGTCAGTTTTGCTTCGATGGTCCAGGTTGGTGTTGTTATTGGTATTGATAAAGAACTGCGCGCCGGCGGAGTGTGGCTTGTTGGTGCGCGCCATGGCAATCGTTCCCACCACGTTTTTCAGTCCGTTATCGGCCTCATTCTGAATCGAACCCGCAGCGGGAATTTGCTTCATCCCGGGTTTGAATCCACCGCTCTGGACCATAAATCCCTTGATTACGCGGTGAAATATCATGCCGTTGTAACGACCCTGGCGAACGTAACTCATGAAGTTTTTCACCGAAATGGGTGCTTTGGTCCGATAGAGTTCGATTTCAATAGCGCCATAGGTAGTGGCGAACTTAACAATGGGGTTTTTTCTGGCAGCGATGGCGTTGCTGCTGATAATAGTTGTCGCTAGC
>JBGMQT010000033.1:0-22671 GCA_048060695.1 Acidiferrobacterales bacterium
CGTGAAGGTGGTCGTACCGTGGGTGCGGGCGTGGTGTCGAAGATAGTGGAGTAATTGGGAACGTCGATGGCAAACCAAAAAATACGTATTCGTCTCAAGGCATTTGATCATCGGCTGATTGATCGTTCGGCCGCGGAGATCGTGGACACCGCTAAACGTACCGGTGCGCTGGTACACGGTCCGATTCCGCTGCCTACAAAAATAGAGCGTTATACATTGTTGCGTTCACCTCATGTGAACAAGACGGCACGGGACCAGTTCGAGATTCGCACTCACAAGCGCATCATGGACATCATTGATCCGACGGATAAAACCGTTGATGCCTTGATGAAACTGGATCTGGCCGCCGGTGTTGACGTCGAAATTAAACTGACCTGATTGAGATCGGGAATAGCGGGCATTAAGTCATGACGATTGGAGTCATAGGTCGAAAAATTGGTATGACACGGGTCTTTAGCGAGGCCGGTGCCATGGTGCCGGTGACGGTACTGGAAGTCGCCATCAATCGCGTAACCCAGGTGAAAACTGCTGAAAGCGATGGCTATCGCGCAGTCCAGGTTACTGTGGGTGCGCGTCGCCCGAATCGTGTTGGCAAGGCCATGGCCGGTCATTTTTCCAAGGCGCGTGTCGAGCCAGGTCGGGGTCTATGGGAATTCAGTCTCAATGATGGCGAAGGCGAAGACCTGCAGGCCGGGGCCGAGATCAAGGTCGATGTATTCAGCGCCGGACAAAAGATTGATGTGCAGGGCGCAAGTATTGGTAAGGGTTTTGCGGGTGTGATGAAACGCCATAATTTCAAGGGCGGTCGTGCCAGTCACGGCAACTCTATTAATCACCGTACCGGTGGATCTATTGGTATGTGCCAGACACCGGGTCGCGTGTTCAAGGGCAAAAAGATGTCCGGCCATATGGGTAACGTGACACGTACCCAGCAGGGTCTTGAAGTCGTATCGGTGGATACCGAGCGTAACCTGTTACTGGTGAAGGGTTCCGTACCCGGTGCCAAGGGTTCTGATGTAGTCATTCGTCCTTCGGTGAAGGCGGGTGCGTTTGTAGCACCGGTTTCGACAGCCGAGTAATACGAGAGATAATCCGGGAATTAGCAGAATGAAGCTGAACGTTGTCAATGAATCAGGTGCCGCCAAGTCGGATGTTGAAGTTTCCGATGTGGTATTTGCGGCCCGGTTCAATGAGCCATTGATCCACCAGGTGGTGACGGCCTATCAGGCCGGCGGCCGTCAGGGCACGCGCGCCCAGAAGAACCGCTCCGCCGTGCGTGGCGGCGGCGCCAAACCCTGGGCCCAGAAAGGGACGGGTAATGCGCGCGCCGGAACCATCCGCAGCCCGATCTGGCGCGGTGGCGGCAGGGCCTTTCCGGCACAAACACAGAATTTCGAGCAGAAGGTCAACAAGAAGATGTACCGCGCGGCCGTGCGATCGATTTTATCCGAATTGGTGCGGCAACAGCGTTTGGTGACTGTCGATGGCCTGCAAATGGACGCTCCCCGGAGCAGGGGTCTGGTGGAGAAGTTGCACAAACTCGGCGCCAGCAATGCGCTGATCGTAACCCTGGAGGACGACCGCAATTTGAGTCTGTCTGCACGCAATGTACCCGGTGTGGATGTAGCTAGTGTAAGCCACGTGGATCCGGTGAGCCTGATTCGTCACGAAAAAGTCGTGATGACGGCCGATGCCCTCAAACGAATCGAGGAGTCATTGGTATGAATGTGAGAGAAGAAAGATTTTACCAGGTCATTCTGGCGCCGCATGTGTCCGAAAAAAGTACCCGGGCAGCAGACCAGGGTAACCAGATCGTATTCCGCGTCCGCGAAAACGCGACCAAGCCGGAAATCAAAGGCGCAGTGGAAAAGCTGTTCGAGGTTAAAGTCGATACAGTCAAGGTCATCAACGTGCGCGGCAAGATGAAATACGGCAAACATCCGGGGAAACGACCCAACTGGAAAAAGGCTTATGTACGCCTGATGCCGGGTCATGATATTGACTTCACCGGCGCCTGACAGCGTTAACCGAGCAACGAACAGGTTCAATCAAAATGGCAGTGGTAAAAGTAAAACCAACTTCAGCGGGACGTCGCGGCCTGGTCAAGGTCGTTAGCGACGGTTTGCACAAGGGTGCGCCATACGCAGGTCTGGTTGAAAAAAAATCCAGCAATGCCGGCCGTAACAATAATGGTCGTATTACTGTGCGACATCGTGGCGGTGGCCATAAGCAGCACTATCGTGTGATAGATTTTCGTCGTAATAAGGACGATATCGTCAGCAAGGTAGAACGTCTGGAGTACGACCCCAATCGTAGCGCCCATATTGCGCTGATGTTGTACCGCGATGGCGAGCGCCGCTATATCATTGCGCCCAAGGGCCTGAGTGTAGGTGACGAGACCCAGTCCGGCCACAGTGCACCGATCAAGATTGGTAATTCATTGCCCATTCGTAACATCCCGGTGGGCACGACGGTACATTGCATCGAGCTCAAACCGGGAAAAGGTGCACAAATCGCACGTTCAGCAGGCGCAGGTGTGCAGCTGGTGGCTCGTGAAGGCAGTTATGCCCAGTTGCGGTTGCGCTCGGGTGAAACTCGCAAGATACACATTGATTGCCGTGCCACCATTGGTGAAGTCGGTAATTCAGAGCACAATTTGCGCAAACTGGGCAAGGCGGGTGCTAAGCGTTGGCGTGGCATTCGCCCGACAGTTCGCGGCGTGGCCATGAACCCGGTGGATCATCCACATGGTGGCGGCGAAGGCCGTACCTCCGGTGGGCGTCATCCGGTGAGCCCGTGGGGTGTTCCTACCAAGGGCAAGAAAACGCGATCGAATAAACGCACTGACGGTATGATTCTGCGCCGTCGCAGCAAACGATAAGAGGGGTTGAGTTTTGCCACGTTCTATTAGAAAAGGCCCGTTTGTTGATCTGCACCTGACAAAAAAGGTGGAGCAGGCAATGAGCGAAAGTAGCAAAAGACCGATCAAGACCTGGTCACGTCGTTCCACGATCACGCCGGACTTTGTTGGTTTTACGATCGCTGTGCATAACGGTCGTCAGCATATACCGGTGTTGATTTCAGAGAACATGGTGGGCCATAAACTGGGCGAGTTTGCCCCGACGCGTACCTATCGCGGTCATACTGCCGATAGAAAGGTCAAGTAAGGAAAGTTAAATGCAAGCAACAGCCAAGCTAAAGCAGTCCCGGATTTCGCCACAAAAGGCACGTCTGGTCGCCGACCAGGTTCGTGGTCTGCCGGTATCGCGGGCACTGGAAATGTTGCAATACAGTACCAAGAAAGCTGCGCATTCGATCAAGAAAGTACTGGAGTCAGCCATCGCCAATGCCGAGCACAACGAAGGCGCGGATATCGATGAACTGAAGGTGGCGACCATTTGTATTGACGAAGGTCCGGTCTTGAAGCGCTGGCGCGCACGCGCCAAAGGTCGTGGAACCCGCGTCCTGAAGCGCAGCAGTCATATCACCGTGACAGTAGCCGAAGACACAAAGGGGAGTAAGTAGTTATGGGTCAGAAAGTCAGCCCCATTGGAATGCGTCTTGGCATCATCCGTGACTGGAGTGCCAAGTGGTACGCGAACAAAAAGAATTATGGCGACATTTTAATATCCGATTTAAAGCTGCGTGATTTTCTGAAGAAGAAACTGGCGCACGCGGCAGTAAGCAAAGTCGTGATCGAACGTCCGACGCAAATGCTGAATGTCAGTATTTATACTGCTCGCCCCGGTATTGTAATTGGCAAGAAGGGCGAGGACATCGAAAAGTTGCGTCAGGAGCTGACCCGGCTCGCGGGCCAACCGGTGCACCTGGCCGTGGAAGAAGTGCGCAAACCCGAGTTGGACGCACAACTGGTGGCCGAAAGCATCGCCCAGCAGCTGGAGAAACGTATTATGTTCCGCCGCGCCATGAAGCGTGCCGTAACCAACGCCATGCGCCTGCGTGCCGGTGGCATCAAGGTTATGGTGGCCGGTCGTTTGAACGGTGCCGAGATTGCCCGTACGGAATGGTATCGTGAAGGCCGTGTGCCGTTGCACACCTTGCGTGCTGACATCGATTACGGCGTCGCCCGTGCCAATACCACCTATGGTGTCATCGGTATCAAGGTGTGGATATTCAAGGGTGAGATTTTTAAAGAAGAAAAACCGGATATTGAGCCGCCGGAAGCGGCGAAAACCAAGGCCACGGCCTGAGGGCGATGAGGTAAGTTAAAGATGTTACAGCCCAAAAGGACAAAATTTCGCAAGCAGCAGAAAGGCCGTAATCGTGGTTTGGCCTTGCGCGGCAACAAGGTGAGTTTTGGCGAGTTCGGACTAAAAGCCACCACTCGTGGTCGCGTCACTGCGCGCCAGATTGAGGCTGCTCGTCGTGCCATGACCCGTTATATCAAACGTGGCGGCCGTATCTGGATTCGTATATTTCCAGACAAACCTGTTTCCAAGAAGCCCTTGGAAGTCCGTATGGGCAAGGGCAAGGGTAATCCCGAGTACTGGGTGGCCCTGGTCAAACCGGGTGCTGTGATGTACGAGATGGAAGGCGTGTCAGAGGAAATTGCCCGCGAGGCCCTGCGTCTGGCTGCGGCTAAATTGCCGGTTCGCACTGCATTTGTATCGAGGCACGTGGGTTAATGAAAGTGAAAGAATTGAAAGCTATGGATGCATCGAAGCGTGAGACCGAACTGGAAGGTCTGTTACGCGAGCAGTTTAACCTGCGCATGCAGAACTCAACGGGTCAGTTGGCCAATAACGCCCGCCTGAAACAGGTGCGTCGCGATATCGCCAGGGTCAAGACCGTAATGAATGATGAGAAAGGTAAAACTGCATGAGCGATGAAGCAAAAATTCGCCGTGTTGTTGACGGACGTGTCGTCAGCGACAAAATGGACAAGTCCATAACCATTCTGGTGGAGCGCCGGGTGAGACACCCGGTCTACGGCAAATTCATTGGTCGCAGCACCAAGTTGCATGCTCATGACGAGAACAATGAGTGCAAGGAAGGGGACATGGTGCAAATTGAAGAATGTCGCCCGCTGTCGAAGTCCAAGAGTTGGCGTTTGGTAAAGGTGCTCGAGAAGGTAACCGCCGTATAGGCGTTTCGGTGACAGGGGAGACAGTGTATGATCGCCCGCCCTGTGAGACCGGTTAAGTAAATATAGGTCAGATAAATGATTCAGATGCAAAGCAATTTGTCGGTAGCCGACAACAGCGGGGCAAAAAGAGTCCAGTGCATCAAGGTGCTTGGCGGCTCCAAGCGTCGTTACGCCGGTATCGGTGATGTTATTAAAGTCAGCGTCAAGGAAGCCATACCACGTGGTCGGGTGAAAAAAGGCGAGGTTTTTAACGCGGTGGTGGTTCGTACCAAAAAGGGCGTACGTCGACCGGATGGATCCATTATCCGTTTTGACAGCAACGCGGCGGTGTTACTGAACGCCCAGTTGCAACCCGTGGGTACACGTATTTTCGGTCCCGTAACACGCGAGCTTCGCACCGAAAAATTTATGAAGATTATTTCGTTGGCGCCGGAAGTACTGTAGGCGGTAACCAGGTTTTAACCATGCGAAAGATTAAAAAAGGCGACAGGATCCAGGTGCTGGCCGGCAAAGACAAAGGCAAGCAGGGGACTGTGCTTGAGACCCGTACCGATAATCGTGTGCTTGTAGAAGGCGTAAATATGGTCAAAAAGCACGTTCGGCCGAACCCGAACAAGAACGAAACCGGCGGCATTGTCGATATTGAAGCCCCATTGGCGATCTCCAATGTGGCACTGGTAAATCCAGTGACCGGGAAAGGCGAACGCGTTGGCTTCAAAGTGCTGGAAGACGGCAAAAAAGTCAGAATATTCAAGAAGTCCGGCGAAGTAGCGGACGTTTAGGCGTAAATATTATGGGCGCACGTTTACAGGAATTTTATAAATCGGATGTGGTTCCGAAGCTGAATGAAAAATTTGGCTTCAAGAACGCCATGCAGATGCCGAAGATCACCAAGATCACCATTAATATGGGTGTGGGTGGGGCTATGACCGACAAGAAACTGATCGACGCCGCTGTCTCTGATATGGAAAAGCTGGCCGGTCAGAAGGCAGTGGTTAACAAGGCACGGAAATCCGTGGCTGCGTTCAAGGTACGCGAAGGCTATCCGATTGGTTGCAAGGTGACCCTGCGTCGGGATCGTATGTACGAATTCCTGGATCGTCTTATTACTATTGCCATTCCGCGTACACGCGACTTTCGCGGGTTGCCGGCCAAATCCTTCGACGGACGTGGAAACTACTCTATGGGCGTAAAAGAGCAGATTATTTTTCCCGAGATCGATTACGACAAGATCGATCAAATTCGGGGCATGGATATTACGATTACGACCAGCGCGGAGACGGACGAGCAAGCCCGTGCATTGCTTGCGGCCTTCAATTTCCCGATCAAGGGAAAATGAGCAAGGTAATATAAAGGTACATAGAAATGGCAAAGAAAAGCATGCTGGCGCGCGACGCCAAACGAACGAAGACGGTTGCCAAATACGCAGCCCGTCGCGAGGAACTGAAGAAAAAGATCAAGGACCCCAATGTTAGTGATGAAGATCGCTACGAAGCAACGTTGGGGCTGCAGAGATTGCCGCGAAACGCGAGCCCGAGTCGCCAGCGTAATCGCTGTGCGTTAACCGGTCGCCCACGTGGTTACTATCGCAAATTTAATCTCTCGCGGAATAAACTGCGCGAATTGATGATGCAGGGCGAAGTGCCCGGCGTGGTCAAGGCAAGCTGGTAATCCAGCCGGAAAACAAAGGATACAGTGAGTTAGCAATTATGATGACCGACCCAATCGCCGATATGTTTACCCGCATCCGTAACGCGCAGCGTGCGGAAAAGGTCAACGTACGCATGCCGGCTTCCCGGACCAAGATGGCTATCGCCAAACTGCTTTCAGATGAAGGTTTTGTTGGTGCTGTGTCCGAGGTTCCGAACGACGGTAAACCGTTACTCGAAGTGGAACTCAAGTATTACGAAGACAAGCCGGTGATTGTCGAGATCAAGCGTGTCAGCAAGCCCGGCCGACGCGAATATAAAGGCAGTACTGACTTACCAAAAGTTGTTGGTGGGATTGGTATCGCCATTATCTCTACGTCCAAGGGCATTATGAGTGATCGCGCCGCTCGTGAAGCTGGCGTCGGTGGCGAAATTATCGGGTACGTTTCCTAAAGGCCGAAAACGATGTCACGAGTCGCAAGAAATCCAATCACCGTTCCCAGCGGAGTCGAAGTCAAACTGGTTGACGGCATGGTGAGAGTGAAAGGCCCAAAAGGTGAATTGAGCCAGTCGTTGCATCCGTCGGTTGAATTGAAACAGACCGACAACGTAATCAGCATGTCAACGGGTGATGACAGTGCCTGGGCTTTGGCCGGCACCATGCGTGCACTGGTCAACAATATGGTTGCCGGGGTGAATTCTGGTTTTGAGAAGAAGCTCACTATCCTTGGCGTGGGTTATCGGGCCGCTGTCAAAGGAAAAGTTCTGGATTTGACACTGGGATTTTCGCATCCGGTGGTGTACCCGATTCCGCAAGACATCACCATCGAATGTCCAAGTCAGACCGAAATCGTGGTCAAAGGCATCGACAAGCAGAAAGTGGGCCAGGTGGCCGCAGAGATTCGTCATTACCGCCCGCCGGAACCCTATAAAGGCAAGGGTGTGCGATATTCAGATGAACATGTTGCACGTAAAGAAGCCAAGAAGAAGTAAGGCGAGTCAAGGTATCAGGCTATGAAGAACAAGATTCAAAGACACCAGCGGCGTAAACGCAATACGCGCGCTAAAATTACTCAACTGGCGGTTACTCGCCTGTGTGTGCATCGCACACCGCGTCATATTTATGCACAGATCATAGATGCAACTGGCGGCAAGATATTGGCTAGTGCCTCCACCGTTGAAGCTGAAGTGCGTTCGCAGTTGAAGAACGGCGGTAATAAAGACGCTGCTGTGGCTATTGGAAAGCGTATTGCCGACAGGGCCAAGGCAGCGGGGATCGACCGTGTGGCATTCGACCGTTCAGGTTTTTCATTTCATGGTCGTGTCAAGGCGCTAGCCGATGCCGCCCGTGAAAACGGTTTACAGTTTTAGAGGATAGATAAGTGGCAGCAAATAACACTGACGCACGTGGTGACGATCTGCAGGAAAAGCTGATTAATATCCGCCGTGTGGCCAAGGTGGTCAAAGGTGGTCGTATTTTTGGTTTCTCGGCGCTAACGGTTGTCGGTGACGGCAATGGCCGGGTCGGTATTGGCCGCGGTAAAGCGCGCGAAGTGCCGGTAGCGGTACAAAAGGCGATGGAATCTGCACGCCGTAACATGGTGCGTGTTGATCTTAACGGCACCACATTGTTCCACGAGATTCTGGGTGAACATGGGGCGGCGAAGGTAGTGATGAAACCGGCCTCCAAGGGAACTGGCATCATTGCCGGTGGTGCCATGCGCGCCGTTTTTGAAGTTGCCGGTGTCGAAGACGTGCTGGCCAAGTGTATCGGTTCGCGTAACCCGGTAAACGTGGTACGTGCAACCATTAATGGCCTTAACGATATTCAGAGCCCGAAAGGGGCCGCCGCGAAGCGTGGCAAAACAGTCGAAGAAATACTCGATTAAGAGACCAGGACAGGAATAAGCCCGTGGCAAAAAAATTAAAAGTGACGCTTGCTAAGAGCCCAATTGGCACCGGCAAGAAACATCAGGCTTGCGTACGTGGTCTGGGTTTGCGCCGTATGCACCACACGGTAGAAGTGATTGATACGCCGGAGAACCGCGGCATGATAAATAAGGTGTCGCACATGCTCCGTTGGGAGGAAGCCTGATCATGCGATTGAACACGTTAAAACCAGCCGAGGGCAGCACGCGCGTCAGGAAGCGTGTTGGACGCGGCGCCGGATCCGGCATCGGCAAGACCTCGGGTCGAGGGCAGAAGGGTCAGAAGGCCCGCAGCGGTGGTTATCACAAGGTGGGTTTCGAAGGCGGTCAGATGCCGTTGCAACGTCGACTGCCGAAGCGAGGTTTTACCGCTCCATTCAGCAACAAGGCAGTACAGATCCGTTTGCATGAGTTGGCGTTAGTGCAGGCCGATGTGATCGACCTCAATGCGTTAAAAAAGGCCGGTCTCGTAACAAAAGATGTGCTGAAAGCGAAAGTATTTTTGTCCGGCGAGTTGAAAAAGGCGGTAAGCCTGAAAGGTATTGCCGTAAGCAAGGGCGCACGTGAAGCGATTACCCAAGCGGGTGGCAAGGTAGAAGACTAGTGGCACGCGGGTCAGCTGCCATGGCGGGAAATGTTGGCGCCTCGGGCAAGTTTACCGAGTTACGTCGACGTATTTTCTTTCTGCTGGGCGCGCTGATTGTTTTTCGAATCGGTGCCTATGTACCGATCCCGGGCGTGAATGCAATTGCCCTGGCCGAGTTGTTCAAGGGCACAGAGAATTCAATCATCGGCATGTTTAACATGTTTGGTGGTGGCGCGCTGGAGCGTATGTCGATCTTCGCACTGGGTGTAATGCCCTATATATCGGCATCCATCATCATGCAATTGATGACAGCCGTTGTGCCTTCGCTGGAACAGTTGAAGAAGGAAGGGGAAGCCGGTCGCCGCAAGATTACGCAGTACACGCGCTATGGCACGGTACTGCTGGCGACGGTGCAGGCAGGCGCCATAGCGTCAGGTCTGCAAGCGCAAACCGCTGGTGGTATGCCGGTAGTGTCAGTACCGGGAATGGGTTTTGTCATTATCTCGATTGTGACGCTGGTGACGGGAACCTTGTTCCTCATGTGGTTGGGCGAACAGATTACCGAAAGGGGTATCGGTAACGGTATTTCGATGATTATTTTCGCCGGAATCGTCGCCGGATTACCCGGGGCTATTGCGACAACGCTGGATCTGACAAGTCGCGGGACATTCCAGCCTTTATTCGTGCTGTTGCTGTTTGTGGTAGTGATGGCGGTCACCGGTTTCGTGGTGTTTGTCGAGCGTGGTCAGCGACGAATAACGGTGAATTATGCCAAGCGTCAGCAGGGGCGTCGCATGATTGGCGGGCAAACCAGCCACTTACCGCTGAAGGTAAACATGGCCGGCGTGATCCCGCCGATTTTTGCCTCCAGCATTATTCTGTTTCCGGGCACGGTAGCAAGTGTGTTGGGGCAGCAGGAAGGGATGTCCTGGTTGCGAGATATAGCAACGACCATCGCACCCGGACAGCCGTTGTATGCAGTGTTGTATGGGGCGGCAATTATATTTTTTGCCTTTTTCTATACGGCGATGCAATTCAACCCGAAAGATACGGCAGACAATTTGAAGAAATCCGGTGCCTTTGTACCCGGGATTCGGCCAGGCGAGCAGACCGCCCGCTATATCGATGGCGTGATGTCGAGGCTGACACTGGGCGGCGCGCTTTATATAACCGCCGTATCGTTGTTGCCGGAATTTATGATTATCAAGTGGAATGTACCGTTCTATTTCGGTGGTACGTCCCTGCTTATTATTGTTGTGGTCAGCATGGATTTTATGAATCAGGTGCAGACCCACGTGATGTCGCGTCAGTATGAGAGCCTGTTGAAGAAGGCCAATCTCAGCGGTGGCATGGGAATGACCCGGTAGTACCGGGATTGAAAGCTTAGGAGAACGACATGAAAGTCAGAGCTTCTGTAAAGAAAATGTGCCGTAATTGCCGTATTGTCCGGCGCAAGCGTGTGGTACGGGTAATCTGTTCCGATCCCACCCACAAGCAGCGTCAGGGATAGTCGGGAAGCGGTGTAATTAGTTGATTTTTAGGGTTTTGGACAGTATCCTTGCGCGCTTTCGCGCGCCGGATGGGCGTCTGTAAGAGAATTGGGAGAGAAGTGTAAATGGCCCGTATATCAGGCATAAACATACCGACTCACAAACATGTCGAGATCGCATTGACCTCGATTTTTGGCATTGGTCGTCATACGGCACAGAACATCTGTGATTCCAGCAAGGTGGCCCGTAGCACCAGGGTTAAAGACTTGTCGGAGACCGAAGTGGAATCCTTGCGTCAGGGTGTCGCCAAGTGTGTGGTAGAGGGCGATTTACGTCGACAGGTCACCATGAATATCAAACGACTGATGGATCTGGGTGCCTACCGCGGCCTGCGCCACCGTCGTGGATTACCCGTTCGCGGCCAGCGCACCAAGACCAACGCCCGCACCCGCAAGGGACCGCGCCGCCCAATCAAGAGATAAGGTCAGCCGCTCAATTTCAGGAATTAAGTCATTATGGCAACCCGAAGTACCAAGAAGAAGGTGAAGAAGAATGTGGCTGAAGGCATTGCCCACGTCCATGCTTCTTTTAATAACACCATCATCACCATCAGTGACCGTCAAGGCAATGTGCTGTCGTGGGCGACGTGTGGTGGCGCCGGTTTTCGTGGATCGCGCAAAAGTACACCATATGCAGCCCAGATTGCTGCAGACAAAGCAGGTCGCAAGGCACAGGAGCTCGGGATGAAGACACTGGACGTACGCGTCAAGGGCCCGGGCCCGGGCCGCGATTCCAGTATTCGCGCGCTCAATGCCCTGGGTTATGAGATTTCAAGCATTACTGACGTGACATCCATTCCACACAATGGATGTCGTCCGGCCAAGCGCCGTCGCGTCTGATTTTAAGGAGATAGTTTCAGGTGGCTCGTTATACAGATTCCAAATGTCGTCTCTGCCGTCGCGAAGGTGGCAAGCTCTACCTTAAGGGCGAGAAGTGTTTTACTGACAAATGCGCGGTCGACAAGCGCGCCTATGGGCCGGGCCAGCATGGCCAGCGCCGCCGTCGCGTTTCCGATTATGGCCTGCAGTTGCGCGAAAAACAGAAGTTACGCAGCCTCTATGGCATCCTGGAAAAACAATTCCGCAATTATTACGACGAAGCCGATCGCCGCAAGGGTTCAACTGGTGAGAACCTGTTGAAGCTGCTTGAGGGTCGTCTGGATAACGTTGTTTACCGCATGGGTTTTGGCGCCTCGCGCAATGAAGCCCGGCAACTGGTGCGCCACAATGGTATTAAGGTAAATGGTCACCGCACCAACATTCCTTCTTACCAGGTTTCACCCAGTGACGTTCTGGAGCTGACTGCGCGTGCTGCGGCACAGCTACGAGTCAAAGCCGCTATGGAGGCTACCGAGCAACGTGGTTTTCCGGAATGGGTGGAGGTGGACAGTAGCGCAATGAAAGGTACGTTCAAGGCAGTACCTGACCGTACCGACCTGCCTTCGGAAATAAACGAAGCGCTGGTGGTAGCACTGTATTCTAAATAATTAATTCGGGATCAACGGAATAAACATTATGCAAAGTTCTGCAACGCAGTTCCTGAAACCTCGTCTTGTCAACGTGCAGACGATATCCGATACGCATGCCAAGGTGGTGCTGGAACCTCTGGAGCGCGGATTTGGCCATACTCTGGGTAATGCACTTCGTCGCATCCTGCTTTCGAGTATGCCCGGTTCTGCTGTTACCGAGGTCAAAATTGAAGGTGTCTTGCATGAGTACTCCACGATTGAAGGAGTGCAGGAAGACGTTATCGAGATTCTGCTGAACCTCAAAATGCTGGCCCTGCGCATGCACGGCCGCGAGTCTGTGACCCTGAATCTCAACAAGAAGGGAAAGGGCCCGGTCACCGCGGCCGACATCGAGTTGGAGCACGATGTAGAACTCGTCAATCCCGATCATGTCATCGCCAACCTGACCAAGGATGGCGAACTCAATATGGAACTAACTATCACCCGCGGCCGTGGTTACGAGCCGGTTGTGGCAGGTGACAGCGAAGAGAGCAAGACTATTGGTGTGATGCAGCTGGATGCTTCCTATAGTCCGGTTCGTCGAGTGGCCTACGATGTAGAAAATGCCCGTGTTGAGCAGCGTACCGATCTGGACAAACTGGTACTTGATATTGAGACCAATGGTTCCATCGATCCGGAAGAGGCAGTACGCCGCGCGGCAAATATTCTGCAAGATCAAATCTCTGTGTTTGTTGAGCTGCAGAGTGAACAGGGTGCGGTGGAAGAGAAGGCCGAGCCACAGATGGATCCCATGCTGTTGCGCCCGGTAGACGACCTGGAGTTGACCGTACGTTCGGCTAATTGTCTTAAAGCAGAGAATATTTTTTATATCGGTGACCTGATTCAGCGTTCCGAGAATGAGCTGTTAAAAACTCCTAACCTTGGCAAGAAATCGCTTACCGAGATCAAGGACGTGTTGGCCCAACACGAGCTGTCATTGGGTATGAAGCTGGAGAACTGGCCGCCCGCCAATCTCAGGCAGGCTACTGGAAGTACCGAGATCGCCTAGACGCGCACCGGGTTAGATAGAAGGAGAAGATTCAATGCGTCACCTGAAAAGCGGCCGTAAATTAAACCGTACCAGCAGCCATCGCAAGGCCATGTTTCGCAATATGGCCGTAAGCCTGTTCCAGCACGAGCAGATTAGCACCACCTTGCCCAAGGCCAAGGAACTGCGTCGTTTCGCAGAGCCATTGATTACATTGGGTAAAAAGCCAAGTGTAGCCAATCGCCGTCTGGCATTCTCTCGTCTGCGTGATCGTCAATCTGTTACCAAATTGTTTAACGATATTGCCGTGCGTTTTCAGGAGCGCCAGGGAGGTTACCTGCGCATTCTGAAGACCGGTTTTCGTCCCGGTGACGCTGCCCCCATGGCGATTGTACAGCTGGTAGAAATGAAGCAAGCCGCAGAAGATATATCGAAATCGAAGAAGGTCAAGGTGGCTAAGAAGGCACCGGTTGAGAAAAAAGCAGAGAAGAAGGCCGACTCGAAGAAAGAGAAGCTAGCCAAAGAAGCGGCAGAAAAGAAAACTGCTGCCAGGAAGAAAACGGCAACCAAGAAGAAAACAGAAAAGAAGGCGACTAAAAAGACAGTCAAGAAAGCGACAACAAAAAAGGCGACTAAAAAGAAAGTTGCCAAGAAGAAAGCCACCAAGAAGAAGACCAGCAAAAAGTCGTAAGACCTTGTCAATTGATAGATTAAAGCCGGGTACTACCCGGCTTTTCTTTTGGCCCGGGAATTGTGTGGTAGCGGTGGTACACTGACCCGATGATTGTGTTGTTTACTGACTTTGGCAGTCAGGACCCTTACGTCGGTCAGCTTCACGCTGTATTGGCACAGCAGGCACCGGGCGTGCCCGTTATCGATCTGTTTCACAACGTGCCCAATCAGAACGTCCGGGCAGGCGCCTATCTGCTGCCGAGTTACATTTCGTTATTTCCCGAGGATACGGTGTTTATGTGTGTGGTTGACCCCGGGGTTGGTGGTAAACGTCGGCCATTGTATCTGCGGGTAGACGATATCTGGTTTGTTGGTCCAGACAACGGCTTATTCCGGATACTGTTGCGACGTGCGCTCCGGGTAGAGTGTTTCACCATAGACTGGCGGCCCCGCGAGCTTTCTTCCAGTTTTCACGGTCGTGACCTGTTTGCACCGGTCGCTGCAATGCTGTCAAAGGGAGAGCCGCCAGACGCTGCCCCGGTTACCCTGGATACCGGCGAAGATGAACAGTGGCCGGATGATACCGCCGAGGTGATTTACGTTGATCATTATGGCAATGCGACTACCGGCTATCGCGCAGCGGTTATGCCGCAAGATGCAAAAATTCGTATTAACGGTATATTGCTATCGCGCGCCAAAACCTATTCTGATGTCGCCACAGGAGAAGCGTTCTGGTATGAAAATGCCAACGGTCTGGTGGAGTTTGCGGTCAATCAGGGGCGGGCAGACAAACAGCTGGCAATCAGGATCAGCACGCCGTTTTCAATTCATTCCTGAATGGCGAGTTGATTCGGGTAGTATGTAGAAAAATAAAAAAGGGCCCATTGTGAATAACATTGATATTGCGGTATTGCTGATTTACATCGCCGGTGTTACTGCATTTGGGGCCTGGTTTTATCGCCGGTCGTCTACCAGCGAGGGTTTTACCAGTGCCAACCGTCGACTTCCCGGGTGGGCGATTGGTTTGTCCATCTTCGGTACCTACCTGTCATCAATCTCTTTTCTGGCGCTGCCGGGCAAGGCCTACGTTAGTAACTGGAACGCCTTCGTCTTTTCCCTGTCGTTGCCTGTTGCTGCCTGGGTTGCAGTAAAGTGGTTTGCACCACTCTATCGCAGCACCCGGGATATTTCGGCCTACGCTTATCTCGAGCGCCGGTTCGGAATTTGGGCAAGGTTGTATGCCATGACCTTCTATTTGCTAACACAACTGGCGCGCATGGGCACCATCATGTTTCTGGTGGCGTTGGCCCTGGAGCGCCTCACCGGGTGGGATATCGAGAGTGTTATTATCGTCAGTGGTGTATTGATAACTTTTTATACCGTGGTGGGGGGTATCGAAGCCGTTATCTGGACAGATGTGGTGCAAAGCATCGTCCTGACGGCAGGTGCCATCTTGAGCGTGGTGTTGCTGGTTAACGGTATGCCCGGTGGCTACGAACAGTTGTTTGAGTTGGCGGCCCAGGGCGACAAATTCTCTCTTGGTTCGTTCCAGATGGTATTTACGGAACCCACGTTCTGGGTAGTGCTGCTCTATGGCATTGTAATCAATCTCCAGAATTTCGGCATTGATCAGTCTTACATACAGCGCTATCAGTCCGCTCGCTCGCTCGCCGATGCCCGACAATCCATCTGGATCGGGGCGCTAACCTAT
Source organism: Acidiferrobacterales bacterium (assembly GCA_048060695.1). Taxonomy (GTDB): domain Bacteria; phylum Pseudomonadota; class Gammaproteobacteria; order Acidiferrobacterales; family JAJDNE01; genus JAZFSZ01. The sequence continues at coordinate 15,698 of JBGMQT010000033.1, forward strand.
GTGCCGGTGAGCGCCCTGTTCCTGTTTATCGGTACCGGTTTATTCGCCTGGTACAGCGCCCGTCCGGAATTGTTACCACAAGCCCTTGCCGCAAGTGGTATGGGTGATCGCGTATTTCCGTACTTCATCGTCAACGAACTGCCGGCGGGAATCACGGGCATCATGATTGCAGCACTGGCGGCGGCAGCCATGAGTTCGATCGATACATCAATCAATAGCTCGGCAACTATATTGTTGACCGATGTCTATCGTCGCCTGTTCAGGCCCGATGCAAGCGAAAAACAAAAAATGCGATTTCTGCGCATTGCGACCGTGATACTCGGAATTAGTGGTACGGCTGTCGCGTTATTGATGGTGTCTTCAAAAGGGGTGCTGGACGACTGGTGGCGTTATGCCGGCATTTTCTCCGGGGGCATGCTGGGTCTGTTCCTGTTAGGGCTGTTGTCGCGCCGGGCGGCGAGCGGACAGGCCATTGTTGGCATGATTGCCGGACTGACGGTTATTATCTGGGCGACCCTCAGCCGTAACCTTGAGGGGCCATTGGCCAACAGTCTGCATGCGTTCATGACCACGGTATTGGGTACCCTTACGATTTTCATAATCGGTGTACTGTTGTCGCGCCGTCAATCTCGCAAGCATCGGGCTGATCCGCCATTGACCGTGTATGATTTGAAGTAACACGATACAAATGTAATAACTGCGTATGGACACGAAACCAAAAAAATTCATCTTCTTTATCAATCCCCTGGCGCGGGATGGCGCAGTCGGGCGTCAATGGCAGGATATCGAACACCATTTTGAGAGCCAGTTATCGCGCACTGAATTCCTGATGCCCACCAGCGCAAACCAATGCCGAGAGTGGGTAGCCGAAGCGGCACGACAGGACGATGTCTGTCTGGTTTCAGTTGGTGGCGAGGGCAGCATGAACATTGTTGCTAATGGCATACTCGATGTGCGTCGAGAACGTCATGTGCCAATGGGGCTGGTACCGTTTGGAAACGTAAATGATTACGCCATGGCCATTGGTATGGATCGCAATTGGCAGCATGCGCTGGAAACGCTTAAGGCGGGTTATGAGGAAAATGTGGGAATTACTGAACTGGTGACCCTGAATCGTAGCTCGTACGCACTCAATCTGGCCAGTATCGGTTTTGCAGCGTCAACTGCCGAACAACACAGCGTTAAACACCAGTTTTCATGGCTTAAGGGGCAGCTAAAATATAATGTTCTGGCGCTCAAGATGTTGTTGAAGTGGAAGAACATCCCGTGTCGCATCACGCTGGATGACGAAACCATCAGCTGCGATCTCGCAATTCTCATCGCCGGTTTCAGTCCGACGATCGGGGCATTCCGTCTGGTTCCGCATGCGACACCAACCGCCGACAAGATGGCGGTCACGCTGGGCATAAATCTGGGTAAGCTGGCATTACTAAAACGGCTTCAGCAACTGAAAAACAAACCCATCGAAGCAGACCAGTACCTTCTCTATCGCCACTCCAGCCAGATCGTGGTGGAAGCCGAGTTACCACTGGTCTGTGAAGTCGATGGCGAAATCGTCGATACCAATGTCTATAAGATCGAGTTCTATGCCCATCCCGGACGCCTGCGGTTTGTGGTGCCTGCGAAAACCGGTTAACCACTACTGGATGGCTTTTCCGATCAACATCCAGGTCTTGTTATTCAGACGGCTTGTTTGTTTGTACTGATAGACACATCCAGTACCGACTTCAGGAATTGGCCCGTGAAGGATGCCGATATTTCGCTTAGTGTTTCAGGCGTGCCGGTGGCGATAACCTGGCCGCCACCGTCGCCGCCTTCCGGGCCGAGGTCAATAATCCAGTCGGCCGTCTTGATCACGTCGAGATTGTGTTCGATCACAACAACGGTATTGCCATGGTCACGCAGGCGATGCAAAACGGCGAGCAGGTTCCCGATATCATGAAAGTGCAGACCGGTAGTTGGTTCGTCCAGTATATATAGTGTACGGCCGGTATCGCGCTTGGATAACTCGCGTGACAGTTTGATACGCTGGGCTTCGCCACCGGAAAGCGTGGTCGCACTCTGGCCAAGTCTTATGTAGGACAGGCCGACGTCCATCAGCGTATCGAGTTTGCGCTTGACCACGGGTACGGCATCGAAAAAGTCTCGCGCAACCTCCACGGTCATTTCCAGAACTTCATGAATAGTCTTGCCTTTATAGCGAATATCAAGCGTTTCGCGGTTATAGCGCTTGCGCATACAGATATCGCAGGGAACATAGACGTCCGGCAGGAAGTGCATTTCTACCTTGATCAGGCCGTCACCCTGGCAGGCCTCACAACGTCCACCGCGAACATTAAAAGAGAATCGGCCCGGATTATACCCACGGGCGCGGGACTCGGGTGTACCGGCAAACAACTCTCGAATCGGCGTAAACAGACCGGTGTAGGTTGCCGGGTTGGAACGTGGCGTGCGGCCAATTGGGCTCTGATCGATGTCGATAATCTTGTCGAATTGATCCAGTCCGTCAATACCATCGCAGGGGGCGGGTTCCATATTGCTGCCATATAGATGTTTGGCCACAGCCGCGTAAAGTGTGTTGTTAATGAGAGTGGATTTTCCCGAACCAGAAACGCCGGTGACACAGGTCAACAAGCCCACCGGTATGTAAACATCGACATTTTTGAGATTGTTTCCCCTGGCGCCGCGAACAACCAGTTGGCGCTTACTATCGGGTTGATGACGTGTTTCCGGGATGGCGATGGACTTCTTGCCCGAAAGATACTCACCGGTAATCGAAGCAGGATTGGCGATGACATCGATTGGGGCTCCTTGCGCCACTACCTTGCCACCATGGACACCGGCACCCGGTCCAATATCGAGTACGTAATCGGCTGCACGAATGGCTTCCTCGTCGTGCTCCACCACAATGACGGTATTACCCAGGTCGCGTAGATGAAACAAGGTCTCCAGCAGTCGGGCATTGTCGCGCTGGTGCAGGCCGATCGAGGGTTCATCGAGCACGTACATCACGCCTACCAGCCCGGCACCGATCTGCGAAGCCAGCCGAATACGTTGTGCCTCACCACCGGACAGTGTTTCTGCTGATCGTTCCAGTGTCAGGTAGTCCAGACCCACGTTTACCAGAAAGCCGAGACGTGCCTTTACCTCCTTGACAATTTTCTCGGCAATTTCTCCTCGTTTTCCGGTCAGTGCCAGCCGATCAAAGAAATCTTGTGCCGCACCTACCGGCAGGCGGGTGATTTCATGCAGCGGTTTTTTGTCAATAAATACATGGCGTGCCTCGGTGCGAAGACGCGAGCTGCCACAGGCATCGCAGGACTGGGTGCTCATGTATTTTGCCAGTTCCTCACGCACCGTATTGGATTCGGTATCACGATAACGCCGTTGCATATTGGGAATGACACCCTCAAAAGGATGTTTGCGTTTGTAGGTTCCGCGATCACCCTTGTATACAAACTGAATGGTTTCGTCACCGCTGCCATGGAGGATGACGTCGCGAATCTTTTTTGGCAATCTGGCGAAGGGTTTATCGATGTCAAACTTGTAATGTTTGGCCAGCGATTCCAGCATGCTGAAATAAAATGCGTTGCGTCGATCCCAGCCGCGAATGGCACCCTGCGGTAACGCCAGGTCAGGTTCATGCACAATGCGATCGGTATCAAAAAATTGACGTACACCCAGCCCGTCGCATTCAGGGCAGGCGCCGGCAGGGTTGTTGAAAGAAAACAGGCGGGGTTCCAGCTCGGACAAGGAATAGCCGCAATGAGAGCAGGCATACCGTGAAGAAAACAGGATCTCCCTGTCGGTATCACCCGCTTCGTTGAGCGTGACCACAAGCACGATGCCCTCACCCAGTTCCAGCGCGTTCTCTATACTTTCTGCCAGACGTTGCTGCTGTCCTTGCTTCACCACTACCCGGTCGATTACGGCTTCAATAGTGTGTTTAAAGTTCTTTTTGAGTTTCGGTGCCTCATCAAGACTGATGACCTGACCGTCGATCCGTGCACGCACATAACCCTGCACCATGAGGTTGTCGATAATATGCGTGTGCTCCCCTTTTCGATCCTGTATCAATGGCGCCAGGACCATAAGTTTTGTTGCGTCAGGCAATTCCATGACATGGTCCACCATCTGACTCACGGTTTGTGCCTCCAGGGTAATGTCATGGTCAGGACATCGAGGTTCACCCACTCGCGCGTACAGTAACCGCAGGTAGTCATAAATTTCCGTCACAGTGCCGACGGTGGAACGGGGATTGTGGGACGTGGATTTCTGCTCAATGGAGATCGCCGGACTCAGTCCCTCGATCAGGTCCACATCCGGTTTTTCCATCAGCGACAGAAACTGGCGCGCATAGGCTGACAGCGACTCGACGTAGCGTCGTTGGCCTTCGGCGTAGAGGGTGTCGAAGGCAAGAGACGATTTGCCGGAGCCTGACAGACCTGTAATAACGATCAGTTTGTCGCGCGGCAGGTCGACGTTGATATTTTGCAGGTTGTGGGTGCGTGCACCGCGAATCCGTATAGTTTCCATGATAATTTTTGAGGTCCGGCCAAACCTGCTACTATAGCGCCCGATTTGGTCCGGGCAACACCGGCGTAATAATTAGGTGATAAAACCGTCCTTTGAGAGGCGGGCCACCAACGCTTTGATTCCATGATGAAACCTCGACTCAGCAGCCCCATGAACGCTCGGGAGCGGCGCGCCACTGCTGGCCTGGCCGGCATATTCGCTGTGCGCATGCTGGGGCTGGCGCTGATTTTGCCGGTATTCGCCATTTATGCGGAACAGCTGGCGGGCCACACACCATTTCTGGTTGGCATGGCGCTGGGCATCTACGGGCTGACCCAGGCGCTGCTACAGATCCCCTTTGGTGTCGCCTCAGACCGCTTCGGACGCAAACCGGTCATCATCACCGGATTGCTCATTTTCACGCTTGGCAGCATCGTGGCAGCCATGGCGACCACTATTGAAGGTGTCATTGTCGGGCGCGCCCTCCAGGGCGCCGGTGCTGTGGCCGCCGCGGTGATTGCGCTGCTGGCAGATCTTACCCGTGACGAGCAACGCACCAAGGCGATGGCGTTGGTCGGGATGTCCATCGGTGGCTCGTTTATTCTGGCCTTGGTTGCAGGACCGATGTTGTATGACGTAGTTAGTGTGCCCGGCATCTTCTGGCTGACGGCCATCCTGGCATTGGTTGGAATTGTAATATTGGTGTTGTTCATTCCGACACCGGTACGGGTCGTATCCCAGACGCCGTCGCTATCGTTGTTGAAAGACGCGCTACGGGATCGTCGTATGGCGCGACTCAACTTTGGTATATTCGTTTTACATGCAGCGATGACGGCTATCTTTGTGGTGGTGCCGTTGATGCTGCTGTACCAGGCGGGCATTGCCGGCGATAAACACTGGCAGGTTTATTTGCCGGTACTGCTGGCTTCGCTGGTGATAATGGTGCCGATACTGGTGATCGCCGAGCGCCGGCAAAAATTGCATCACATATTTCCCTTTGCCATTCTTTTGCTGGTCTTGTCTCAAGGCGTAATTTACTGGGGGCAGAACTCGGCTTGGGGAATCGCGCTGGGTCTATGGTTGTTTTTTGGCGCATTTAATGCCCTTGAGGCGCTAATGCCTTCCCTGGTATCGCGTATGGTGCCGCCCGACAGCAAGGGTGCCGCGGTGGGAGTCTTTAGTTCCTCCCAGTTCCTCGGAACCTTTGTGGGGGGTGCGGTGGGGGGCGCCGTGTTGGGCGCATTCGGTGGCTCCGCGGTGTTCTTGCTCAGTTCCATATTGCTGTTGCTCTGGTTTGTGGTCGCACTGGGAATGGGTGATATCCAGTTCAAGCGTAGTGACCCTGAGCAAAATGAAAGTAAATCCTGCAGTTAGCGCCAGCTTCTTATGCGGCCGCTGAGATACAGCGGTTAAGTGATATTTCCCTTGCCGAAATTTCCGGATACAATTCGTTTCGGGTTGCGACGACTTGTGGTTGTTTTTTAACTTCTGGACCCCCGGTCGTTGCGGGTATGTACATAAACCAAGGAGAAATATCATGGCACGTGGAGTTAATAAAGTTATTCTTATAGGCAATCTGGGTAAAGATCCCGAAGTACGCTACGCCCCCAGTGGCCAGGCAATCGCCAACATCAACATCGCCACTTCTGAATCCTGGAAAGATAAAACTACCGGTGAGAAACAGGAAAAGACCGAATGGCACCGCGTGGTGTTTTTCAGTCGCCTTGCCGAAATCGTTGGTGAATACCTGAAGAAAGGTTCGCAGGTTTATATTGAAGGCCGTCTGCAAACGCGTAAGTGGCAGGACAAGGAGGGTAACGATCGCTACACCACCGAAATCGTTGCCAACGAAATGCAAATGCTGGGTTCCCGCCAGGGCGGCGGCGCACCGGCCGAGGATTTCAATCAGGACAAGTCCTACTCGAAACCGAAAGCGGAAACTGCCAGCACCCCGGCGGGTGGTGGCGACTTTGATGATGATATTCCGTTCTAGATAAACCGGATTGTCAGAAATAAAAAAAGGGCCTGGTATTCGCCAGGCCCTTTGCATTTGATCTTTTGGGGTTATTCACCAGCGCTTGCTGTAACTAATATTGAACCGCCAAGGCGCCAAAAACGCCAAGAAAATATTTTTATTAGTATTTTAGCGATTCAGCCTATTCTGCTAGTGCCCCGTCCACCTGCGGCGGGATTATTTATTTCAGGCGGTCAAGCGAATTCCTTTACCCCGGAGGCCAGGTCATTACTCGACCGCCCAGCACATGTAAATGCACATGCCGCACGGTTTGCCCGGCATCTGCATTGCAGTTAATCAGGCTGCGGTAACCTCCGTCTGCAATGCCTTGCGCATTGGCAATATCCCTGGCGGCAAGATACATGCGACCAATTAGCTCGGCATGACTGTCGTCGAGATCATTGAGCGTGCTGATGTGTAACTTTGGGACCACCAGAAAATGGAC
>JBGMQT010000034.1:0-21037 GCA_048060695.1 Acidiferrobacterales bacterium
GTTTCACGCAAGTGATCCAGTACCAGAATTGTGGCAACAATCAATATCACAGCAAGAAGCAGGATGGTTCCGATCGGCCCAAAATCCAGAAATTGATCTTTCAGCGACACAGAAAAATCACTCAGGTTTTCTAACAGGGACTTGCTTGATTCAGGACGATTCGCTCCAGATAAATACCCGCTTCTAGAATAATTTTCTGCAAAAAGCGGCCACATCGCTATTCCATAGATCGCTACGATTGCTGTTGATTTAAGCGTGCGCTCTTTTAAATATGAGCCAGAGAAATATGCGCTAGTAAGTGGCAATACGATAAAGGCAGCCCCGATATATTTCGTATAAGTAGCTAGCACTACAAATACTATACTAATCAGAAGATACGAATATCCGAAGTAGTTCCTCGAGAACCGTAAGCATTCTCTGGATTTTAAAGCGAACAATAAAGTTGCCAGCACAAAAGTTATAAATATACCTTCACTCCACATATAGGCAGAAACAGTCAGGGTCGATGTGTGGAACATAAACACGACCACAAGAAGGAACGCGAAAGCGGTATTCATCGCGTACCTCGTCAGCAAATAGAGCATTAGCCCGGATAACGCGACGCTTAGGACGGATACCAACGTCGCGGCTCCCTCGACATTCAATTTTGTAAGGGCCATTACCAAAGAAATTAGTGATGGATACAGTGGGGGCCATGTAGTAAACGCCGTATAACTGGAAGGTTCCTGTAACACCAGGCGTTGCAAACTAAGGCCATGCCCCGCTCGTAAATTCATTGCTGCTTCACGATACGCCAGCGAATCCGGTGTAAGCGCTAATCCATGCTCGAGAAGCAGACCAGCGACTAAAAACAGTAGTGCTAAAACTAAAAAAAGGACAGCAATCTGTCCCTTGCCACGATCTAGAAATTCGCCCAAGTTTTGCAGTTTGCCAATTAGATGCGAATAAATATTATCCATATGCGGTTTTCAAAATTTATACCTGGTGCCCGGAATACTCTCTTAGCTGCACATACTATTGCGAATTCTCGTTCCAGATACCGTATACTATTGCGGTTTCAATGTTAACGATTCTTGCGGATTCAGTTCTTGATTAAGGTAAATAATTTAACTTGTGTCAGAGGTGATCGGCTTTTATTCACCAATCTTTCGCTGTCTTTGTCCCCGGGGCAACTTCTACACATTAAAGGCGCCAATGGCAGCGGTAAAACAACACTACTCCGGGCCATTTGCGGCTTGTTCATACCACAGCAGGGCGACATCCTGTGGAACGATGCAAACATCGATTCGCTGGATGAAGATTATCGCCGGGAATTTTTCTACCTGGGGCACCTCAACGGGATCAAGGACGATCTCAATGCCCTGGAAAATCTTGCCATCTCCAATCGACTGAACAATAACGAATTAAATAATGAACAAATCTGCGATGCACTCGGAAAAATGGGGTTGGCAGGTTTTGAAGAACTGCCAACCAAAATGCTGTCGCAGGGCCAGAAAAGACGCGTAGCACTGACACACTTGCTGCTCAATTCGACCCCGCTGTGGATCCTCGACGAACCCTTCGTCGCCCTCGACACCAATGCCGTACAATTGCTGCAATCGGTCATCGCCGACAAGTTGCAAAATGGCGGTTTGGTGCTGCTGACCACGCACCAGGAGGTCGCGCTGCCAACCGGTGAAATCTACCAGCTACAGTTGGGCACAGCGGCGGAGGCTGCAGGATAGCGATGTTCAGAAGCTTTCGTACCGTCGTCATGCGCGACCTGACGCTGGCCATGCGCCGCAAGACAGACGTACTGACAACCCTGTTCTTTTTTGTCATCGTGATCAGCCTGTTTCCGCTAGGTGTCGGCACGGAGAAGGAAACGCTACAGAATATTGCACCGGGAGTGGCGTGGGTCGCCGCCCTGCTGGCCTCGATGCTGGCGTTAGAACGCCTGTTTGCCGTCGATTTTGCGGATGGCAGCCTGGAGCAACTGCTATTAACCCCACAACCTTTGTCGGTTCTGGTACTGGGCAAGGTTCTTGCCCACTGGCTACTCACCGGCCTGCCATTGGTGTTGCTGGCACCGTTGGTGGCGCTACAGTATCATTTGTCCGCTGCCACTCTGGAGGCAATGATGTTGGCCCTGCTGGTGGGCACCCCGACTCTGAGTCTGGTGGGCGCCATTGGCGCCGCACTGACGCTGGGGTTACGTGGCGGAGGAGTATTGCTTTCCCTGCTGGTACTTCCTTTATACATACCGATACTGATATACGGTGCCGGTGCGGTCGCGGCAAGTGCGGTGCCCGGTGCAGATCTGCAGGCCTATTTCTCGCTGCTGGCTGCGTTTCTGATACTGGCGCTGGTGTTTGCCCCATGGGCAATCGCGGCGGCACTGCGGATTTCGATAGAATAGAATTGACTGATCATGAGCATAAACTGGTTTAAATACTCGTCTCCCACGACCTTCTACCCGCTCGCCGGAAAAATGATTCCCTGGTTCGCCTGGCCGGCGGCGCTGTTGACCGTAGTCGGCATTTATTGGGGGTTTTTTGAAACGCCGTCAATTCTGAGTGAACAGAAACAATACTACCGCATCCTCTTTGTCCATGTGCCGGCAGCCTGGATGTCGATGTGGTTATATATTGTGATGGTGGTCTGGGCCGCGATTGGCCTGATCTTCAATACCCGCCTGTCCTTTGTGATGGCCAAAAGTCTGGCTCCTACGGGCGCCATGTTTACTTTCCTGACACTGTGGACGGGGGCGTTCTGGGGCAAGACCAGCTGGGGCACCTGGTGGGACTGGGACCCACGTATGACCTCGGAGCTCATCCTGTTGTTTCTCTATATTGGCTATATGGCGCTGCAGTCCGCTATCGATGATCCTCGTCGTGCCGACCGCGCCTCGGCCCTGCTGGCCATTGTTGGCGGTGTGAGTATTCCTATTATTTACTGGTCGGTAAACTGCCCGGATCCCAATGAGTGCACTGCCCTGCACCAGCGCTCTTCCATGTCTGCCATCGACCCCGATATCATGATTGCCTGGCTAACCATGGTATTTGCAGCCTGGTCTTATTCGTTTGCCGTATCGTTTATGCGAGCACGCAATATTATTCTTGAACGGGAGCGAAATACCGACTGGGTACATCAATACACAGGAGCAGGAAAATGACGCTGTCTGAATTTGTTTCCATGGGCGGTTATGGATTTTATGTCTGGGCTTCCTTCGGCATGACAGCGTTACTGATTGTTTTTGAAATAATTTATCTCAAGCGCCAACACGCAACAAATATTCAGCGCATTCGTCGATTAAGAAACATGAACAATGGTGTAGTAAAATGAAACGTAGATACAAACGGTTGGTTTTCGTGTCACTGGCATTTGTGGGTGTGGCCGTCGCCGCGGTACTGGTAGTCAATTCCCTGCGGAGCAATACGGCCTACTTCTTCAGCCCCTCCAGGGTGCTAGCGAAAGAAGCGCCGGTTAATCGGCTATTCCGGCTCGGTGGTATTGTCAAAAAGGGCAGCGTCAAACGCACGGGAGACGGCCTAACGGTGGAGTTTATTGTCACTGATCTTGCCGCCGACGTACTGGTTCGCTACCGGGGTATCCTTCCCGACCTCTTTGCCGAAGAAAAAAGCGTCGTCACCAAAGGCAAGCTACAAGCGGGCGGCCTGTTTCTGGCAGAAGAGGTGCTGGCCAAGCATGATGAAAAATATGTCCCGCCGGAAGTGGTCGAGGCGATGGAGCGCGCCAAGAAAATCAAGGCCGGCAAACAATGAAGAAATATCTGGTTCCTATCATCGCGTTCGCGTTGCTCGGCGTACTGCTGTGGAAAGGTCTGTCACTGGATCCTCGCCGCATCCCCTCTCCCCTGATCGGCAAGGCGTTACCTGATTTTTCCCTCGCCAGGGTTACCCAGCCGAACAAGGTGATTTCCCCGAAGGATCTTCATGGCCGCGTCTATCTGCTTAATATCTGGGCATCGTGGTGTGTGGCTTGCCGTCAGGAGCACCCCCTGCTAATGGAAATGCAGCGCAAAAAGCTGGTACCCATAATTGGGCTAAATTATAAAGACAATCAGGATGATGCGCGTGCTTTCCTGAGCAAGCTCAGCAATCCCTATGAGATGAGTTTGGCAGATCTCAATGGCCATGTTGGTATTGATCTGGGTGTGTATGGCGTTCCCGAGACATTTGTCATCGACAAACAAGGCATCATCCGTTACAAGCACGTCGGCCCGATAGACGAAAAATCACTAGCAGAAGAAATCATGCCAGTGGTGCACCAAATTCTTTAGCTCTCGTTGGTGCTAGCGCGCTTTGTCCAGTTCAATTTGTGCCTGAATGATGGCCTTGTCCACGCTACGACGTGCACCACTATCCGGTGGCAGGAGTTTATACAAACGTTTCCACTGTTTTAACGCGCCAGCAAAATTCCCTTCATCATAGGCCACAACGCCAAAAAACCACATTACACCCGGATGGTTTGGTTCCAGGTTTCGCAGCCTGGAATAAATTTCACGAACCTCGCCACGCGTCTGGTGGGGGTCGAGTTGATACAAGAAACCGGCGTAGGCAGCGACGATATCCTTGTCATTTGGTAACAGTTTGTAGGATCGCTCATAGGCCCCTTTGGCTTCCTCCAAACGACGCAACACAGTATACGCACGACCCAGACGAGACCAGCCCTGAGCGTCATCAGGGGATTTCTGCAGACGTTTTTCCAGTCTTTCTACCATTTGCATGACAAACGGCGGCATGGCGTTAGCACTGGCAGGAGGCCTCTGCGCATATAGACCACGGAATACATCCCAGCCAGTGATCGTAAAAATAGCTACTGTCAGCGGTAACAGGAACAACACGGTGGCAATCAACCATATACGTTGGCGAGGTTTGCTAATCACTTTACTGGATTTATCGCCACTTTTCGTCGACAGGCCGTCCAGCTGTTTCAATACAGGGGCCAGTTCCGATTCCAGCCGCAATCGTTCGTCGTCAACAATTGACTCGTCAATAACGCCGTCAGCCGCTTGCTGCTCCAGCTCACGAATTTGCGACAACAGACGATCGCGCACCAAATTGAACTGATGCCACTGCTCCGATCCGGATTCATTGCCGCCGGCATGCGACAAGGGCCGCAGTAAAAACCAGACGCTGGGTATGAACAGCACAACTGAAAGAACATAAACCAGATTCATGGGGTATCACCTTTTTGCAGGGTATCGTCATCGGCTGCTTCCGCCGCCTTTACCCGGGCACGGTCTTCTTTCGACAGGGGGGCGACTGGTGGTAGTTCAACTTTCCGGCGATTTCGCAGGAAACTCCAAGCGCCGATAGCAATTCCCAGCAGCAGCCCCCCCGGGGCAAGCCACAATAGTCTTCCACTCTGGGCAAACGGCGGTTTCATTAATATAAAATTGCCGTAGCGGGCGACAAAATAGTCGACAATCTCCTGGCGACTTTTACCCGCCACCAACTGCTCACGGATCATTTCGCGAATATCGCGGGCCAGTTCGGCGTTGGATTCTGACACCGGTTGATTCTGGCAAACAGTGCAACGAAGACCGCTGGCGATATCGAGCATGCGGCGTTCAAGCGGATCCTCGGTAATCTCGCCAGCAAAAACGGGTACCGTCACCAACAACAGGATAAGAAATTTACGCAAGCGAACTCTCGCTACGCGATGTGGAATTCGCAGTCTGGCGCTGCTTGATTGTCCGCCGCCGCGTGGACAAAGTGAATGCCAGACCCACCAATAAAATGAGCGAACCGCTCCAGACAAAACTGACCAGCGGATTCACCCAGATTCTCACGGCCCATTTGTCTTTTGTGGCCTCCGTCAGCACCACATAGACATCTTGCCAGACGGTGGAATCAATACCGGCTTCGGTGGTAGGGTTTTTCTGTACCGTATATTTGCGACGCTCCGGTTTAATAATGCGGCCGCTGTTAAGCAACGTAAAACTGCCCTCTTCCGTCCGGTAGTTGGAGCGGGAGTATGTCTTGACGCCATCAAAGCGAACACGCTCATTACCTACCTGCACCACATCACCAACCGCCATGGCAACCGACACCTCGGAGCGAAACAGTCCGACACCGATGATACCGATCACCATCACCAGAATACCGAGATGTACAATCATGCCGCCATAGTGACGCCGGTTACCCAGTACGGTCTTGCCACTGGCCCGCAATAATGGCTCACCGAGCTGCCGACGCCGCAGCTTAACTGCTCTGACGTAATCAACAACAATTGTCGTTGCGACAAAGAACACCAGCGCCAGCGCCACCGGCCCGGTCCAGTCGATAGCGTCAGAGAACACCACAAGAGTGATGCCAGCAGCTAAGCCGACAAGGCCCGGTATCAACAACCGATTGCGGAGCTTTTCCCATTTCGCCTTGCGCCAGGGCGCTTGGGTAGTAATACCCATCAGCAGCAAAATGATCAGGAACAGCGGTATTACGATCGCATTAAAATATTGCGCCCCTACCGTGATCCTTTCACCGGTAAAGACATCTAGCGCCAGTGGAAACAACGTCCCTAGCATTACTGTGGCAGTCGCTACCGTAAACAGCACGTTGTTCCACACAAAAAGTACTTCACGCGACAACATGGAGTTGACGGACTCCTGAGCTTGCTGATAACGACCCTGACGCATAAAAATGCCGAAAGATATAGCCAGTACCAATACCATGAATGACAAGATATAGAGACCGCGGCCAGGATCGACGCTAAACGCATGAACCGACGACAATACGCCGGAACGCACCAGGAAGGTGCCGAGCAGCGACAGGGAAAACGTCGATATCACCAGAAAAATATTCCACGTGTGCAACATGCGTCGACGCTCCTGCACCGTGATCGAATGCACCAGGGCCGTACCCAACAGCCACGGCATAAATGATGCATTTTCTACCGGATCCCATCCCCAGAAACCGCCCCACCCCAGTTCGTAGTAGGCCCACCAGCCACCGAGTATGACGCCAGCAGTCAGGAACCCCCAGGCAATCAGCGCCCAGCGGCGAATCAAGCCGATCCAGAGCTCACTCTTCCAGCGGGTGAGCAAAGCGGCTATGGAAAAAGCAAAAGGAACCGAGAAACCAACATAACCGAGATATAATAACGGTGGATGGATCACCATGCCCGGATCTTGCAAAATCGGATTGAGATCCTGGCCCTGTTGCGGGAAATTGGGCAACAATCGTTCAAACGGACTGGAGAGAAACAGGATTAACCCGAAGAAACCTACGATCAGCCAGCCCTGAATCGCGAGGATGACTGGCAGATGCTCGGGATAACGACTGCGGCCATGCCGGGTGACCAGTACTGTGAACAGCGTCAGCACCCACACCCAAAGGTAGAGCGAGCCTTCGTGCCCACCCCATAGCGCGGTGAGCTTATAAAACATAGGTAACAGGGTATTGGAGTTCTGGGCCACATAGGCCACCGAAAAGTTGCTGGTGGCAAAAGCATAAATCATGGTCGCGCCACCGATCGTGGTGAGCCCGAAAACCAGAATCGACGCGTTCAGGGTAATTGCGGATAGCCTGGGCTCGCCCAGCCAACGCGCGAGCATAGGCGCCAACCCCTGCACCAGCGCCACGGCCATCGCCAGGATGGCGGCGAAACGTCCAAGTTCAACCAGATTGAATAAAAAACTGTCTACAAGCATGCTTAATATTTCAGCGCCCAGGTGGCGCGACCGGCGTATGATAGCGGCAAAATCGAGCGGACGATAGATGTACATCAATTAGGGGAAATTTGGGGAAAATTAGCGCACCGCACTTTTCAGTGCGTGGTACACATAAAATACGCCACCGACCCGGATATGGGTGGCCTGCAAAGTTACGCACAGAAGCTGTGGATAAAACTGTGGGAAAAGTGCAAATGTTGGTGCCTTACATCACGGATTAAAGCGTGTGGTTTAGATTGAACAAAATTTACGCAAATGATTTAAATCATTACTAATCAATGAGTTGCAGAATAACCCCATTTTCACTAATTTGTTTAAGTTTTTGTTGAATAAGGACTTTTTCCGCCTGTGCAAAAAACCGATCAAGAAATACCCTGTCCGCCCGCGCCACTGTGGCGCCGCTTGATGGCGATGTTGTATGACAGCTTGCTGCTGGTGGCGATTTTGATGCTCGCGACGTTACCGATTGTCGCGTTGTTCGACAGTATTTCCAGTGCGTGGGCACGTCATGCCTTTCAGCTCTATTTGTTCGCCATCGCGTATGTGTTTTTTAGCTGGTTCTGGGTGCATGGCGGCCAAACCCTGGGTATGCGCTCGTGGCGGTTGCAGCTTGTTGGTGTGGATGATGCGGCAGTGGGGTGGAAAATGGCACTCGTGCGATTTATGGCTGCGCTCCTGTCGGGTATCGCGGTGGGACTGGGTTACCTATGGGCATTGCTGGATACCCGAGGCCGAACCTGGCACGACCACATGTCAGGCAGTTTCATTATTTTGTTGCCGAAAACCAAAAAGAAAAAAACCGGCTAGTCATTACACCCACCCCTAAACGACACGACGAATCAGGAAAATTGCCAGCAACAAAAAAATCATCCCGGGCAGTGCCGCACTGACAAACGGTGGTAACCCATAAAGCACGCCCAGATGGCCTACAATGCCATAGTAACCCAGCCCTCCTTGCATCAATCCGTAAAATAAACCCAACATTATTCCGATGAAAACTCGCTGACCCAATCCACCGCTACGGATTTGACCAAAAACAAAGGGTATCGCCAGTAGTAGCATAATTACGGTAGATACCGGCATCAAAATCTTGCTCCACAGGGCCTGGCGGTACTGTCTGGTATCCTGCTGGTTCATCTGTAGATGGCCGATATACTGGTACAAACTCCATGAAGACATAAACTGCGGGCGGACAGTGAACACGCCTACCAGTTTCGGTGTCAGCTTCGTGTTCCAGGGTTCCAGTTCCTGCTGCAGGGTGCGCAGTCGAGTCGCACCAAGCAAGGTCTCCTTAATCCCGCTGAGCCACCACGTGCCACCTTGCCACCTTGCCTGACTGGCCTGACGCTGCATCACCAGCTTGCCGCTATCATTGAAACGATAAATTCGAATATTGCGCAGCGTCAGGTCGGGCAATACCTCCTCAATGCTGATGAAATCGGCGCCATCGCGAAACCAGATGCCTGCCTGTTTTTTTTGCAGCCCGGAACCCAGCGCTTCGGCCCGTGTGCGCTCAGCAAGGTTACCGGTTACCGGCACCACCCATTCCCCAAGAATAATGGCGATGGCGACAAAAATGGCGGCCACCTTGAGTACTGAGACAATAATTCGATTCAGCGAGACGCCGCCGGCGCGAATCGCAACGAGTTCATAATTCAGGGCCAGTAACGACAATCCGGCGGTGGCACCGATCAGGGTAGCGATAGGAAATACTTCATAAACTCGTGATGGCAATTGAAGTGCCAACAGGGTCAACAACGTCGACAGGGTGTACTGGTTCTTGCCAATCTGGCTGATGCCATCGAATACCTGGATGACGGTAAGTAGCCCCAATAAAACAATCAGCACCATCGCCGTGCCGACAATAACGCTACGGCCGATATATCGGTCGAGGATGCTAAACATTTTTTATCCTCTTCCAGTGCGGGATCGAGATCAGCGGCTCGCCTCTCGATCGGCGCCACAGGAAATAGCCTGCCATCGCTGCAAATATTGCGTGCACCCACCACAATCCCAGTGCTGCCGGTACCTGGCCACGACGCACCAGGGTCTCAGCGACCAGCAACAACTGCATGTAAACGAAGAACAAAAATATGGCGATGAAGAGATTGTAGTAGCGGCTACGTCGGGGGTCAGAGTGGGACAATGCCAGCGCCAATGCAGCCAGAATAAATACAACTATCGGCTTCGACAATCTCATGTGAAATTCCACGACATTTTCCGGCTTGTCTTGCTTTAGTAATTCCAGTGTAGAGAGCGCCTGAACGTCACGGTGTCGCTGTATTATATTGGCGGGTTTAATGCGTATGCGATATTTTTCAAACCGCGTAATTTGATAATCAGCGGTCCCCGCGTTACCGCGCCAGGAGCTGCCTTCAACCAACTCCAGATACTCATCGCTGTCCGGTGTCGCGCGGGCGCGGCGGGCAGTTTTTGCCACTGTCACTCGCTCACTGCTATTGCCTTTTGCAGCCTGATTCAGAAACACATTGCGCATGGTGCCATCATCAGAGACTGTCTCTGCATAGAAAATTCCGACTCTCCCCTGAATTTCGTTGAAGGTACCACTGCTAATCCATGCTGTGCTGTTACTGCTGCTGCTGACCGCCTGAATGCGGTCGATCGAGGTCATTACCCAGGGACGCATGAAAAATCCTTCTACCGCCACCACGACAAAGAACACCAGGGCAAATCGCATCACCGGTCGCAACAATGCCAACGTACCAATACCGCAGGCCTGCAATACAACAATTTCACTGTCGCGGTACCAGCGGCTCAGGGTTACCAACAGGCCAATAAACATGGCCAGGATCAGCAACAGACCAAAATTGACCAGTGGAAACAGAACAATCAACGCTAGCAAGGATCTGCCAATGCCCTGCCCTCCGTTTTTGGTCTGGGAAAACACCCCGCCGGCGCCCTGCAGCACGAATAGTGTCAACAGCACCACCATCACGGCAACAGTAACGAATACCGCTTCCTTGAAAAAAGCGCGGCTAATAATCATCAGATCGCAATATTAGAGGTGTCGGGAAATCGACTCATACTATTATAATACCCCCAATTATATCCTGATGGCGCTAAACGTGGGTGGCGCCGGCCCAAACATCGATTTAGAGCTGAGAATCAAAATTTATGGAATATCAGTTGAGTTATAACAACCCGGCAAAGCTGACCAGCGACTGTCTCATTCTCCCTGTATTCGAAGACGGTGGCCTGTTGCCACCGGCCAAGGCTGTTGACGATATCAGCGGCCAGAAACTGTCGGACATTGTCAACACTGGCGACATGGATGGTAAAAAGGGCCAATTTCTGTTGTTGCATCATGTTGATGGTATCGGCAGCAAACGCATCTTGCTCGTAGGCGCAGGCAAATCAGACAAATTCGATGCCGGTTCGCTGCGTGCTGTTGCCACTGCAGCGGCTGTACAGCTGAATAAAACTGCGTCGGAAAGCGCAATCTTTGCCCTTGAGGGCCTGGATGTCCTGAATCGGGATTTGCCGTGGAAACTGCAACAGCTGGCAGAAACATTAGAAAATTCTCACTACACATTCCAGAAACTGAAATCGAAGCCAGAGGAGATCCGGCATCCACTTAAAGAGATTATCTTCAGCTTTCCGCAACAGGGTGATGGCGCCGAGAATCAAGCAGCGATTGAGCAAGGTCGGGCCGTGGCCATGGGCGCAGCGCTAGCGAAAGACCTGGGCAATCTGCCAGGCAATATTTGCACACCAGCTTATCTTGCCGACCAGGCGAAAGAACTTGCCAGCAACTACGGTATGGAAGCGGAGATTCTGGAAGAGAGTGACATGGACTCGCTGGGCATGGGTGCGTTGCTATCGGTGTCACGAGGCAGCCGCCAGCCCGCCAAGCTCATTACCGTCACCTATCAGGGTGGAAAGAAAAAGGATCGCCCGGTGGTACTGGTGGGCAAGGGTCTCACATTTGATGCCGGTGGCATTTCACTGAAGCCGGCGGCAAGCATGGATGAAATGAAATACGACATGTGTGGCGGCGCCAGTGTGCTTGGCACCCTCAAGGCCATTGGTGAACTCAAATTGCCGATCAATGTGGTCGGGGTTATCCCCAGCTCGGAGAACCTGCCCGACGGTGAGGCCAACAAACCGGGTGATATCGTTACCAGCATGTCCGGTCAAACAATAGAAATATTAAACACCGACGCCGAAGGCCGTCTGATCCTGTGCGATGCGTTGACCTACAGCGAGCGCTTCAAGCCCGCTGTAGTAATTGACATTGCCACACTGACCGGTGCCTGTGTTGTCGCCCTCGGAGCCCATGCCAGTGGACTGCTGGGCAACGATGAAACGCTTGCGAGGGACCTGCTCACAGCCGGCGACTACGCTTATGACCGTGCCTGGCAACTCCCGTTGTGGGATCAATACCAGAAACAGCTGGATAGTAATTTCGCCGACATGGCCAATATTGGCGGGCGCCAGGCCGGCACTATTACCGCTGCCTGTTTCTTGTCGCGATACACCCAAAACTATAAATGGGCCCATCTCGATATTGCGGGAACGGCATGGAAAACCGGTAAGGCCAAAGGTGCCACCGGTCGGCCGGTGGGCCTGTTAACCCAGTACCTTATCAACCGCGCTGCGGCCTCATGACACATATCGATTTCTATCTCCTGGGCAAGGATAATGTTGATAACGGGGATCGCATTGCGTGCCGGCTGGCGGAGAAAGCCTTTCGCCTGGGACATCGTATTTATCTGTACAGCGACGGTGTCGATACATGCAAAAAGCTGGACCGGCTGCTATGGACATTCAGCGCCAGCAGCTTCGTGCCGCATTCACTGGGTCTGGCAGACGACAGCAATACCCCGGTTTGCATCGGTTTTCAGGACCCATCCGCTGATTTTGCTGACGTATTGATCAACCTGTCGCAGGACGTCCCGGCATTTTTCAGCCGTTTTGAACGTGTGGCGGAAGTGGTGGGGGCTTCGGACAGTGAAAAACAACAGGCGCGGAAACGTTATCGGTATTATCGTGATCGTGGCTACGAATTGCAGACGCACGATCTATAATACCGGTATGACGAAGAAGCGGGCGAAATGAAAAAGAGCGCTCAACGAAAGCTGAAGCACAAACCCAATGCTCGGCACACGCTGAACGAGGTTCTGCATTCCCTGCAGGATCTGATGCACAATGAGCTTGCCGAGATTGCAGACAACGGGACCGGGAACGCTTCTGCCGAAACCACTGTTGCCCGAAGCAAGGAAGAAGTCCTTGAATCCCTGCGGGCCCTGATCGGGAAATCGAAAAGCGCGACATTGCTAGATGTCAAAAACGAAGGCACGCCTGACACCGCGATGGACGAATTGCACGGCGATAACGAGACAATGTCGACCGGTCTGGAAGTCGATTCGGAGCCGGTTGCGACCGGGGCGGATGACGTCCGGAACGAATCCTCCACGCCACCCCCCGAGGACGAATTCAGGCTGGAAATGGAAGCATCTCACAAGCCCGGGCCCAACGCCGAAAACAATCGCGCCGCAAAAAACACCTCAAGGCAACTACGCGATACACCTGGTGAACCCATAAAACATGGCAGGGGCAAACAAGTGGAGATCAACTGGGACGACATTCCGGTGTTAAATGATGTGGTCGCACCGCCGCCGATACCCGGCAGCAGTACCGCCCGGGAAGCCCGCGAAATCGCGATTAAAGTTGCGGCGATGCTTAATATCGAAGCACGCAAAAAAGGCGGCGAACCTACTTTGGACGCCAGAACCATCATGCGTTTGCAATCGTTGCTGAGCCAGGAGCTGCAGGAGCGTCAGGATGAATCGGGAGAGGCAGAACCTGCCGATGGCACCAGGGATGCTACCGGGAATGACGACGCCTGAGCAGCAGTACCAGACCAATCACAACCGCGAACCAGAGCGTCGTCATTCGTATCAGAACCGTTAATGCCACCGCTTCCGGGGCGGGGACACGACTCAACATCAACAATGCCACCATGGCAACCTCGGCACTCCCCAGCCCGCCGGGCAAAAAACTGACGGCACCAACAATCATGGAAAAGGCATAAATAAATACCGTCACCGACAAAGGCAATTGCAGGCCCATCCAGACCGTCATAAGGTGAAAGGCATAGGCCTCTGCCCACCAGGCAATGAATCCCAGAAAAAGGCCCGAAAACAGTGGCGTCCATCGATACAGTTGTTGTGAGTGCAGCGCAATGTCAATCAAACCCACCGCGGCGCGACGTACACGTCCCCGCAACTTGTTGGCAAAAAGATGCTTGATATGGTTCAGCCAGGATTTTCGATGGATGGTGAAAAGAATCGCTAGCGCAAAGGCGACCAGGAAATAGAACACCGGCCGACCCTGGGGATAGCTTGCAATACCAATCATCGCAATTGCCAACACGGCAATCAGATCCGAAAGGCGCTCGGAGAAAAATGCCGCAAGACTCTTTGAATATGGGATTCCGAGCGGTGCCAGAAATACACTGCGGATCATTTCACCGGTCTTACCGGGTGTAGTGGTCAGCGCAAAACCGGTAAAGTAGATATTCAGGTTATCGGCAACAGGAACAGGATGCCCCAGTAAAACCAGATAATAGTGCCAACGGATAAAACGTAACCCGTAATTGACGAGCGACAAGGCCAACGCGATTGCCAATCCCGTCAGGCCGATGCGCGAAGCGGCGCCAAGCACCTCCTGCCAGCCACTCCAGAATGTGACGGCCAGGTAACCGCCAATCGCGAACACAATGGACCAGACCAAAGCATGAGTCTGTTTGGGAGAAAGTCCGGTAGCGGTTGTCGGTTGCACAGGGGGCGTCAGCGAATCAACCACATCACGACCAGAATCCAGGCCACCACAGTGATAATAATATGTGGATCGGTAATCAACTCCCTTGCCGGATCTTCACCGCGCTGATGGCGATGTAAGCGAAAGATATAACGCATTACGCCATAGATTACGAACGGCAGCGTGTAGACAAGGTTACTGGTGCCATGAATACGAACAGTGTCGGCGCTCAGGGTATAGAGCCCATAGGCAATGATGGTGCCAGTCGCAGTAATGGCAATAAAGGTATCAAGCGAGACCAGGTCATACTGCTCCAGCACCTTTCGAGTTCGCTTGCCAGACTCCGCGGCAACCATCAGTTCGGCGCGACGTTTGGTAAAACCGAGAAACAGCGTAATCATCAGACCGCACAATAATAACCACTGTGATGGCGGGATGCCGACGCCTTCCGTGCCCACCAGGATACGCAACATGAATCCGGTGGCTATCAGAAAAACGTCAAGAATGGCAATTTGTTTCAGTCCGGCACTGTAACCGGCATTGAGCGCGAGATAGACAAGTAGCAACATAAAAACCTGCGCATTGATCCAGTAGCCTATACCAAGCGCCATCGTGATGAGTACCACCGCCCAGGGAGCCGCCAGGGTAACGGCAATTTTTCCTGCCGCCAGCGGACGATGTTTCTTTCGCGGGTGTCTGCGATCGCTTTCGATATCAAATATGTCGTTGATGATATAGACACCACTTGAGAGCAGGGAAAACGCAATGGCAGCCAATATAACGGATTGCGTCAGCGCCGCATCGGTCCATCCATGGCCGAATATCAGGCCAGTAAATACAAACAGACTCTTGGTCCACTGGTATGGCCGCATCAATTTCAAAAGATGAATCACGATATACATCGGTTAGTCAGGTTTATTAATATTGTCTCTGGTCGGTCCCGGCATGGAACGGTAAAACGAATGATCCGCCATTTCCAGTAGCTCGCGATCCCCGCGGCTGTCACCATAGGCATAGAGACAATAGCGGGAGCTGTCCCCAAGCCATTCTTGCAAACGGCGACGCTTTTCTGCTCCAAAACAATTGGCCGTCGCCAGTCGGCCGGTCAGATTGTCGCTATCATCGACTTCCAGCGAGGTACAAAGCACATTCTCAACACCGACACTATCAGCCCATGGCTTGAGATAAACATCCAGCGATGCGCTAATAATGACACAGAGATGGCCCTGTGCCTGATGCCATTTTAAGCGATCCATGGCCCTCTTCCGCACCATGCCTGGGATCACTTCCCGGGCAAACAATCTACCCAGCGATTCCAGCTTTTGCCTTCCCAATCCTTCCAGGAAATTGACCAACATTCGTTCTTTGGCAACCTCGTTTGGCAGCAAGCGGATACCATAGCCGAACAAGGTCGGGCCACTGCGTATCATGTTACCCAGAAATCGCACAGCACCGACAGAATGAAACAGGAATGGTATCAGGGTGTCACGTGTTGTTAAGGTACCGTCAAAATCAAACGCTGCAACGACAGACTTTTTCTGATTCATCAACTTACAGTTTTAGTCGCTTGAACAGGGCTTCCGGTATATGGCGAATAATCAGCATGATGTATCGCCAGAACCAGGGCAGATAAACCACATTGCGTTTTTTCTCCAGTGCCGCGACAACATGGTCGCCAATGGATTGCGGTGACGCCACCAGAAACATGCCCTTGTTGCCATAGGTCATGGCGGTATCAACGAATCCCGGTTTAACCGTCATCACGTGTACACCCGCAGCCTGCATCGCATTGCGTAACCCGGAGAGATACACTGTTAACGCACCCTTTGTCGACCCGTATAAATAATTACTCTGGCGCCCTCGATCCCCGGCCACCGAAGAAATACCAATAATAAAACCGCTTTTCTGGTCTTGTAGATATTGCGCACATAAATTCAATACGCTCATCGCGCCAAGATAGTTTACCCGCACCATCGTCTCGACCAGGGTAAAATCTTTTTCCGCGTCCATCTGGTCCACCATCGACCCGGCTGCAAGCACAATGCCATCCAGACCGCCCAGGGCTTTCGCCACCTGATCGACGAAGGAAGCATGGCTGGAAGTTTTCGTTATGTCGAATTCACCATGGAAACTGGACACCTGATAGCGCACCGCCAGATCGGCGGCGATACGAGAAACTTCATCCGTATCGCGGGCCGCCAGATAGACACTGTCACCGCGGCGCGCAAAGGTCGCGGCAATTGCTCGCGCCATCGCCGATGTCGCACCGATTATGAGTATCTTGCGCACGGTGCTCATTCCACCACCCAGCCAAGACGCCGCGCCAGGCTGGAAGTAAAACGGTTACCCGGATCGATGCGCGATTTAATTTTTTGCCATTCCGCCAATCGCGGGTACATGCCGGCAAAGGCCGCGGCCCCAAGTCTTGCATCTTTTGCCAGATACACCCTGCCCCCCGCCGCCAGCACCTGCTCATCCAGTTCGTCCAGCAACGCGAACAACTCTTTACCGCGCAGTGGTAAATCAAGTGCCAGCGTATAACCTTCCATGGGAAAGGACATCAGACCCCCGCTCTCTGGCCCCAGACGTTTGAGCACGGCAAGAAAGGAGGCGCGGCGACTGTTCGCCAGCTTTTCCAGCATTGATTTGATGCCATCAAAGGCCGCCGCCGTGGGCAAAACACACTGATACTGTACAAACCCTTTCTTGCCGTACATTCGATTCCAGTCTTCAACTGCATCCAGTGGATAAAAATAACGGTCGATGTCGCTGATAAAAGGTTGGGTCTTTCTTCCCTGCTGGTAATAGTAGAGCGAATTAAATGACGATATGGAGAGAGGATTGAGCGCCCACGATGGAAGATCGATCGGGAACCGTTTGTGCCGACGACGCGCGACCTGTAGCGGCAACTTTTGTTGTGAAGCACCCAGCTCATCTGCACTGGCATGTCGTCCTTGCATAATAATGCTACGACCCAGTTTCCTGCCACGTGACAAACAATCGATCCAGGCAACACTGTATTCGTTCTCCGGTCCCCCTTGTGCCAATTCATTGAAGGCAGCGTCAAGATCAGCGGCCTTCACGTGTCTCGATGTGACGTAGGCCGTCTCCACCTTTTTCAGTTGCAATGTCATTTCGCTGATCACACCGGTGAGACCCATTCCCCCCACCGTTGCCCGGTACACATTTTCATTTTCATCGCGTGAGCACGTCAATGTCGCACCATCGGCAGTAATCAGGTTAAAAGCCTCGACCGAACTGGAGAACGCGCCCACCCGATGATGATTCTTGCCATGCACGTCGGCTGCCAGGCAACCACCAAGTGATACGTGTTTCGTGCCCGGTGTCACTTGCGGAAACCAACCCCGCGGAAGACAGACATCAATCACCTCTGCCATGCTGACGCCGGCCTCGGCACGTAATTTTCCACTTTCTATATCGAGCTCCAGAAAACGATTGACGCGTTCGGTTAGAACGACGTTGCCACTCTCGTTCAGCGCAGCATCACCATAACTGCGACCCAAACCACGTGCAATCATGGGAGACTCCACCACCAACCCGCTCTGTTTTTCAGGTCGCCAGGTAATGCACTCCTGTTCCGGATAGCGACCCCAGCCCGAAAGTTGTTTACGCAGACTGCCCATTAGCGATCATCGGTTCCTTGAATTTTACTGGAGTAACGTTCAAACATATAACAACTGCCCACTGGCAGAAATTTCGGAATACTGTAAAAGGTTTTGCTGATATTTAACAATACCTGTTGCCGATAGATCTCGTATCTGAATTTCTTGCCCAGGGTAATGTAGAAAGGGGCCCCACGCACTTCTATCGTTTTGAATTCAACCTTGTCGAAATAACGCCGGTTAACTTCTTGTGAAGCCGGCGAAAATTGCAGCAGCAACACATTACGGCCCTCGAGCTTGCGGAAATCGGTTAACAGGTCGTCCTGGCGCCCGTGCTGCGACCCGCCACCAAATACTATCACCGGCCGCCTGGTGTTATAGGCAGCAGTAGCAGACAAGGTGTAGTTATCGGTGGCGTAGACATATCCCGGTCCAAGACGTTCCACTTTCTCCATGACCTCACCGGTATATTTACCAAAGACGATGAACTGATATTGCGCCGGCCAAGCCTTGAATATTGATATCGGCAGGGCCAGTAAGGAAAACACCAGCAACACGTGAAGCGCAGAAAATGGCACCATAAACGCGAAAGAAGCTCGCAACTGCAAACGCGTCAGCACAGCAGGTAATCCCATAAATAACAAGGGATAAAACGCCAGCAACCAGTGCACCCCAAACGGCTGGCGTACCGCAATCAGCAGGAACAGTCCCATGCCAACAAGAAACAAGGCGATGAATGTGCCCCGCTTTTCGAAAAGTGCCCTCTTGAGAGCGGATCGAGACTGAACCAGATAGGCCAGGATCGGTGGCGTTACGGCGTATACCAGGATCAGCGCATACAACCCGAGATTCAATAACGAGAATCCGCTGCTCCGGGTTCGATTGAACAGATTGAATAAATAGTTGTTCCAGCAGTTCTGGTAATTCCAGAACAGGTTGACGGCAATTCCCGGCATGGCACCCACCACTACCAGTGCAATTCCCAACCAGGGGCGCAAACCACGACGCACGAAGGCCAGTATATACACGGCATAGGCAAGCCCGAGCACGCCAGCAAAAAACTTGGACAGAAAGGCCAGGCCCAGCAATACACCACTGGCCAGGTACCAGCGCAAGTCATCTGTGTCCTGTGCGCGATAAAACGCCAACGCCGACAGGAACGCCCATAACAACAGGGGAATATCATTGGCGATAACGAACATGAGCAGATTGATTGGCGCCAGCAGGTACAGGCTGGCCACCCAAGCTGCTATCTGCTCGTCCTGTCGACGAAACATCTGATAAATGACCCAGCCAATGCCGGTTGTCACCAGCACCGATGGTAGCCGCAGCCACCACAGGGCATCGGAGACCTGCATTTGTGCCGCCAGCCACCAGCCAAGCATGGGTGGGTGGTCGTAATACCCATAGTCCGGGTACAGACCCCACAGTGTGAAGTAGGCCTCGTCACCGGTAATCGGAAACCACGCCGACAGAATTAACTTGAGCGCGAAGGTGGTGGATAAAATTACGACAAAGGTATTATTGGTTTTATTTTCAGCCGTCATGGCAGCCCCAGACCTGTTCCCGGTTAACTGACTGTTTTGAATCATATCACGGCTAATGAATGCTTACGCCCGCGCACCAATGTTCTGTATAATCCCCGACCTTGTTGAAACGAAATTACATCACCGAGACTCACGTCTCAATCTAATTACAAAGAAAAACAGATGGATAAAACCTACGATCCCCACGCCATCGAGCAACAGTGGTACCAGACCTGGGAAGACAAGGGATATTTCGAACCCGCGGGAGGCGAAGAGTCCTACTGCATCATGATCCCGCCGCCCAATGTCACCGGCAATCTGCACATGGGACACGCCTTTCAGGACACCATTATGGATGCGCTGATCCGCTATCACCGCATGTGTGGCAGGAAGACCTTGTGGCAGGCAGGATCCGACCATGCCGGCATCGCCACACAAATGGTGGTAGAACGACAGCTCAACGCCGACAATAAAACCCGCCATGATCTTGGGCGAGACGCCTTTATCGACAAGGTCTGGAATTGGAAAGAAACATCCGGCAACCAGATAACCCGCCAGCTGCGACGCATGGGTTGCTCGCTCGACTGGTCGCGCGAACGTTTCACTATGGATGAACGCCTGTCCGAATCCGTCAAGGAAGTCTTTGTCAGTCTCTACGACGAAGGTTTGATCTATCGCGGCAAACGTCTGGTGAACTGGGACCCCATTTTGCACACCGCAGTGTCGGACCTCGAAGTAATCTCGGAAGAAGAGTCGGGCCATATGTGGCACATGCGTTATCCGTTATCTGATGGAAGTGGTCACATGATTGTCGCCACCACCCGACCGGAAACCATGCTGGGTGATTCTGCCGTCGCCGTACACCCGGACGATGAACGTTATAAAGATATTGTCGGCAAGACCGTCAGCCTGCCGCTGACAGGTCGTGAGATCCCCATCGTTGCCGACGACTATGTCGATCCCGAATTTGGTACCGGTTGCGTCAAGATCACACCCGCCCACGACTTTAACGATTATGAAGTCGGCAAACGCCATGGCCTGCCGCTGATCAACGTGATGACACCTGATGCCGCCATGCTGGAAACGGCACATTGGGAATACTACCCCGGTGTCGAGGGTGAACCGAAAGCTGAAGAGCTGCCCACCAGGTATGCCGGACTGGATCGCTACGAAGCACGTGATGCTATCGTGCACGACTTGAAGGAACAGGGCCTGCTAGAAAAAATCGATGACCATAAACTGATGGTGCCGCGCGGTGACCGTTCCGGTGCCGTGGTTGAACCCTATCTTACGGACCAGTGGTACGTGAAAATCGAAGCGCTGGCGAAACCGGCCATCGAGGCGGTCGAGAATGGCTCTATCAAATTTGTACCGGACAACTGGAAGAACACCTATTTTGAATGGATGCGCAATATCCAGGACTGGTG
>JBGMQT010000035.1:0-20435 GCA_048060695.1 Acidiferrobacterales bacterium
GAATGCCGTAACTGGCGGTGACTACCTTTCATTCTGGTTTGTTCCCAACCGTCCTCCTCTAATTTCTTGATCAAGCCCCTGACCTTCATTAATACTATCTCTCGTTCAACTACTAGTTGTTGTATAACGTTGCAAATAACTGGGCGTTAAAAGTGTTGCGCGTTTTTGGCGCGACGCTTTTAACGATCCATGTTGATTTGCCTTGTTAGAGGTTTTTATCCGACTTGGCTGATTTTAGTGCTACCACATTGACTGCAACGCCAACCACCAAATTTTATAGATACCAAAACCCAAACAATAACCCACAAACCTGCCGTCAATATGGATAAAATTAGGTGCAGTATGTGATTAGTACCCTTACGCCTGACCATAACCTGTTTATTGCAAGCTTCGCAGATTCCGCTTTTTTCTTGAACTGCCATTTCATTTTCTCCTAAATATATTTTTAACCTAGTCTCAATTTTTTCAGCATATCAAATTTCGTGATTATACCTAGCTTGATGACCAGTAATAATATATGAGCCATGCGATGTTTCCATTTTTTACCTCTAACAGTATGTTAGACAGAGTCAGAAAAAAGTGGGGTCGGAGCCGAGGCTACCGACCCCACTTTTTTCTGTGCTTTTCGTACGTCCAGGTACATCGTGCCGAGCATCGATTGGTTTTCCAAATCCCCGTGGGGTCGCTCTCGGCTTCCTGCCTCCCGCGACACTTGTACGTCCATGTACATCGCGCAGCCGACACAGGCGACGAAAAATACGGAAAGCGAGCCTCCTGCGTCCGTGCAGTCGTGTTCGTCGTCTTCCTGGTTACCGAACAACGTGAGGGTATTCCCTCGGGTGCAGCCACCGGCGAACCATAAACGACTGGATTCCGGCCTCCGCCGGAATGACGGACGAGAGGCATGATCCTTCGACAAGCTCGGAATGACAGTAAAGGAGAAAAGAGGAAGCAATAGACCAGCCGCGGAGCGATAAATCAATATTCCCTGATCCTTGGCTTTGGCACCCTGCGTCGCTCTACCGACTACATCCTTGTAGTCGTAACCTTCTCCCGGAGGGAGAAGGAACTAAGCCAAATCAAGCCGTCAGGCTTGCCCACCAAAGCCGCAACCTCAACCCGATCTCCGACGTATACCCGACCTCCACCGCCCGAATAACGCCATTCCTGTCAATAACAAAACTACTCGGCACAGCCCGCACACCATAGTCCATGGCGAACTGTCCGAACGTGTCATTGAGAACGGGAATAACAATACCGTTTTTCTTGATATAACTTTTTACTTCATTGTCACTACCCGACTGGATGGCGATCGAGATCACCGCATAATCTTTAGACAATGATGCAATGGTGTCATGCTCCCACTGACAAATGCGGCACCAGGTGGCCCAGAAGTGCAGCAGCACCGGTTTGGCCGACTTCTCAATCGAGACGTGATCGCCACTAAGCGTAATACCAGCAACAGCCGGGGCCTTGCCCCTGGGCATATCACTTTGCTGGTAAAATCGTATACCGAAAAACACCAATGTGAACGCCGCGATCCAGGCAATGTTGGTGATAACCGTTTTTCTATTGAATTTGATCGACATCATATTTCTCAACCGGTCTGTCATGCGTACAGCGCACTGGTGTGAATTCGTCAGAGATAGCGTTGATATTTTCTGGCATTCTTTATGAGGTCTTGTTGCTGCTTTTTCCAGGGCTCACGCCAGTTTAATCCCGGTTTTACCAGCGCGCGGCACAGCTTTAATAAACCTTCGATATCGTCCATGTGAACGTACTCGGGAGCCGGGCCTTGTGGATGCAGGCAATCCTGCCCGCCTTCAAAGCCCTGATTGTGATAATTCGCCAATGGCAAGGTAATGCCAATGGCGGGAATGTTCCAGATCGTGGCCGCTGCGGCTTCGCAGGCGCCGCCATCCATGATTCGCTGTTGATGTCTGCCCGGCAGCACGCGCTGCGCCAGGTCAATCAGTGTTTTGAGATAACTCGATTCATAAACTGTACGCCGGTCCCCCAAACGTACAACCGGTCCCTTGCCCAGTTCCGCACCCGGCAAGGTGCGCGATGCCTCCAGACTCACAAATACACAGGGTCGCTTTGCCCGGGTCAACCATTCGAGCTCAAAATGTGCGATGGCGCCGACGAACCCAACCTCTTCCGCTCGCGTCAGCAAACCAATAAACGGTGGTGCTGTTTTTGTCTTAATGCGAAAAGCGGCAATCGTAGTTTCGACAATGGCAAACACACCAACCAGATCGTCGGCGGCATTCGCATAGAGTCGCTTGCCGCTTTGCCACACGGGTTTACGGAAGGCGAATCCGCCAAATATATCGCTGGCGATGGGCCCCTTAATCAGGGTTCTGATCTCAAACCAGATCTCTGCAGAATGCAAATAACGCTTTGACTTGTGCAACTTTGGCGAATGTAATGTGCCACGACCCAGTGCGCCATTGGTATCTGCCAACCACACACAGGTACCGTTGAGATGTTTTACCGGCGAGCCACCAAACCACTTCACCTGCAGGTGGTTGTTCGGCAGCCATTTAACACCGTGAAATCCCGGATGATCCATGTGTGCGGCCAGAACACGGATCGGCTCATTCTCACGACCTCTAAGCAACGCGCGGTATTCCTTTACAGAGGTTACGCCGATCACAATATTCCCAACAGGATCAAAAAAATAAGGTACGTGATGCCGACGCAAGGTGTGGGTCACGACATCCACGACCAGGTCCTCGCGAAAGGGGCCGTGGGCCGGGAAAGGATGGTGTGCAGAAGGTCCGTCTGACGCTGATTCATGATGTGATTAAACTACCTGGCCCACATCATTGCGAGCATGACTGACTTTAAAGTATTGAAATCTAGTTGCTGTACAGCAAGTCCAGCAACACGCTGTAGGATTCCATGTTCAGATGGTCAAACTTCAGACCGACACCGTCTTCGGTACAGCGAGCCACGGTTGCGGGTAATCGATACTCCCTGGCCTTGTGCTCCTCACCGGTGCTCAAGGTCACGGTGATCTCCACCGCGCTGAAAGCTGGCAGGTCTTTCCATTTGGATTGAACAAAAGCGCCGTCGAGGCTGACATCTTTGATCCAGCCTGCATCAGCGCCCATTTTGGCGTGATTTAGAACTACCGGCCGGGTGACACTAACGCGCGGATTATCCCGACGATTTGTTTCCCGCGCTACGCCTGCATTTTCCATCGCCACCCCTCCTTGGGTATCTGGACAAGTAACATGGGTTTACACACTTTAATTGTAGTCTATTTGTGGCCAGATTTCCTGTGACTCGCAGCCAACAACATCGGCCAGTTTTATCGACCCAGCTTGGCCAAAAAAGGGTCCACTGACCCTGAATCTCAGTTTCGGAGGGTTAAATCCAGCAGAGCACCGTAGGTATCCATGTCCAGGCTAAAAAACTTTAGCCCCAGTCCTTCGGAAGTCACACGAGTCACAGTGGAACTAAAGCGATGTTTTGTTGATTTATCCGTACTTGACTCAAATTCGACATTTATCGTATCTCCGGGCCCGATTTCGACAAATTTCCCTTCAACAAAGGCACCACTCAAACTCAGATCTCGCGTTTCGCATTCTCGCTCGCGAAAATCAGGATGGTCCAACTTGAATTTGTAACGAACATTTTTCCGCGGACTATCGCGCAGATCCTGAACTGCAATACGTTGCTCTTGAGACATAGTAGACCCCTGAATATACCCTTCAAATAAGGATAGTCTAATAACAAGTATTTTGGTTGGTAATAATCACGAAATCTGACCGTCATTTCCGCCTAAGCCTGGTAATAACAACAATGACACTGGCTCCCGGGCAAGGGCACAACCGGTATTCCGGTACGAAAGGAACGCCGAGTGTGTTTACCGGTCGCTCAATTTCGAGCCGGCAGACCTGGTTGATTTTTTTCCAGGAATATTCAGCGACAGTGCTGTTTTTTTGTTGACCTTCACCGGCTCAATACGGCGGTAGGGTTGTTTGAGATAAAGCATCGCCTTGTCATAGACCAGATCAGGCGGGGGTTCGCTAAATGTGGTCGATTCGTCTGGATTGTCACCCGCGGATTCTATTTCGCGATACATGTACCTCGCCTTCTTGCGCTGGCCGATCACATCATAGGTCTGGGCTTTGGCAAGATACCAGAAATGATAATTTTTATTTTCGAATACCGGCGCCAGTTTCTCGATTTCATCCAGCGCGCCCATTGCCGGATAGACCTGCAACTTGACCAGATTGAGTGCATCGGTCATGCCGGAAAAACGCTCGATATAAACACGGAAGGCGCGCTTGTTTTCCGCCAGCGCTTCCCCGGGGTAACCGCAATTAGCGAGTATCAACTGCAATGCAATGGAATAGTGTGGATTTTGCGGATAGTTTCGCCGGGTATCCCGAGCCAGAGGAAGATACTGACAGGGTTGATTATATTCCGGCTCTATTGCTGCGGCGACCAATAGCATGCGGGCCGCCTCGGGCGCCATTACTTCGGCTCCTGCCGTGGCGCGCTTGAGATACTGGATGCCCAGATCGCGTTCGCCACGAATATCCAGTATGTAGGTAATCCAGCGCAGGCTTCTCGGTACCGATCCCGCCAGATATTCATATACTCCGAGCACGAAATAAGCATCCTCGGTATTCGGTCGCTCCTTGATTAAATCACGCAAAATGTCCCTGCCCGTTCGGGCATAACGAATAGCTTTAAAGAGGTTCTGCCGCTCTATTTCTACCCGGCCGGCATAAAAGTTTGCCATGCCAAGGTTAAGTTTCCACAAATAATTGTTCGGGTATTTCTTCACACCTTTAGTAGCGATCTTTATCGCGTTGGCAAGCTGGACAGAGGCCTCATTCCACGCGGGTTTTGTTTCCTCACCCTGGCTGGCCTCGGCTTTTACCCAATAGACACTGGCTTCAAGAACGCCGAGCAGGGGATAGTCGGGGTAAGTTGAACCCAAACGTTTAAATACACGCGTGGCTTTATCAAATTCAAGACGCATCAAACTGTCGATGCCCTCACGCGCCAAACGGGTAGTACTATTGTCTGCGCTGGGGCTTGCCCCGACCGGCAGAGCGGTGAGCAAAGCGACAGAAATAATGATGGTGGCTAATAAACTACGCACGAACTTGCCTTTTTTCCATAGAGGTCCCACTACAATACTTCCCGCCGGCAGCCGGTGGAATGTCCGATATATTCGGGGCGCCCCGAACAGGTAGTTGAATTGTTTAATATACTGCTATATTTAGCAAAGAATAACCCGCACTGGAACGAAATTGGCAGACAACAAACCGCATATTCTCGTCGTCGACGATTCACGTGTTGTGCGACGCACCATCGTCAAATTTCTCTCTCCTTACTTTCATCTCGTTGAGGCTGAAAACGGTGCGGCTGGCTGGCAGGTATTACGTCAGGACAGCAGCATTGAGCTCGTTATCAGCGATATCCAAATGCCGGAGATGGACGGATACACCTTCATCTGCAAGATTCGCGCTGAAGACGACGCCGGTCTGCGTGACATCCCGATTATTGTCATTACCAGCGCCGAAGATGATGTTACCCGCGAACGCGCCTACGCCTGTGGCGCAAATGATTTTGTTCTTAAACCGTTCGACAATAAACAGATTCTGGAATGCACCAAAGCTCAGCTCACAGATTACCGCGAATCTATTGAAAAGGTGGCAAATCAATCTGCCGCCGTCGAAGAAGTGGTGATGCCCAACGCTGACGAGGGAAGCCTGACTAGCGCCGTGACTTATATCGATACCGGAATGAAGATACTGGCCCAACTCAACAGCAATGCCATTGCGCCACATAGCCTGGCGTTGGTGCTGCGCTTTTTACCACTGCTCAAATTTTGTAACACCAAATTCAATCTCGGCATGGACAGCGAAATCGCTACTTTTCAGCAACGTATTGCTGCGGCCCGAGATGAGTCAGCAAAATAGTGCGACACAATCATGCGGCCACGAAACAGGATCCTTCCCGACAATAAAATACGACTATTACGAATTCCCCTGGTTGAGCCGGGCCACCTGCCTCAAAAAGGCTTCCACAACGACAGATAGCAATTCGGCTCAGGTATCTGGCGGCGGCATCGGTAGACCCGCCAGTTTGCACAATTCATGGATTGGATCTGTCGGGAAAAGCGAATAAATATGTTTCTCGTATGTCTTTTGATCGTGGAAGTGCTTCCCCCTGGATTTTCCCAGTGACCGAACCATGGTGTGCATGGTCGGGTTCCTTTGATTTTCTTCAAAGTAGTCCCGAAAATACCAAATCAACTCCCAGTGGTCGGTAAAGAGCGATATACCATCACGTCGAGCTATTTCGCTGGCAAAATCCTCGTCCCAGTCCCCTTTCTCCATCAAGTAACCCTGTTCGCTTGTTTCGATGGTCCTGCTGTGAATATCAATTTGCATGCTTACCTCCGTGTCATCCAGTCAGATGCGTACAATACAATGGTGGCGGTGCATATTATTCAATACATTGTAAAGATTAGAGTCGAGGGCCATCATCGTCCAGTCCAAGGAGTTTACAATGCCCCCAGAATTGTTAGGATTAAGTAAAGAAAAATAACCGGGGTAGTAGGCAATGGCACGAATTTTGGTAGTAGATGATTCTCCGACAATGTTAAAGGCGACAACAAAAGTACTGGAGAAGGGGGGGCATCAGGTAATAACTGCGGCAAGCGGGGAAGAAGGTATCGAGATGGCGAACAGCGAGAAACCCGCATTGATTTTCATGGACCTGGTAATGCCCGGTATCAGCGGATTTGAAGCCACCCGAGCAATTACCACTAGCCCGGAAACCAGGGAAATCCCGGTGGTTATACTCACGACGAAAGACCAGGAAACTGACAAGGTCTGGGCAAAACGTCAGGGCGCGATTGACTTTATCGTGAAACCACCGGGTCCAACCTTGCTACATATTATCGACTCCCTTTTGGACTGAGAACTTGCCTTTGTCCACACCTCTCGCAGTTACGTATCAATGCCCGCTATAATAAATCGGTATGTTATTCCCCAAAGGTTGAAGCCGCTCTATCAAGACTCCGGAGGATATCCTCCATTTGCAATGGATAGTAGAGCGCATCAAATACCTCGAATCGTTTCTGCAACCGTTGCAGGTTGGGAAGGTGCTCCGGTTCCAGGAAAACTATTACCCGGGTTTGCGGGCTTGTGCTCTGTAATTTCGCCAGCAATGGTTCCAGATTGCTGACGCGGTCGCGAAAACCGGGATCATAGTTGAGCTCGGTACAAATGATATCGGGTCGATATAATCTCAATTTCGCCAACGCCTTACGCATCGACAGCACCACACTGACGTCAAAGCCGGCCCGGGGAAACTCGTCTGAATAGACCGGGATGCCACCTTGTTCGATGATAAACAGCAATTTCAACATGGTCCCGGTCTTTCCCTGTTTGTATTCTGGCATTAAACTCGCTTTCTTTTCTGTCGCCGGTTTCAATCGCACCGGAATTAAATCACTTTAAGCAGGCAGCCATGAAAATCAAAGTCACCATTGGTGAACGATCAAAGATTGTCGATGTAGCAGATGAAATTTTGGCTGACGGCAAATCTTTTTTTGACAAGATGGATGGTGACATGGACAAAGGCTGGCAAATGGGGGCCGATTATATTGAGAAACCGGACCAGGTCCAACGGTGCCAGATAGCCGCAGACAGGGTGCTGGATGCTATCGGCACCCACAATGAAAATCTAAAAATACTCATGTTGGGGTACATCCTCGATCGTGTGCCAACCATCTCCGAAATAGTAATCGACACTGGCGGCGAATTAATGAACACAGAAATCATCGAGCAGCGTGCGCCAATACGAACGACGGGTCAGGTAACCCAGGGTATGAGCCGGCTCGATGCGCTGGAACAGGCTAACAAAGATGTAGGTATGGTTTACAAGGTGGGGCGTTCGTGGCGATTTGCCGTATTTGACGACAACTCCAATGAATGGGTTGAGTCGCCCCTGATGGACAGCAAAAAACAGACCGAGCAAATCCGGAACAAGGCATTCGAATCGCGCTTTCGCTACCTGCTTGGACAGGATTAGAGTGAGCGCCGGTAACGTTACAGCAACCTGGCCTCGACAGATTCGTTTTTATGGACATTGACCAGGCGATAGGGAAATAATATATCCCGGTTTTTTGTTACCGTAATCATCTCGTTGGCCTGCCACTTTTTGGTTTTGCCGACAAAACCTTCGTAAACCTGCCACCGTGAATCGTCTTCCAGAACAATCTCGCCACCCTCGGCTTCTACCATTTGCACCGCGTGCCCACGGCTGTTGCCAGTGTAGTGCTTAATCTGACTCATGAATTGTCTTCCGACTTAAATTCCAGCGACAGTGCGTTTACGCAATAGCGCAAACCGGTTGGCGCCGGGCCATCCTCGAAAACATGCCCCAAATGGGAATCACAGCGTGCACAGAGTATCTCGGTACGCCTCATCCCCTGACCAACATCTTCTTTCTCCTGCACGGCATCCTTGTTGCCGGCCTCATAAAAGCTGGGCCAACCGCTTCCGGAGTCATACTTGGCGCTGGAGCTGAAAAGACGCTCACCGCACGCAATGCAGTGGTAATATCCCTGAGCCTTGTTATCGACATAGTGGCTCGAAAATGGCTTCTCGGTGCCCTTCTGCCGACAAATAGCATATTGGTCCGGGGTCAATCGCCGGCGCCATTCAGCATCAGAATATGCAATTTTCGATCTATTCCCCACGCTCACACAAAAACCTCTAATGAATTCAGTTTATTACTGCTGCGATTCGTAACCCGCTGTTTTATATACTATAGTGTTAGGTGGTACTTGGCAGAGTGGCAGTTTACCTTGCCCCGGGGACAACGACGACAATAAACACGGTGATATTGGTGGAATTCCCTCTACAATAATCGTTGGCCGTTTGTCTGCCACTCCAAGCGGACCATCCATTAGTAGATGTGGTTACAGGGTCAGGTGTGCTATTTAGTTACCTAGAGTGTTTTGGATGGCGTTGATTAAGGCTTTACATGAGCATTTTTAGCAAAATCTGCCCACGTTGTGCGGGTGATAATCCGGTAGACGTGACGCATTGTCAGTGCGGGTTTGTCTTCGAGGCGTCGGCGACAACCGGCTCTTATCGTGCGCTGGAAATGGCCGAACAAGAGGCGCAGGTCTACGCCGAATACCTTCAGGCCCGCATGAAGCAGGCAAAAGCAACCGCCGAAGTCGCGATTACCGATCAAGCCCACTCCCCCGGCGATGCTAACAAAATTGCAGCCGCCAAATCAGCCAACCAGGAATATCACGAAACCAGGGCCGAGTACGACGAGCAGATGAAACTCGTGCTCGAATTGCGCAAGGAAGCCAAAAAGACCCGGGCACAGGAACAGGCACAAAAGAAGCAGGAAAGTGTCTGGGAGAAGGCGAAGAAGCGTACTAAAAAAAGAGCGATGCAGGCGGAAAAAAATTCGCTCATCGCGAAACAGAAAGCGGAAAAAGAATCAGCGGCAAAAAAGAAAAAGCAGGAACGGATAAAGCTGGCAGCGGCTAAAAAAGCGCAGCAGAAAAAGCTGCAAGCCGAGGCAGCCGCCAGCGCTGCCGCGGAAAAAATGGCAGCTCGACAGTCGGGCCGAAAATCACCGTCACCCAAGATAAGAGAGAAAATGGCGAGTGAAGCAGAAGCCGCCGCAAAACGTGTTCGTCAGGCGCAGTCATCAATAAAAAAAGAGATGACGGCGGCCCCGTCTGCACTCAACAACGAGACGGCAGGAGCCACGAAATCCGCTGGCAAGAAATCGGCATCACAGCCAAGCGCCCGGCGCCCCGGGGCCAAGGCTAAAAACAGGGTCACTCCCATTGAGGCGAATGCGAAGACTACGACCAACCCCAACGAAAAAGATTGCCCGAATTGCACGGCCATGCTTCCCCTTTCCGCAAAAAAATGTAAGTGCGGTTACGGATTCCCGCAGGGAGCGGATCTCATGGACGAAGTTGGTTTGAGTGAGGAAGAAAGCGCCAATCTGCTCAATATGCTCCACCCTGGTAACGGTGCCTGATTAACCCTCATCCCTCACCCCTTATGGTCGCGGGTACGTTGAACCCGCCACCACACTATTGGCCATAGGTACATGCGCGATAGTATTTCCGAGAAATTTACTGGCGGCGGCAGAACACCCTTACCTTTGTTTGCACCGATCCGACCCACCAGATGTAACACGATTAGTCCCAGAACCGGCCATAATGCTACCAGCAGGAAAATCATTAGCTCAATATCTCGCATTTTTTTAATCCAGCGGTCTTTTTATCCACCGGCACCCGGTGTTAACTGAACCATACTGGAATTCTCCCGTCCTTTCACGGAAAATAGGCGCACTCAATCTGGGAAATTCCCGTGTCTCGCGTTGAAAAGAAATTACTGCACTACACCGGTCGCGCCATTGCAGACTACGGCATGATTGGTGAGGGTGACCGTGTTCTGGTCTGTCTCTCCGGTGGTAAAGACTCCTATACCCTGTTGCGATTACTGCATCTGCTCAGGATGCGCAGCAACAAGAAATTTGATCTCTTCGCACTGACACTGGACCAGGCCCAACCCGGCTGGAGCGACCACGCCATGCGAACGTGGCTAACGGACAGAGGTTATGAACATGAAATACTGCACCGTGATACCTATTCGGTAGTCATGGACAAAATCCCTGAAGGTAAGTCTTATTGTTCGCTGTGTTCGCGTCTTCGCCGCGGTCATATATATCGTTACGCCAAGAATAACGATTTTAACAAGGTGGCTCTGGGCCATCATCGTGACGACATTATTGAAAGCCTTCTCATGTCTATTCTCTACAGTGGAGAAGTGCGTTCGATGCCGCCGAAATTGTTGACTGATGACAAGCACCATATCGTCATTCGACCAATGGCTTATTGCCAGGAGGCCGACATCATTCACTATGCGGAAGAGCAACAATATCCCATCATCCCCTGCAACCTCTGTGGTTCGCAGAAAAAAATGACCCGCGCCAAGGTGAAGGATCTGATTCGTAACCTGGCGGAAGACAACGCCAAGGTACCAGGTAATATACTGAACGCGACGGGAAATATCCGGTTGAGCCAGCTTATGGATCACAAACACTGGAACTTCAAGGAACTCGACGACGCGCTGGTACCCTGGTCAGCTGATGATGTGGTGGAAAAAACCGGCACCTGACCTGCTCTCCCAGGTAAACGGCTTATATGTAATACTTATAAATACAAAGGTTTTTCGGATGCGGCCGCGCGATTACTGATCTAGTATTACTATCGGGGGTGAGTCCTGGAGAGGATTCGCAGAATCGGGGTAAATCTCGCAGATAGTAAGGTGCAAACCCTTACGGTGAGGTTTGGGTGTGTTTGCCAGGAAATGAAAAAGAAAATCGACGTCGGTGATCTCAGGAAAGGGATGTATATTTCCGAGCTGGACAGGCCGTGGAAAGAAACCCATTTTCTGTTCCAGGGATTCGAACTGGACGATGACTCCATACTGGCCGAAATCAGGCATCTATGCGACTACGTCTACATAGAAACCAATCATGTATCAGGTGGCGGTTCGCCCCGCCCAACTGGCCGACCCAATATCAGCGTCAATGTGGAATCCGAATCCACGGGTAGACGGGTACCTGTCCCGGACCCGGGTCAGGCGCGAAAGACTCCCCCGATTAAAAAACGTTGGCGTCCCGAAACAACCACACTCGAACAAGAGTTGCCACGTGCACGCGAAATAAAGTCCGAGACTCGAAATGTGCTTTATCAAACCCTGGAAGACGTACGCCTGGGACGCACGATTGATAGCGCCGCTACCAAGGCTGTCATTGCCAACATGGTGGAGAGCATCATCAGCAACCCCGATGCCATGGGTGTGCTGTCACAACTTAAAAGTATCGATGAGTACACCGCGCTGCACAGCGTCCGGGTCTGCATCCTGGCGCTGACTTTCGGTCGTCACATGGACATGACCCGTGAAGAATTGAACCTTCTGGGAGTGGGCGCGCTGCTTCACGATGTTGGCAAGATGAAAGTCCCCACAGAGATTATCAATAAGCAAGGCAAACTAACTGACAAAGAGTTCGAGATCATCAAGACCCACGTGCCCCTTGGTGTTGAGGTTCTGGAAAAATCACCCGGCATATTACCGATTTCCATTGCAGTAGCGGCTAACCACCATGAACGTTATGGTGGCGGTGGCTACGCCAGCGGCATCAAGGGTGACAATATCGGGGAGTTCGGCATGATCGCAGGCATAGTCGATTGCTACGATGCAATCACAAGCGACCGAACTTACCACAAAGGCATGACCGCTTATGAAGCGCTGTCAAAGATGTACCAGTGGCGCACATCGGCTTTTCACCCCGGGCTGGTGGAACAGTTCATTCAGTGTATGGGGGTTTACCCCATCGGAAGCCTGGTAGAACTGACCACTGGGGCCATCGGTGTGGTGGCCACGGTCAACCGTGAACGCCGACTGAAACCACGGGTAGCGCTAATTCTAAATCCGGATAAACAGAGATATGAATCGGTAAAAATAGTCGACCTTATGCAAGAAGCCATCGATAGGCCCAGGGGAGCGCCTGAAATCAGGAAGGTCATTCCCGCCGGAGAACACGGTATATCACCAATGGACTACCTTCCATTAATCGACAATCCTGCGGGTATATAGACGCATCGGAATTGGGGCAAAATCGCAGCTTCTGCTTGCGTCACGTTACCACCGAGCTAGACTTGAAAGAACAACGATCCAATAACCATGGCAGACCGCACTCATGTCAGCATCAAACAAACAGGAACGTCGCAATTACGCTCGCCGCGATGTGGAAGTCACTGCAACGGTGTCAGTGGAAGGTCACCAGGCCACACTAACAACCAAAGACCTAAGCGAAGGTGGCGCTTTTCTCAAAAAAGGTGATTCACCCATACCGTCACTGGGAACAGAATTATTTGTTGAAATATCCTCAACTGGGGGCAACGACGAGCCCATTGTCACTCGTGCAGAAGTAATTCGCGTTACGTCGGACGGTTTTGGTATCATTTTTCTCGAATAAATCCTTCTCCCCGCCCTTCCGCTCTTTTTCTGCCTTATTGGCAGCCCGTTTTCCTGAGACCCCGGCAATTCCTTGCAGGGCCTGTGTTAACAGTCCCCGTCACATAGGGTAAGGTCTGCGCTAACTGCAAGGAATACCGAGATTTGAAGAAAGCACTAGCCGGGATTTTCAGACAACTGAGTGAGAGCGTACGCGATCTGCTGCCCATCATTTTTGTTATCGCTATTTTCCAGTATCTGGTGCTGCGCCAACCCATTCCCAATCTTCTCCAACTATTGAGTGGTGCTCTGTTCGTAGTAATCGGTCTATCACTTTTTATTCGTGGGCTTGAAATGGGCTTGTTTCCGATTGGTGAAGCAATGGCCTATGCATTTGTGCGCAAGAGCAGCCTGACATGGCTGCTCATATTTGCGTTCTCTCTTGGGTTTGGCGCCACCATTGCCGAGCCCGCATTGATCGCGGTCGCAGGTGAAGCGGCTAAAGTTGCAGCCGAGGCCGGGGCCATTGATCCCGGCGAGGAAGCGCAATGGCGTTATGCATTAGGTTTACGTATCACCGTGGCATTTTCAGTGGGATTTGCCATTGTTATCGGTGTGATACGTATCCTGAAGGGCTGGCCGATTCACTACGTCATTATTGCGGGTTACACCGGGGTAGTTATTATGACTGCCTTCGCTCCCAAAGAAATAATCGGTATTGCCTATGACTCGGGCGGCGTCACCACCTCCACCGTTACTGTGCCGTTGGTGACGGCACTGGGCGTCGGTCTGGCCTCAAGCATCAAGGGGCGCAATCCTATGATAGACGGCTTTGGCCTGATCGCTTTTGCCTCGTTAACGCCAATGATATTCGTCATGGCCTACGGCATGGTGGTGTAATGGCCTATCTACTGGAAATTGCCAGCACCTTGCTGATTACCATTCGTGACGTTCTGCCCATACTGGCTGTCCTGTTCGGGTTCCAGGTATTCGTACTCCGTCGCCCTATTCCAAACCTCAAACGCACTTTGGTGGGAATCCTGTATGTGGTGTTGGGCCTTGGCTTCTTTCTGGTCGGTCTGGAGCAGGCATTGTTCCCGCTCGGCAAATTTATGGCGCAGCAATTGACCGACCCCGAGTTTATCCAGCGTGGAATGGGGGTTGCGGCAACATCACTCTCGTGGCAGGACTACAAGTGGGTGTATCTCTTTGCCGCGGCGATTGGTTTTGCCGCAGTCATCGCCGAACCCGCCCTGATCGCCGTGGCCCTGAAGGCACAAAACGTCTCCGGTGGCGCCATCCATACCTGGGGATTGCGACTGGCCGTTGCAGTGGGCGTTGCTATCGGTACCTCGCTGGGGGCCTATCGAATAGTGACCGGCGCACCGATCCACTATTTCATCGTCGCCGGTTATATTTTCGTAATTATTCAAACCCTGTTCGCACCCAAATTGATTGTAGCGCTGGCCTATGACTCGGGCGGTGTTACTACATCGACCATTACCGTACCACTGATAATGGCGCTGGGTCTGGGTCTGGCCAGCACCGTACCAGGTCGCAGCCCTCTACTCGATGGCTTTGGGCTGATCGCATTTGCTGCTCTGTTTCCTATAATAACTGTCATGGGCTATGCTCAAATTTCACAGTGGCGCACACACTTGTCGGCAACCCGTAAGCAGGCCAGTCGATCCGGAGAGGATCACGAGAACGATTAATTCCATCACGGTCTGGAGGTAAAAATGCATTTTAAATTAATCATCGCCCTCGTAGAGGACCACGATACCGATTCGATTATGATCGCCGCCCGCGAGGCTGGCGCCACTGGCGCCACGGTTCTCAAGCAGGCTCGTGGAGAGGGGCTGGATGCGCCCAAGACTTTCCTTGGATTGAGCCTGGAAACACAAAGAGACATGTTGCTGTTTCTGGTCGAGGAACACTTGAGCCGGCATATTCTCGAAACTATATCGGAAGCCGGAAAGTTTGAAAGTAAACCCGGAACCGGTATCGCTTTTCAGATCGATGTGGAGGATGCCGTAGGTGTAACTCATCAGATAAAGGAATTGAAAGAAGCCGTGGAGGAAAAACTATGAGCGACGAAAAGATCGTGCGCGTTCGCGATGTTATGAAATCCAGATTTGACGTTGTAGATGGACTGACATCCGTTCAGGATGCATTGAACAGAATGAAACATGTCGAAACGAAGTGCCTGCTGGTTAATAAGCGCCATGAGAATGACGAATATGGAATTGTTCTGATCGCCGACATTGCCCGCCAGGTGCTGGCGAAAGACCGCGCACCGGAGCGCGTTAATATTTATGAAATTATGTCAAAACCGGTGCTTACGGTAGATCCGGACATGGATATTCGCTACTGCGCAAGGCTGTTCGACAAGTTTGGTTTGTCCCGTGCGCCGGTAGTAGAAAACAAGGAATTGGTTGGCATTGTCAGTTATACCGACATGGTTCTCAGCGGTATGATGAACAGTTCGTAAAACAAGGCACAGTTCTTAATTCCAACATAATTCATGCCAAATTCAATTTACCCCCATCAAATTTGTTATTTTATTTTTCGCACAGGTCAATACACTGAACCTCTTCAATCGTTGGCAGTCTAACTGCCGGTAAGCAGTCCCCCTGCAATTCAGAACAATGGAGGTTGTTATGAGAAGACGGCTATATTTTCTCCTTCCTAATATCAAAGAAGCGCAATCCACAATGCGGCATTTGCTATTAGCCAGGATCGAGGAGCGTCGTATTCATGTGCTGGCTAAGGACGGCACCGATACCAGAGATTTGCCGGAAGCAACCCTGGGCCAGAAGAGTGATTTTTATCATGCCATGGCGCTTGGGATTATTGTTGGAGGATTCACCGGGATTCTAGGTGGCCTTTCCGTCTATTATGCACAGCCTGATGGAATCAATGTCACCATGGGTGGCATCGCGCTTTTTGCGATTCTGGGTTCGATATTCGGTATCTGGGTTTCAGGTCTGATCGGAACGGATGTACCTAACACCCAATTGGTACGATTCCAGCGGCCGATATCCCGCGGTAAGGTGCTGATGATGATTGACATACCTCGGGACAGAGAGACGGAGATCAAGCAACTTATACACAAAATGCATCCTAGTGCCAATGACAGTGGAATGGATGCGATGTATCCCGTGTTTCCGTAATTTTCGAAATCTCGACCTTTGATCAGGCGCCCGAGAGCGCCTGATCTTTATTTAGCAGATACTATATTCTCCGCAAGCTCCTGATATTCAGCACGTTATATATCTCAACTGGTATCGCATCACGGCAGTTTGACTGCCGACCGACATCACACATGCCCGACGAGCGGCTTATGGCAATAAATTAGCCGATGATATACTAGCCACGCAACAATACCCCTCGGAGGGACAATAATAATGGACCACTTTCGCAAGATTTCTCGCGGCATCAGTCTGTGTGTCATTGCGACGTTTTTTTTCCTGGGTATCCAGGTATCTGCCTATGCCAGCATCCTGGGAACTGATGCAACATTAAACATCGAACAAGCTTCCAAAGCACACAAATTACTCGCTCGTCA
This sequence comes from Acidiferrobacterales bacterium, assembly GCA_048060695.1. Taxonomy (GTDB): domain Bacteria; phylum Pseudomonadota; class Gammaproteobacteria; order Acidiferrobacterales; family JAJDNE01; genus JAZFSZ01. The sequence continues at coordinate 16,618 of JBGMQT010000035.1, forward strand.
GGATGTTCAGGGTCAACTGATCAAACTCGGCGTTGACCCCGCGGATGCCATCAAGCGCGTTAACACCATGAGTCAACAGGAACTGGCAGCACTCAACGGAAAGCTGGAAAAATTGCCGGCGGGTGGTGAACTTGTTGCGACTCTCGGCCTTATTTTTCTGATTCTGGTATTAACCGACATTCTTGGTTACACCGACATATTTCCGTTTGTTAAATCCAAAAAATAGTTTTGTACTATGAGAATAGAAAAGACCGTCGCGTTCATTCGTAACGGTCTTTCTTTATTGCCAGTTGCGATAGTTGTCGGCGGTTGCACAGGACTTCCATCTGAAACCACTCAGGAAATCTCTCGACAAGATACAAAAACGGTCGCCGAGCTTACTAACACTGCATTTCACCCTCAGGAAACCTATCAGTGTGGGCCTGCGGCACTGGCAACGGTTCTCAACTCCAGCGACATTGAAACCTCGCCAGATGCGTTAGTTAGTAAAATCTATATCCCGCAACGCCAGGGCAGTCTGCAACTGGAAATTATCGCCACTACCCGAACGTTTGATCGACTTCCCTATATCCTCAATCCACAACTGGATGCCGTTATTGCCGAAATTGATGCCGGGCGGCCGGTATTGGTAATGCAAAATCTTGGGGTGAAGTGGTTGCCGCTCTGGCACTATGCGGTAGTCGTGGGATACGACAAGCGCAGACAGGAAATTGTATTGCGTTCTGGCAGAATAGAACGCAAGCGATATTCTTTCAAACTGTTCGACCGAACCTGGCGGCGTAGCGGACGATGGGCAATGGTTGCCGTTAAGCCAACCGAAATCCCGATCACTGCTGATGAAGATGAATACCTGCGCACCATATTACCATTCGAGCACGCCCAGCGCTGGAATGTAGCCCTGAAAGCCTACACTACAGCATCGAACAAGTGGCCAGACAGCCTGGGAGCACAGATGGGTAGCGGCAACAGTTACTACGCGCTGAACAAGTTCACAAAATCGATTACGTACTATCGCAAGGCATTACTAATTGACTCCAGCCACGCACCGGCCCACAACAATATCGCCAATGCCTTTTTTGAAACTGGAGAACTAGAAGAAGCTGAGGAACATGCCAACAATGCCATAATGCTTGGTGGGCCTTACCTGGACGCATTCAAACAAACGCTAGCAAAAATACAGCGGAATTAAATTGCCGAGTTACGCATTTCTTACATGCATGGACAATAACTTGTCCAGATTATTCGCAAAAGCTTGTCGATCACTCTGGCCTAGCTTCGGCGGACCACCGGTATGAATTCCGCTACCACGTAGCGTGTCCATAAAATCTCTCATATTCAGGCGAGCCTTGATTGTGTCTGCTGAGTACAACTCGCCGCGGGGATTGAGAGCATGACCTCCTTTTTCAATCACCTCCGCCGCCAACGGAATATCGCTCGTAATGACAAGATCGCCCACGCCAAGCCTTTTAACTATTTCATTATCAGCAACATCAAAACCAGATGGTACCTGAAGCATAGTAATACAGCGCAGCGCCGGTATGCTCACAGGCTGGTTGGCGACCAGTGTTAGTTGTACGCCGGTGCGCTCTGCTGCCTTAAACAAAATCTCCTTGATCACCACAGGACATGCATCTGCGTCTACCCAAATCTTCATATCGTACTATCTATATTGAATGTGTTGCTTCTGGTTCAGTAACCAACATTCGATTTTCGGTTACAAATGAACTCGAATAACTGCCTGTCAGCTTGTTTCTGACGCGGCCTTTTCTGAAGTTTCTACCTTGATGCCACCAGTGAGCTTTGCAACCTTGTTGTACACCCAGGCAGAAAATGCCGTAAAAAGATAGCCAAAAACAAAGTAGAAAACGGGGACAAGAATTATCATAGCAAATGGAAACCTTGTATTTACGGGATTTCCAAACTGATCCGTTGCCGGCATAAAACTAAACATCAAGATCATGGGAATAACGAATAATAATGAACTGATTGCAAATACAAGTGACAAGGTAAGTGCAGTTTTATGCGGTGCAATATAGGTAATGTTTTTCATCATTGTACTCTCCTTATTTATAAATAATCGTAAATGTCCTGTTACATGTCATTTCCATACTCCCTCACAACTTCTGCAATTTGCACACTATACCACTCATACCATCTGGTTTTACCTAACTCCTGAGCAGCAATGTGCTCGGCGTCATTTTTCCATGACTTGATTTGTTCCTGATTCTCCCAATATGAGATCGATATTTCTTCGTCGTCTTCCATCGCAGAGATAAACCCCAAACATCCGTACTTTTGCTCCGCCAAGATCCTCATCTTCGACGCTGTACGATTGTATTCTTCATCCAGCCCCGCTATTTTTGCCCTGAAGATAACGATGAACATTAGTTTCCTCCTTCTTGCGCATAGCGCCGAGTTCACAAGTCCTGAAAACCAAGTGGCTTCTGTGGCGCCAAAGCGCAGCGCCACAAAAGATACGTAACTTTTTGGGTCTGCGTGGAACGTTCTGTTAGGCGCTATTTTACTGTTAGTTGATAAGTTGTGAATTTACGACCTGGTAAATCAGCTTCATAGACATTCTTTGCAATTTTCTTTAAGAACTTATACTCAGGTCGAGTATGTAGAAAATGTATAAAAATCTCATCATGGTCTAGTTCTTTTGCCCAGACCATCATGTCATTAAATACTTGCTTGCCTAATCCCCAATACTTATCATCAATTACAATTGCGATCTCGTATTTTTCCTCTTCAAGTTGTATGCCGCACCAACCAGCTAATTCACCTTCACAAAGAATAGCTCTAACCCTGCAACCGGAAACGGTATTTACTTCTATCTTGGAATTCATCCAAGTTGTTAAAGTGTCAATAGTAAACAATTCATGCTCGACTAAGTGCTTTCTAATCTTCTGGCTATTTAGCAAAGGCAAAAAATCGCTTGCAGTAATTTCGTCAAATCTTAGGTAGTCTACGTTGCTCATGACATTGATGACTTTCTATGCGCTTTGGAGATTGGTAGATGCAACTTGCATGAGACTATAAGCGAGCTCTTCAGTGGCTAGCTCAACAAGGACATCTGGATCTTGAATTATTTCATATATTTTAATTTTCAATCTCCGGTTTTAATCGTATAACGCTTGCCTTCAGCGGCAGGGGCGCGATAGCGCCGCTGTCCGCTGGAAAGCATTGTTAGGGCTGAATTTTAGAACACTACCTTTTTTAACCAAAATACGGTGTGTTATCCCGCCAATTGTTTTTCTTGTTTCATTTAATCTTAGGGAAATATCTGAATCGAAATGTATTTCCACTATTTCTTTAAGCCCACCTAATTCATAATATTTTACTGAAATAGCGCCGCCTTCTTGCAGCTTATCGAACTTGCCTGGTGCTGATTCATTGAACCACTCCCAGCTAAAACCACAGGGGGCACCTATTGCCTTTAACCCAAACCCTGTAATTCTTGCTTCCCTATAAATGCTCGCACCAATAAAAAAACCATTATCTAGCTCTAATGATTTCGACCAGTGCTTTTCTCCTTTGTATTCCTTCTCGACTACGGTGATGTCTTTAAAGGCGTATTTTTTTACTCCCTTCGATATCAGCGTGCCCTTTGGATTATCCGTGTAACTGTAGATCTCATAAATTATTTCTTCAGCATATGCTGTAGATGATAAAAGAATAAATATAATCGTAAAAATATATCTGCTCATGTTTTTGCCCTAACAGTATGTTAGACAGAGTCTGTATAGCACCCTCATATGTGGTGGATAGACAGACTCTGTCTAATCCATAATTACGGATTCTGTATCGTATTTTGCTAT
>JBGMQT010000036.1:0-13470 GCA_048060695.1 Acidiferrobacterales bacterium
AGGTGCGCCTACTAAACCGAACAGTTGAATATGAAGCCATGGCACGAATGGCGCTGTCAGGCCACATTGATACCCTTCGCCTGTGTCAGTTCAATATGCGTGAGGTGAAAGGAAGAAAGATCCGCTATTGGTCTTTGAAAGTGTAGCCCATGTATCTGTACTCTTGTGTTACCGATGTTCTTGACTCGTACAGTTTTTCTTCCTGGTTACCGAACAACGTGAGGGTATGCCCTCGGGTGCAGCCACCGGCATAATTGCAGTGAAAGACCGCCGAAGGCGGAACATAAAAGACTGGATTCCGGCATCCGCCGGAATGACGGACTGGTGTCGTTGAAGGCGACATAAAATATCACCTCACCCCTACCCTCTCCTAAAAGGAGTGAGAGACAATAATACCTTTTCCCGGAGGGAGAGAAGACAAAACATCAAAACTGGATTCCGGCATCCGCCGGAATGCCGGGAAGAAAGGGGACGATATAGAAACGCAACAGGACTAACCGCGTCCGGCTCAATAAGGCATAATCCCCAATCCTGATAAACAAAACCACCAACAAGGAAAAAACGTGTCCGCACTGATTTGTGGCTCCTTCGCCTACGACACCATCATGGTGTTTCAAGACCAGTTTAAAAACCACATCTTGCCCGACAAGGTTCACATTCTGAATGTGTCGTTTCTGGTACCTGACATGCGCCGTGAATACGGCGGTTGTGCCGGCAACATCGCCTACAACCTGAAATTGCTGGGTGGCGATCCGGTGCCCATGGGCACGGTGGGTACCGACTTCGGACCGTACGCCGAGTGGATGGACAGTTGTGATATTCCACGCAGTCACCTCAAGGTGATTGACAACACTTATACCGGCCAGGCGTTTATTACCACTGACATGGATGACAACCAGATCACCGCGTTTCATCCCGGTGCCATGAATAATTCCCACGAGGTCGAGGTGCGCGATGCCGCCAATGTCACTATTGGCATTGTTTCACCCGACGGTCGTGACGGCATGATTCAGCATGCACAGCAGTTCGCTGCCGAGGGCATACCGTTTATTTTCGATCCGGGTCAGGGCATGCCCATGTTTAACGGCGAAGAATTAATCCAGTTTGTCGATCTCGCCACCTGGGTCACACTGAATGACTATGAAGCGCAGCTACTACAGGAGCGTACCGGGCGCGAACTCGATGACCTGGCGAGCGAAGTGGAAGCCCTGATTGTCACCCTGGGCGCAAAAGGTTCACGTATTTATCATAATAGCGAACGCGTCGACATTCCGCCGGCCAGGGTAGCGATGGTCAAGGATCCCACTGGCTGCGGTGATGCCTATCGCGCCGGCCTGTTGTACGGCCTGGAGAAAGGCCTCGACTGGGAAACCACCGGGCGTATTGCGGGACTCATGGGCGCAATCAAAATCGAAAATCACGGCACCCAGAATCATCGCTTTACCCGCGATGAGTTTAACGCGCGTTACAAAGAGAACTTTGGTACAACTGTGTTGTAACCAAAAACCTTTCGGGCCGGGACCAGAAAAAATAAATGGGCAAATCGTTAATCGACGCGCTGCAGAATCCTGCCCTGTACGCCCACCCGGTGGGCGAATTCCGCGTTGTCGAGACCCATATCTCGTGGATTTTGCTGACCGGGCTGTACGCCTACAAAATCAAGAAGCCGGTTAACCTTGGGTTCGTCGATTTTTCTACTCTCGAGAAACGACGGCACTACTGCCAGGAAGAACTGCGCCTCAATCGCCGGCTGGCGCCGGAACTCTACGTTGGGGTGGTCGGCATCGGCGGTACTCCGCAATGGCCCACGCTCGAAGTGCGTTCCGGGGCGATGGAGTATGCGGTCAAGATGGTGCAATTCGATGACAGCCAGCGGCTCGACCACCTGTTGGAGAGCAGGCAGCTCACCAGCGGCCACATTGACCAACTGGCGGACAGGCTCGCCGCCTTTCATAACGACATAGAAATGGCGCCGGAAGGCAGTGACTTTGGCACCCCGGAGGCCGTCTATGAACCGATTGAAGAAAACTTTACCCAAATCGGCCCTCTTGCTACCAACCAAAACGATCGTGAACTCCTGCAACAACTGCGGCAATGGAGCGGCACAGCATTTGAGCAGTTGCAAGACACCATCGCCGCGCGCAAACACGGCGGTTATGTGCGCGAGTGTCACGGCGACGCCCACCTGGCCAATATGGTGCTGATCGAAGACGAGGTAGTGTTGTTCGATTGCCTGGAATTCAATGCCCGTCTGCGCTGGATTGATGTTATCAGCGAGATAGCATTTTGCGTGATGGACCTCGACGACCGTGAACGAGCGGACCTCGCTGCCCGTTTACTCGATCGCTACCTGCAGCGCAGTGGCGATTATGCCGGGCTGGCGCTATTGCGCTTCTACCAGGTCTACCGCGCCATGGTACGGGCCAAGGTCGCTGCCATTCGCGCGAGCCAGCTCGATGGCGCCGCGAGAAACGAGGCAGTCAAACAATACCGGTTATACACCGGCCTGGCACAACGCTACAGCCAATCCTCGAAAACCCTGCTTGTTATTACCTATGGTCTGTCTGGTAGCGGCAAATCCACCATCGCCCAGGAGATGTTGCAGCAACTGCCTTTCATCCGACTGCGCAGCGATGTCGAGCGCAAGCGCCTGTTCGGCCTGGCGCTGGATGACAGTAGCGATGCGACCCGGGCGGATGAAATTTATGGTCGGGATGCTAACCGGGACACGTTTGACCGGCTGGAGCAACTCGCGCGAGTTGTACTGGCAGCGGGTTTTGCTGTGATTGTCGACGCCACTTTTCTTCGCCAAGAGGAACGCAACCGGTTCCGGCGCTGTGCCGAGGAGTTCTCGGTGCCATACCGCATCCTGTCGGTGGAGGTTAGTGAACCGGTGGCGCGTGATCGCATTCGAAAACGCCAGCAAGCCGGAGACGATGCCTCGGAAGCCAGCCTGGAAGTACTTACCCGACAGTTGCAACTTCGCGAACCGCTAACATCAGCAGAGCAGGAATTTGTACTGCGGGTCAACAATGGCGGCGCGCTGGACCCTGGCGATATCCTGGCGACGCTAAAGGCATTCTTTAATTAGGGTTATTCAGGCTATACCATAATATATGTACCTCGCGGGCATGCCCGGTTATCGACCGTGGTCGAGTATGGGCAGATATGACCGTTCGTCTTTTCCCCAACACACTCACATTTTATACCCGGTTTATTCACAGACTTGTGCCTTGCGTGGTGGATCAATAATTCTTTCAATGAGAGCCCAAAAAAAGCTTGTAAAGCGTTTTTCATTGGGACACACTATTTGGCGGTTTCGACTCACAATAACCACAACATATAGTGGTTTATGTCTTTCGGGGTTTCCATAGGTCTACTGACTCTACGGGGCGAAGGAATGATGGGTCGGGAAGCAAAAGTCACACAATTACCGACCCGGTTGCCACATCGGGACATAACAAGGAGGGGGTAAACACCGCAATGAAGGCCGTTGAAATCAAACAAGAACAACAACTCACCCAGGACATCGCGCTGCAACCAGCGTCCTATGACATCTGGGACAAAAAATACCGTCTGAAAACAAAAAATGGCGATAACGTCGACAAAGACCCCGAGGCAACTTTCCAGCGCGTGGCCCGCGCCCTGGCCGACGTCGAAGAGGCCGGGGAAAAACGCGAACACTGGTACCAGCGTTTTGTCTGGGCGCTGGAAAACGGCGCCATTCCGGCCGGTCGCATCATCTCTAACGCCGGTGCCCAGGAACACAAACCTGCTACCAGCACAATCAACTGCACGGTTTCGAAAACCGTTCCCGATTCCATGGATGGCATTCTTAAGGCCGCCCATGAGGCCGGACTGACCCTGAAGGCCGGTTGCGGCATTGGTTATGAATTTTCCACCCTGCGTCCCAGGGGTGCTTTTGTCAGCGGTGCCGGCGCCTACACATCGGGCCCGCTGTCATTCATGGATATATTTGATGCCATGTGTTTTACCGTTTCCAGCGCCGGTGGCCGCCGTGGCGCCCAGATGGGAACATTTGATATTTCGCACCCGGACGTGGTGGATTTTATTCGCGCCAAACGCGAAGACGGTCGCCTGCGTCAGTTCAACCTGTCTTGCCTTATTACCGATGAATTCATACAAGCGGTGAAAAATGATGGTACCTGGGATCTCGCCTTCCCGGTCAGTAAGTCCGAATACGAAGAACCGGAAAACCTGATCGTTTGGCGCCAGTGGCCGCGCACCGAAGGTTACATCACCAACGAACTGGGTCAGGTCGCATGCAAGGTCTACAAGACCATGCCGGCACGGCGTTTGTGGAACCTGATCATGACGTCCACTTATGACTATGCCGAACCGGGATTCATCCTCATCGACAAAATCAATGAGATGAACAATAACTGGTTCTGTGAAAATATCCGCGCGACCAATCCCTGTGGTGAACAACCGTTGCCGCCTTATGGTTCCTGCCTGCTGGGCTCGGTCAACCTCACCAAGTTTGTGGAAAACCCATTCACCGACCAGGCCCGGTTTGACTGGCAGCGCTTCCGCGATGTCGTCAAGGTATTCACCCGCATGCTCGACAATGTGGTGGAAATTAACGGCCTGCCGCTGGAAGGTCAGCGTGACGAAATACTCAGCAAACGCCGGCATGGTATGGGCTTTCTTGGGCTGGGATCCACTGCCACGATGCTGAAAATGAAATACGGCTGCGAAGCCTCGCTCGAATTTACCGAACGTGTCGCCCGTGAAATGGCCGAAGCGGGTTGGGTAGTGGGTATTGAACTGGCAGAAGAAAAAGGCCCCGCACCGATTCTTGAACAGGAGTTTGAAGTCACCGAAGTGATGCTGGCACAACGTCCGGAAATGAAACAGGACGGTTACAAGGTCGGGAATAAAATTGCAGGCAAAGTATTACTGGCAAAATACTCGCGGTACATGCAACAGCTCGACAAGTCTATTACTGACCGCATCGCGGAGGTGGGCTCACGCTTCACCCATCATACGTCTATTGCACCCACGGGAACCATTTCACTGTCACTGGGCAACAATGCCAGCAATGGCATCGAACCCTCGTTTGCGCATCACTATAGCCGCAATGTCATTCGCGAAGGACGCAAAACCAAGGAAAAGGTCGAAGTATATTCATTTGAGATGCTGGCCTATCGGGAAATGGTCAATACCCACGCCTCTCCCGATGCGGAAGAAGCAGAAAACAAACTACCCGACTACTTCATCAGCGCGGATGAAGTCACCCCCCGACAGCACGTAGACGTTCAGGCAGCCGCACAGAAGTGGGTGGACTCTTCCATTTCGAAGACCGCCAATGTACCTACTGATTTTCCCTACGAGGAATTCAAGGACATTTACATGTATGCCTACGACAAAGGACTGAAAGGTTGCACCACATTCCGCTTTAATCCCGAGGCCTTCCAGGGCGTGCTGGTAAAAGAAAAAGATCTTGAAAATACTATCTATCGTTTCACGCTCGAAAACGGTGAGGTGATAGAGGTGAAAGGTAATGAAGAAATTGAATATGACGGTGAACTGCACACTGCCGCTAATCTTTATGATGCCCTGAAGGAAGGATATTACGGTAAATTCTAGTGAAAATGGTTCATTTGACAGATAACACCGCTACCAGAACCACAGCGGTGTTCATTGACCAAACACCCCGATTTTCACTCGTATTTGGCCCAAACATGATACGACAACGTGCACGTAAAAATAATCGGATAAGAAGGAGTCCGTACAAGGAGAATCTAATATGACTATCAAAATTGAGAAAAAAATTACTAACTACGAAGTCGCGAAAGATGAAGCGGAAAGTGAAACCAATGCAGAATACAATGTCGTGCGCATGCACGAAAAGCTGGAACGTCCGGATACCCTTCGTGGCAATACCTACAAAATCAAAACGCCCCTGACCGATCACGCTTTGTACGTCACGATAAACGATATTCTACTGAATGCAGACACCGAGCACGAAAAGTGGCGTCCATTCGAGATATTCATCAATTCCAAGAACATGGACCACTTCCAGTGGGTCGTGGCGCTAACTCGTGTTATTTCGGCTGTTTTCCGCAAAGGTGGTGATGTCACCTTCCTGGTGGAGGAATTACGCTCCGTATTTGACCCTCGTGGCGGATATTTTAAAAAGGGCAAGTACACACCATCACTGGTTGCAGACATTGGCGACGTCATAGAGTGCCATCTGAAAGAAATCGGTATGATAAAAAGCGAAGAAATGGATGATCATCGCAAACAAATACTTGCTGAGAAACGTGCCCAGTTTGAATCCAAGACAACAAATGTAGATGCAGAAGCCGAAACACCGTCTGACTTTCCCGCTGAATCGCAACTTTGTAATAAATGCATGACCAAGGCAGTAATCAAGATGGATGGCTGTATGACTTGTCTAAATTGCGGCGATTCAAAATGCGGCTAAGCAAATATTTTATAAATTTTTTGTTTTTGTGAGTTGAGTTTTAAAAAAAACATGAAAATAAATTTGATTTTTTAAAAAACTGTCATTAGAGTTACGTCTTGACACGGAAGTTGGGTGTGCTAGATACACATAAAGCACAAGTTTGAACTAGATTCGGGGTAAGAAAAGAACAAGCGGCAGCATAGGTTAATAAATCCGCCAACGCTGATTGCCAACAAGCTCCGAAAGAAGAAACGAAACGGGTTTCATTACCAAGGAGATTAAAAACCGTTTTGTACCGAATGCGAGTGACGACATTCAGGACCAACGAGCATCTGCAGTATTTTGCTCGCCCGGCAACAAGTAGTACGTCGAAGGTTCGGTTTCTCACTATTGGAAGTCAAATTAGACAGCCATGGGCTGTCTTTTCCTATGTTTCTCGTATAAATCCATTTCAACTACCGGTGGGGCCTCATTTCACCCCTGTACTACGGTAAAACCTCTAACCACAAAGTAAGGAGCACGACATGGCAGTAAAGAAACGAAGTACCAAGAAAAAGGCCGGCAAGAAAAAAGCGGCCAAACGTAGCGCGAAGAAACGCGTAACGAAGAAAAAGTCCAAGAAGAAAGCCAAGAAGAAGACGAAGAAAAAGTCCAAGAAGAAGGCTAAAAAGAAGTCAAAGAAAAAGGCCAAGAAGAAATCTAAGAAAAAGGCCAAGAAGAAATCTAAGAAAAAGGCCAAGAAAAAAGCTAAGAGGCGCAAAAAAAGTAGTAAGTAGGTAGATTTGTTTCCGATCACCCCGGTTTACCGGGGTGATCTGGACACAAACCGGGCCGGAAACAGTGAGTGCTACGATAAATTCACTGTTTACGGCCCTTTCTTTTGCCAAAAATTCAACTTACACACTAAAAACGGGTCGGACAGCGCGTCAAACGCCGTATAAGGGCGATAAATTTTATTATGGAGCCAGGTGAACCGTGAATTACACGTTTGATAGCGTCGCTTCCAGCGCCTTTAAACGTTCGCGTGTGCCGACATCAATCCATTTACCATTAAAATATTCACCACTCACGCTACTTTTTGCGATGGCGTCACGTAACAACGGTGCCAATGGGTACTTTCCACGTTTCAGGTGACTAAATAAAGCCGGTGAGTACACTCCAATTCCGCTGAAGGTTAATTTTTTACCATGACTGAGGGTAACCCTGGTGTCCTGCAAATAAAAATCACCCTTGTTATGGTGAGCCGGGTTGTCCACCAAGACCAGATGCGCCAATCCCGACAATCGGGTTGGCAAATTCTGTAGCGGAAAATCTGTCCAGATATCACCATTAACTACCAGAAACGGCTCATGACCGAGTAAATCAATAGCCTGCCGGATACCACCGCCCGTCTCCAACGCCCCCTCCGGTTCGGCTGAATACTGAATTGCCACGCCATAACGATTGCCATCACCCAGATAGTTGACAATTTTGTGCCCCAGATGGGCATGATTTATCACTATATCGAGAAAACCTGCGTCTCTAAGATTGGTCAGTGTATGTTCAATCAACGCCTTACCACCCACTTTCAGTAATGGCTTGGGTACTTCGTCGGTGAGTGGTCGCAACCGTTCGCCGCGACCGGCTGCCATGATCATTGCTTTCATTCGTCGGTCACCTCATAGGGTGCTTCACATTCCTCGATCAAGTGTGCCAATGGCAACAACTCCGGTGTGGCATGACATACCTGCATGATATAACCCAGGGTGCGCGGGATATCATCGAGATAGCCGGTCTTGCCATCGCGATGGCACAGCCTGGCAAAAATGCCGCAAGCTTTCAGGTGGCGCTGTACCCCCATGCGATCAAACCACCCTGTAAATTGTTGCTCATCATCACAAACCGGTATTCCGGAGTGTCGCGACAGTTGGTGGTACCCCGCCACCCATGCCTGCACCTGCCTCCGTGGCCAGCGAATGTAACAATCCCGCAGCAACGACACGAGATCGTAGGTAACCGGCCCCAGCACCGCGTCCTGAAAATCGAGGATGCCGGGATTATTTTTCTTCGTCACCATGAGATTGCGGGAATGATAGTCGCGATGCACCCAGACCCGGGGTTGTTCTCGGGCCGACTCCACCAATGCGGAAAATATATTGTCCAGAACGGTATGCTGACCCGCGTTTAACGATATCGACAGGTGTTTGCCAAGATACCATTCACGGAACAGCTCCATTTCCTGACGCAACAAGACCTCACTATAATCGGGCAGGAAATCCGGCTCGACAAGTGTCGCGGTCTGCAGCACTACCAGTGCGTCCAGAGCATCACCGTAGAACCGCTCCACCGTTTCGTGTTTGAGGTTTGACAGGTAGTCCTCAGTACCCAAATCGGTCATCACCAGAAAACCATTTTCGGTATCGGTTTCAACAATTCGGGGAACATTCAATCCGATATCATAGAATCGCCGGGCGATTCGCAAGAATGGCGTGGTATCTTCCTTATCCGGCGGCGCATCCATCACCACGTAGGTGTCGCTACCAACATTAAGTCGAAAATAGCGCCTGAAACTGGCGTCGTTCGATGCGGGGCGAAAATCAACGACACGACTGCCAAACACCGTGGTTAACCAATTCTGAAGCTGTGCCTGCCTTTTGTTGTGGGACATAGTTTAATCGTTTGGTATCAAAAACCGGTAGCGGCTCATGCTTTCGCTTGATGGTGTCCTGATTCTATGCAATTTTATGGTGCACACAACAATACTCACCGATTTATGACTACATTTTGCCGGTTACCTTTGCTTCGCTGGTCGTTTCTGGCTGGAGGCCTGCTGCTGAGTACAGCAGTCGTGGCAGAAGTAACGCAGAGTTGCCCGGTGGATCCTGTAGATCCCATCAAGCTGGAGTCGCCACTTGCAACTGCGGCAAACCAGACCGACGACGTATTAAATGTCTCAGCAGATCGTATTGAATCGATAAAGGATGACAAGGTCACGCTCACTGGAAACGTGGTTATTGTTCGAGGCGGACAGCGCATTGTGGCCGATAAGGTGATCTACGATAAAAGCAGTAAAACGCTCGATGCCCGGGGCAATGTGCGGCTGGAAAACACCAATGGCGACCGTTTTTTTTCCAGCAGCACTTTTCTCGATCTGGAATCGAATACCGGCTTCAGTGAAATCGGCGACTTCACTCTGCGCCGTGGTCGAGGACGTGGTAACGCCGAGCGCATTGTGTTTGTTGCCAAGGGACGGATCAAGCTCAAGGTCGCCCGTTTTACCACCTGTCCAGCCAACAAAGAGGACTGGTATCTGAAGGCCAGCGAGATTGAAATTAATCTGAATACTTCCACAGGCACGGCACGAAATGCCAGGCTGCGATTAAAGGGCGTGCCGATTTTCTATACACCCTATATGAGCTTTCCCCTTGGTGACAATCGCCGCAGCGGTTTTTTACTGCCCGAGTTCGGTAATACCGACTCTGTCGGCACTTACCTCACCGTCCCGTACTATTGGAATATTGCGCCCAATTACGATGCCACCTTCAGGCCACGGTATATGAGCCGACGTGGCGTGCAACTCCAGAGCGAATTTCGGTATATGGGTAGACAATACCAGGGAATAGCCGATCTGGAAGTGCTGCCTTATGATGCTGTTGCCGGTAACTCACGACTGGGGGCATCGTATCAACATCAACAACGGTTTGGGCCCAATTGGACAGCCAAAGCAGATATCGGCTGGGTCAGCGACCCCGACTATTTCAATGATTTCTCTACCCAGTTCCTGAGAACCAGCCAGACACATTTACCACAGACAATAGAAACGACGTATCAAAAAAACGATTGGAAGCTGGCAATGTCTGTCTCAGGTTTTCAGACAGTGGATAAATCAGTTGCGGCAACCGATTACCCGTTCATACGCCTGCCGCAACTGGCCGCCGATTGGCGCCCGCCGGTACGCAACGGTCGAATGAATTATGAATTTCGCAGCAGTGCTACGGATTTCCGCCACGATACCAAAGAAAGCGCGCGACGACTGCATCTGCGTCCTTCCGTCAGTTTTCCCATGACAACGGAATATGGGTACTTCATTCCACGTTTCAGCCTCTACAGTACGTCCTATATCGATCGCACCGTATTTGCAGATGCCTCGGTTACAGTACCGGTTGGTAGTATCGACAGCGGACTCACCTTCGAACGCACCGTAAACAGCAGTGCTGGATCCATGATCCAGACACTGGAGCCAAGGCTGTTTTTTGTTTCTGTACCCTACACCTTCCAGGACACACTACCGATTTTTGATACCAGTATCCCCACGTTCACGTTCGATTCGTTGTTCCAGGAGAACCGGTTTATCGGCAGTGACCGGGTGGGTGATGGCCAGCAAGTGGTGCTGGCGCTGACCTCACGGTTGATCGACGATGAATCCGGTCGCGAGAGGGTCAGTGCCAGCATCGGGCAGACTGTCTATTTCACCGACCGGTTGGTCAACATTCCCATCGGCACCGCGACCAACAATCGTTCGGATGTCGCTGCCGAGATAAGCGCCCGGTTGGGGCAACGCTGGTATTTACGAAGCACCGTGCAATGGCGCCCCCAAACCGGCAGTGTTGAGAGAAACAATCAGTACCTGCAGTATCAACCCGGAAAAGACAGCATCATCAATCTCGGTTACCGCTTTGCGAATGGCACGCAGGAATTGGTCGACGTCTCCACCCAGTGGCCACTGACAAAAAACTGGACACTGGTCGCACGCAGCCAGTATTCGTTAAAGGACAATCAAAATCAGGCCAGTTACGCCGGTCTGCTCTACAAATCTTGTTGCTGGTCGTTTCGTACCACGGTCTCGCGCCGCATCGACCAGAACAGTGTACAGCTTAACAGTGTGGCATTTCAGATCAATTTCAGTGGCTTGGCAGGCATCGAGACCAACGTGGATGGCGAGTCGCCATTGAGGCAAAGCGTGTTCAATTGAGCAAGAACCCTGAACATATCTCTTCCGGATTTTTCACAGCGCGGAAAACGAAAATTACGTTTTTCACTTTCCTTCATTTTCTGTTGCTATAAGCGACGAAAATGGCGGTACATCTCCCGGCAACTGCTTCCGACGTTGCTCTGCATCCGTGCGGCCGCGTGCCGCTGGATGACCTGTATCATTCAGGTCTTCCTCACGTCACGCACATTGCGGCTTCGTGGTATAATTGCGCGCCAAATCGAAAACCGGAATCATGTTCTTACACCCCAACCTGAAACACCTCTGGACTACGTTGTTCGCTGCGTCTCTCCTGGTTGCCAGTCAGACCGTGCAAGCCGCACGCCAGTCTCAGGTATGGCTGGACCGGGTATCCATCATAGTAAACGACGAAATTACGACGCAGTCTGAACTGGAGCAGCGCATGCAAGCTGCGCGCAACAATCTGCGCCAGCGAAAAATAAAACTTCCGCCTGAGGCGGTACTCAAACGCCAGCTCATAGACTCACTTGTGCTGGAACAGCTTCAATTGCAATATGCGAAAAAGCTCGGGATCGATATTACAGACCTGCAGGTCGATTCAGCCATCAATAACGTGGCGCGACAGAATAAACTGAGCCGGTCCGAGTTTCTGGCAAAAACCAGACGTAACAACGTTGACCTCAGGGCGCTAAAACAGGACATTCGGCGCCAATTGACTATACGGGAACTGGTCCGTCGGGCGGTGGAACGCCAGATTCAAGTGTCGGAAAGTGAAATTGAAAATTTCATGGCCGACAGCAATCGCCGGGGCGCCAGCCAGGAATTTAACTTGTCGCATATTATAATCAGTGTCCTGCCCGGTGCCCCGGCATCCGCACGTGTGGCTGCAGCGAAAAAGGCGGAGAGTATTCGCAACAAGCTTGTTGCCGGTGCCAGTTTTGAAAATCTGGCTATAACTTATTCAAAGGGTCCCAATGCGCTCAAAGGTGGTAACCTCGGTTGGCGCCAGGGGGGGCAACTGCCTGACCTGTTTGTTGACGCAATAAGCAAGATATCGAAAGGCTCGATTACCCGGGTGCTTGAAAGCCCGAATGGCTTTCATATCCTGCGCATCAATAACAGCCGCGGCGGCAGTACTCCATCCATGATCAAGCAGACACGAGCACGTCATATATTAATCAAGCCAAGCACCATACAAAGCCTCAAGCAATCCCGCGCCACACTGGTCAAGCTACGTCGGCGAATTGTTGCCGGGGAAAACTTTGCGGCAGTGGCAAAAAAATATTCCAACGATACCGGCAGTGCCAGCCAGGGTGGCGACCTTGGCTGGGTCAGTCCCGGGCAACTGGTTGGTGAGATCGAGAGAGCCATGAACGCCCTTAAACCGGGTGAGATCAGCCAGCCTGTTCAATCGCGATTTGGCGTACACCTGGTCCAGGTGATTGGCAGACGAAGCAAGGATGTTGGAAAAAAGCGTCTCCGAGCGAGGGCGCGGCAACAAATCCATTCCCGCAAGGCCGACGAGAAGTTACAGACGTGGCTACAGGAGTTACGCAGCCAGGCCTACGTTGAAGTTTTATCAGATTAGCGGCCTCTGCCTCTACGCGCAGGCTGAAAATGAAAAAGGAAGCGCCAACCATCGCCCTCACACCGGGTGAACCTGCTGGCATCGGTCCCGACCTGGCGGCCAGACTCATCCAGTCCAGGCTGGCGGAAGACCTGGCATGTCGCCTGGTGCTAGTCGCTGACCCGGAGCTGCTGTTTCAGCGTGCCAGCAAGCTGGGAATTAGTATAGATTTGCCAATCTGGTCACCTGACACAAACTCCCCTGTCAGCGTAATGTCCGTTCACACAGCGACAGCGGTCACGCCTGGAGTACTGGATAAAAACAATAGCGCGTACGTGATCGACACATTGAAACAATCGATTGATGGCTGCAACAAAGGTGTCTTTGATGCCCTTGTCACCGGTCCGGTGCACAAAGGTATTATTAACGAAGCCGGTTTTTCTTTTACCGGCCATACCGAGTATCTGGCCGAGTCATGCGGCAGACTTGACGTTGTCATGATGTTGGTTACGGAGGCCACTAACGCATCCCTGCGTGTCG
>JBGMQT010000036.1:13570-20419 GCA_048060695.1 Acidiferrobacterales bacterium
CACTAACGCATCCCTGCGTGTCGCTCTGGTGACAACCCATTTACCGCTGGCTGACGTTAGCGTGGCCATTACCCGGAACAAGTTGGAACAAACCCTGCTCGTCCTTGATAGGGAGTTGAGAAATCGTTTTGATATAGAAAAACCTCGTATCCTGGTGTGCGGCCTTAACCCCCATGCCGGTGAGTCGGGTTACCTTGGGCGAGAAGAAATCGACACTATCGTCCCGGTTATACGACGCCTTGCAAGCCAGGGGTTGAATCTTACTGGTCCCCTGCCAGCGGACACCGTGTTCACACCACCCATGTTAAAAAAGTCAGACGCAGTGTTGGCCATGTATCACGATCAAGGCTTGCCGGTTTTAAAACACATCGGATTTGGACAAGCAGTCAATATTACTCTGGGTCTCCCGTTTATTCGCACGTCGGTCGACCACGGCACGGCACTGGAAAAAGCAGGGACGGGCGCGATTAACCATGGCAGCCTGAACGCCGCCGTTCGCCTTGCGTGCAGCCTGGTAACAAAATGACCGGACATCGGCCCCGCAAACGCTTCGGCCAGCATTTCTTGCACGACCGGGGCGTAGTGGCACATATTGTTGATGTCTTTGCTCCTGGCGACGATGAAGTCGTGGTCGAAATCGGTCCCGGTCCCGGAGTGTTGACGCGAGAACTTGCAGGCAAGGTCGCGAGTCTCACTGCGATTGAAATTGATCGCGATCTCACTGCGGCACTTAAATCCGAATTTTCTGAAAACGACCGTGTAATTATTAATGAAGCGGATGCGTTGACAGTTGACTATTGCGCGCTGGCATCAGCGGATCAGCCATTACGCATTATTGGCAACCTTCCTTACAATATTTCCACGCCACTCATATTTCACCTGTTTACCCACACCCATTGCATACAGGACATGCTGTTTATGTTGCAAAAAGAAGTGGTGGATCGAATTTGTGCCAAGCCAGGTAACAAGATCTACGGGCGCCTGTCGGTAATGACGCAATGGCAATGTGAGGTCGAACGCCTGTTTACAGTGTCGTCCGGCGCTTTTACGCCGCCGCCGAAAGTCGAATCGGCAATCGTTCGCCTGCGGCCCTACCGGCAGAAGTTATATACTCTGAAGGATAGCGAAAGATTTGCTCAACTGGTGCAGGCCGCATTCACCCAGCGACGCAAAACACTGCGCAATTCGTTAAGAGAATTTCTGACAGCCGATCAAATGCAGGCGGTCCAGATCGATCCAGCACGGCGTCCGGAGACCCTGAGTGTGGAAGAGTTCGTTACCCTGGGTAATGCTGCCAGCAAGTAGATTTTACATCTGGCGCGAAGGCGCAGATTCTTACACCCCGCGTTGTGGCACGCGGCGTAGTTCCAGCAATACGCCAACATAAATTATTCGCGCTGAGGCCAATACCGGTAGCGCGAAAACCATACCCATTAATCCAAAAAGGTTCCCGGCAACGATAATCGCCAACAGTGCGATCAGGGGATGCAGATTGGCCGCACGAGCCAGAACGGTCGGTACCACCACCAGGTTATCGATCAATTGCCCGACGATAATCACCGCCACCGTTGCCAACAGTAGTTGTGGATCGATACTGATTGACAGAGCCACCAGCAAAGGAGCAATTAATGCAATGAGTGGACCAACGTAAGGAATGAGATTGAAAATTCCTGCCAGAATACCCAACGCTATCGCCATGGGCAAACCCACGATGGCAAAACCGATGCTGGTTACGATTGCCATGATGAGCGATTGCAACATGACGCCGCGCACATATCTCTCCAGTTGGTCACTGACCCTGTGGTAAATTGTAAGCGTCTTCTCGAATAGACGGTTAGGGGCAAACGAAATAACCTGGTTACGCAGACTGCGGAAGTCTCGTAAAAAGAAAAAGGTAATTAGTGGTATAAGGATCAGCCACAAGACGACATCGGCCAGAACGCCGGATCCACCGCGGATCAGCTTTACACTCCACTGTCTCACCATGGCCGAGATGGAGGGCACCAGGCTACCGCTTTCCAGGGTGATGCCCAGATCTTCCCGCAACCAGGCCTCCAGTTTGATGGACAACTGGGACACGTTTTCCCACGCTTGCGGCAAGCGTGCCCGAAACTCCCCAAACTGCTCGGCAATTCCAGGTACGCTGTAACCCACAAATATAGTCACAACTCCAACTAACAGAATCAATACGATGGCAATGGCCACGACAATATTTACGCCACTGCGCTGTAGCCAGTTTACGACTGGCTCAAGCAAGACATACAGCACCGATGCAATAACGATAGGCAGCATCACAGTCTTGAGCAACCAGGCCAGGAATACGATGGGCAGTGCGATCAACAGAAATACCAAACCTGCTTTAATCGCAGGTTGATCGGCAAAACCGGTCATTTACGCTGCACCGAAACAAGACGTTCATTCGTATTGCGTAACCGCGCCGCCAGTACGTGGCCAAGTTGCAACAATACTTTGATACCGAGTTTGGGTGATCGCTCTACCCACTCCTGCAGGTCGGGTCGAAAAAATCCGATTAACTCGCAATCTCCAGATGAAACTGCGTCGGCAGTTCTGACCTCATCGCCAAATAACGCCACTTCACCGAACAAATCACCTGATCCCAATTCAGTCAGTAGTTTGCCGCCCAGCTGAATTCTCACCGTACCGGATAACACCAGATACATCCCCAGCCCCGGGTCGCCGGCACAAAACACAGCTTCGTTGTCGTGATACTGGCGGTGATACATGCCATTCACCAGACGACGCAATACCCGCTTTGGAATATCCGAAAAAATAAGAGTATCTGCCAACATGAGTGTTGCCTCTTCCTGCCAGGCACGACGGCGGTGAAACAGGTTATCCCAGTAGGGAACTGAATTTTTTATTTCTGACAAGGCATTTCTCCTCAAGCATTGGCCCAAGTCCAGACTTACCGAATAATAGCATCATAGTCCCGTAAACAGTGTTCGCCCTTTTCCCCCGCGGTATTAACCGGTAGATTGAAACCCTATGGAGAAATTCTTTCTAGCAGCGGTGCTGGTCATCACAGTGGTACTGCGGATGCGATTCGGGCCAGTCTGGCGCATGCAGAGGCGATCAGGCAAGACCACGGCGGACATCCGTACGCTGCGCTGCCGTTCACTGGTAGCGAATGAAAGCGCGTTGGTGCATTTTAATAAACTACTCTGTCAAATCTGCAAATCCACATCCCCCAATGCCTGAAAACGCGCCCTATGGCAGTTGGCGGTCCCCCATCAGTGCAGACATGATCGCTGGTGATACGGTCAGTCTGGATCAACCCGAGCTACATAATCACAACTGTTACTGGATAGAAAGACGCCCGACAGAAGGGGGCCGTCAGGTTATTGTTCAACAGGATTCAGACAACAACATAAAGGAGCTCTTGCCACCACCATTTAGTGCACGCTCACGCGTGCATGAATACGGCGGTGCAGCCTATGCGGTGGCGGGCGAGCAGATCTACTTCGTCAACGATAGCGACCAGGGAATCTATGTCATTGAATCCGACAAATTGCCGAAAATTGTTTATCGCGAATCCGGTTTGCGTTTTGCTGATTTGCAAATCGATCGTAGCCGCAATCGCCTTGTCTGTGTTTGCGAGGACCACGGCATCAATGGCGAAGGCGAAGTTACCAACACCCTTGTGGCGCTGGACCTTGCTGATAAACCTTCGCTTACCACATTGCACCAGGGGGCCGACTTTTACGCCTCACCGGCATTGCGCGCCGATGCCAGGTCGATGGCATGGCTCAGCTGGAATCACCCCAATATGCCCTGGGATGGCACCGAGCTGTGGCTGGCAGATTTTGATACGGGGGGCGAACTGCACGAAGCACGTTGTATAGCCGGTGGCGAAGACGTCTCTATCTTTCAACCTCAATGGTCGCCGGATAATCAGCTCTACTTTGTATCTGACGTCGCTGGCTGGTGGCAGCTTTACCGTCAGCAGACGAGTGGGCCGAAACGCTTATGTGATGTTGAAGCCGAATTTGGCCTGCCGCAATGGGTATTCGGGCAATCTACCTACGGTTTTATTTCTGCCGACACCATCGCCTGTTGCTATAACCGGCAGGGTGAGTGGCTACTGGCGCTGCTTTGCACCCGTACCGGCAGCTTGAGCCGAATCGACATAGCCTACGGTGATATCACGAACGTGCGCGCCAATAAAAACCGCGTCATTTTTCTCGCAGGATCACCCACTTCAACCAGCGAACTGGTTGCTTACCACACGAAACAGAAAGATATTGCGATACTGAAAAAGTCAGTTCCAATACCTATTAGCGGAACTTGTCTGTCAGTCGCGCAAAAGATTTCCTTTGCAGATGCAGACGGCAGTACTGCCCACGGATTTTACTACGAACCAAAAAACGGAGACTACTCAGCACCAACCGATGAACAACCACCCCTGATCGTGATGAGCCACGGCGGACCCACTGCAGCCACTGGACACAGCCTTAACCTCAAAATTCAGTTCTGGACCAGCCGTGGTTTCGCGGTACTCGATGTAAATTATCGTGGTAGCACTGGATACGGTCGTGCCTATCGCCAACGTCTTGATGGTCGATGGGGTATCGTCGATGTACAGGATTGTGAAAATGGCGCCAATTATCTGGCAGATGCTGGTTATGTTGATAAACACCGCCTGATTATTTGCGGCAGCAGCGCCGGCGGTTACACCACTTTGTGTGCTCTAACATTTACCAACACCTTTAGCGCAGGTGCGTCACTTTATGGTATCGGTGATCTGGAAGCACTGGCACGAGACACCCACAAATTCGAATCACATTATCTTGATCGACTGGTGGGCACCCTCCCCGAAAGCAGGCAGACTTATCGTGAGCGATCGCCGCTGTTTCATGCCGACAAACTCTCCTGCCCGGTCATTTTTTTTCAGGGTGAGCAAGACCAGGTAGTACCGCCCAGCCAGGCCGAATCCATGGTGGCGGCGTTACGTCAAAATGGTATTGCAGTGGGTTACCTGCTGTTTGCTGGTGAACAACACGGGTTTCGTCTTGCAAAGACCATCGCGCGCGTTCTGGAGGCCGAGCTCTACTTTTATGGCAAGGTATTTGGTTTTGAACCGGCCGACAAAATCGAGGCGGTTACCATCACGAATGGGCCAGATTAATTCGCCCGATTAAGCAGATTTTCCCTTATACCGTATTGGAATGAGCTCGGCGGGTTCGGAACGATTTTCAAGCTCCATCATTTTTGTCTCGATCCAGTCCTGGGCCCGGTCACGTATCTCTTCCGCTGTTAGATTTTCGGGATCTATCACCGGACCAATGGCAACGCGGATGGTGCCTGGATACAAACGCGCGCTTCGTCGCGGCCAGTAGGTACCGGCATTATGTGCCACCGGCAAAACGGGGTAACCGGTTTTGGCGGCCAGCACAGCGCCACCCAATCCGTACTTGCGACGCTTTCCTTTAGGCACCCGGGTCCCTTCCGGAAACACCACGACCCAACGACCACTTTGCAAACGCTCGCCCCCCTGCTCGACAATTTGATCAACTGCTTGATGTCCCGTGCCACGATCAATAGCAATGGGATCCAGCAAGGCCAGCGCCCAGCCAAATAGCGGAATGCGTAGTAACTCGCGCTTCAATACCCAAACCTGCGGTGGAAATATTTGCTGGAATGAAAACGTCTCCCACGTAGACTGGTGTTTCCCCATGACAATTGCGGCGCCGTGCGGTATGTTTTCTTTTCCTTCGACGACAAAGTCCATGCCACACAGCCATTTTCCCACCCACACCATAAACCCGCCCCAATGCCTGGCAGCGCCATAGCGAACAACATACGGAAACGGGAACGTCAGCAATACCAGGGGTACATAAAAGATCAACGATACAACGGTGATGACATGGTACAAAAGGGAAACGGTCAATCGCATTTTATGCTCTTCAATTTTCCGTTTAGCAAGCTGTCGGTAAACGCCGCCAGGTCATCAAACACCGGCACACCCTCGAGATTTTCCTTGTCCGCGTTCGCCAGTGTGCCTTCACCCTTGCCAGTACGAACCAGCACCGGCACCGCCCCACCTTGACGCGCGGCAACAATATCGCGCTCGGAATCCCCCACCGAATAAATACCGCTCAGATTGGTTTTCAGCCGTGTTGCTATCTCGTTGAACAGACCCGGCTTCGGTTTGCGACAATCGCAATGATCATCCGGGCCATGGGGGCAGAAAAATATACCGTCGATCTCGCCACCGTGGTCCCTGACAGCGTTGATCATTCTGGTATTGATATGATTGAGCATATCCATGTCATACAACCCGCGCGATACGCCGGACTGGTTGGTGGCCACGACCACGCGATATCCTGCACGGGTCAGTCTTCCAATGGCTTCGATACTTCCCGGTAACGGAATCCATTCATCCGGTGACTTGATGTAGTCGTCGGAGTCTTCGTTGATAGTACCGTCGCGGTCGAGAATTATCAGGTTCATGGTTAGCGATTATAGCGAGTTTGGCGTTTTAATTGTTACCCCTGACACTGATAAAAGACTGGCCACTTGATATCGGGCCACGATGATAAATCTTGCTCTGGCATCGATAGATACTTTAGACTCCTGGCTAAAGCAAAATACAAGGGAGTGGGTCATGCCAAAGACTATCGCAATAATCTTCCTGATCGCCTTTCTTGCTGCTGCCAATGCAGTCGCGGAACAGAAAAAACTGGTAGTGGTGGGGGGCGTGGATTACGCATTCAAGAACCTGTCGCTGGACGCGGGGGGACCACAGAAATTGACGGCCCCCCTGAGTACCGTCAGTCCCAACGTGGCACTGTCGTACGGGAAATTTTTTTCCAGCCTGGTCTACGATGG
>JBGMQT010000037.1:0-12348 GCA_048060695.1 Acidiferrobacterales bacterium
TTTTGCGGGAATGAACGTATTTCGTCAATTGGGGCTTAAGTAAGTGCCATTCTCAGCTGACCGTTTTTAACTGAACCACAATCTCGCGTGAGAGCATAATATCCGTACGCTGTTGGAATAAAATCTGGCTAAGCTCTTTTGCATTTAGCCGTGACCGCACGACAAGCCTTTCACCATAGACAATATATTCTTCAGGGATTGGCGTACGAAGACGCAACCGTATCGCAACAATCCTGCCATTGGCGATTAAATTTCGTCGGCGCTCGACATCTTCACGTCGATATCCTTTGACGTCAGCTCCTGGAATTATAAAACGGTGCTTCTCACCTGTTGTATAGATATTCGTAGGGACATAGACAGTTTTGCCTTGTAACTGTGCAATCGTGTTTTTACTAAATCTTCCTGTTGGGCCATCAAAGGGCGCCAGCACACTGCTAAAACCCAGATAAGCCAGAAAGACCGTAACTAGAAAGAAATGGCGTGCGTACTTCAACCAGATCAATGATGCCGCCAGGATCACAAGTGCCAGTAGCAATACGGCGGGGTGCCAGACTGCGTACTGAATTGTGGCGGCTTCGCCAGTGGCAAGTGCGAACATCAACATTGAGAACAAGACAATTGCCACCAAGATCGGTAGATTAAAGGCGATAAACCAGCGCCGATCTATTCGGTCCCATTGCATTGCCAGCAGTACCGCCAGTGCTGGCATGATCGGCAGGATATAATTTTCTTGTCGCTGCGCAGGCAGACTGAAAGCAACCAGATAACTAAAGACCAGTATCCACAGCGCTTTCTCATCGCTCATCAGCACCCTTCGCTGACGGAAACTGACAATAGCCAGATAAACTATCGGTAATGCCAGTACCCCGGCATTGGTTACGGCGCCAAACCAGACACGAAATAAAGTGTATGGACCGGTAATCAGTCCCTGAAAATAATTCCCTCTGCCGAATTTGCCGACATTTTCTTTCAGAAAGAAATTCTGGAAAATCAAACCGGGTTCCGGGTCCAGTAGCGGCCACAATGCAAAGATTGCCAGTGCAACAATAACGGCAACAGCCGGTTTCCAACTGTCGCGTTTAATGGTCTCTATCAGATTCCATTTTCGTCGCCACCAGAGATACCAGCCAAGGGCCAGCGCGATGGGGGCAATTACCGCAAATGACCGATACAACGATGCCAGACCGATCAATACACCAGCCAATACCCAGTAGTGCCAGTGAAGTTCAAATCTTCGAAATCGCAACAACAGGTAAAAAACCAGGAACATAAAAAATGTCTCTGGCATATTGGTGAGAAAGGGCCGTCCGTGCTGGAAGGTGGAAGAAAATCCCAGGAAGCTGAGTGCGGCGATATATGCTGTTTCACGACGGCCACTGATATGTCTGGCTAGTGAAAATATTAAAAGGGCAGTGAGAAATGTATAAATAACGATGGGTAATCTGAGACTCAACGTGCTCCAGTTTTTACCCCAGCCGGTGGATACTATGCCCTGCCAAAAAAGCAAAGGTGGCTTGGTATTGTCCAGTCCATCGTCCGCCTTGAGAGGCAACCAGTTACCACTCTCCGCTGCGCGATGCGCGATCTGGAAATACAACTGCTCATCTCCAATATTGGGGATATGCAAGCTCCCCAGGGAATAGAGATAGGCGAATAGCGCCAACAGAGAAAGCGCCGGCCACCAGTAACGGAGTCTGAGGTTTTCGTCCGTCAGGAAATTGAACACGTCACGTGAATGTTTCTAGCAGGATGTTGAAAAAGCATTCATTGCTCCAGCGTAAGTCGGAGTCCAGACCAGTAAATGTACACCAAAATAATCGCTGACAGGAGTTGCTCCTACCAGTGTCGGGTTTCACTATATTCAGTCCAACGGTGGCTGCGCCGGTTTCACGAAACCTTTAGCGAGGTTATAAACGCTCGCTCGGAGACAGCGGAGTATCGACTGGTCGAGATAGATGTCTCGTACTCCAACTGGCTTGAAGGTTGCTGGCGCTCAGGCCGCGTCCCGGATTCCGGCATGAATCACAATTTCATCGAAAGGCGCCAATAAACCGCCACGCTCGTCTTTTTCCAGTAACCCGAGCTCTATCAGCGCCGTTACATCGGTATAGACGTTCTTATAGTCGCGCCCCAGCTGTTTAGAGAGCTGATGGGTATTGAGTTCTTCATGGGACGCTACATGGCGCATCAACTCGAGGCGCTTCTCTGTTAATACAGAGAAGATCTCCCGAAGACTTCCGAAAGCCAGCCGCGGTATTACCGCTTCGCCAGCCTTGGCGCGTTGCCAGGTATCGGAAAAGGCATCCAGCGCCGCTTGCGGTTTCAATACCTCGATCTCGATCCGGTTCATAGCCACCTCCAGCCTGTCAGCCGGGCACAGTCTTTGCGGAAATCCGCGATCAGTTTGTCCAACGACTCGAACTGGTAAAATTCTTCGTTCGCACCAAAATGACGATGATCGCCCTTACCGGTCTCGTTGTCGTAGCGCACTATGCAGTTCCCACCGCGACCACAATACAGCCGGTACTTGAATCCGTGTGGCCGCTCCGGGGATTTCTCCGGCAACTGCCAGATGACCATCTCCACCATGAGATCGTCTTGATAATTCTTGTAGCGGAACAATTGCCGCGCCTTCATATGGTGTAATATACCATAACAAGTATGGTGTCAAGAACCATAATTAAATTCTAGCAGCATGGTGATTTGGCGTTCACCAGCTCATCCCGGATCAACAGAACCTGTGCCGGGTTTGACCCGGTATCCGGGTGACAGGATGCAGGGTTCAGCTGGCGAGCAGTGCCACAACCAGACAGACCTGGATACCGGCATGCGCCCTACCTAGTGCAGGACGACGGGTTCTTCGGGCGCACTCTCATCGGAAGAACCGGGTGAGGCGTGGTGCAATATCATGCGCCAACCATTTTCCGTCTGACGATAGACGTTAGTAACCAGTATGGATGCTTCTTTCGGTGGATCACCAGCCATTATAATTTGTTCATTGACAATATGTACCGCGATATCAGCTGATTCACTGTAGTGAATACTGTCAATCTCAAAACTCAACTCCTGGTCGCTGTCGCAAATGACCCCCCATGAATCTCGAATCGAGGTAAGCCCCTCCAAAGCCGGTCCCATGGGGTGGATGCAAGTGACTTCGTCGTCTTCCGCCCAGGCAGCCATAATATCGCTTAAATCACGTTGCTCCAGCGCCTGATAGAAAAAAGCTTCCACTTCCATCGGAGAATCAAATTTTTTATTACTCATTCAAGCCAACCATTGGCAACTTCAAGATTTTTTGGACTCAGGCTGCCAACCGCTAGCCTGAGTTTCAGCAAGTTTAACAGATAACTGTAGCGCGACTGCGCGTAATCACGTTTGGAACCATACAGGTCTCGCTGTGCGTTCAGCACGTCAATATTGGTTTCTATGCCAGCTTCAAAGCCGATCTTTTTGGCCTCGAGCGCGCTCTCACCTGCGATCACTGCCTGTGCCAACGCCTTGACCCGACTTACGTCACTTTGAATTCCGAGGAACGCGTTGCGGGTGGTGCGCAGTACATTGCGGCGCACGGCCTCCATATTCTGCGTTGCGGCCTGGTAACGATACTTTGCTTCTGTCGATTGCTTGTAGATTTTACCGCCACTGAATATGGGAACGGAGAGTTCCAGTCTTATCGAGTTGTTGGTTGAGACAAGGGGGCCGCCCAGTGTGAAAGCCGTATCGGTGTAGGTGCGGGATCCAACCACATCCAGCGTTGGCAAGTGGCCGGCGCGTTTTACCGAGAGCTCACGCCGGGTAATTTCGGTTTCCGCGATGGCGGCAACCAGGCCCAGATTCTGTTGTTGTGCCTTTTCGGTCCAGGCGTTTATATCGGGCGGGTCTGGCAATACAAGCGGAAATTTCTGTCTTAGTATCTTGAGGTTCGATGGCACAATCCCGATTGACTCACCCAGAGCCTGTCGTTTGTCCTGCAGTAAATTTTCTGCGTCAAGCAACTGCGCGTCCGCCAGTTTATATCGCGC
This sequence comes from Acidiferrobacterales bacterium, assembly GCA_048060695.1. Taxonomy (GTDB): domain Bacteria; phylum Pseudomonadota; class Gammaproteobacteria; order Acidiferrobacterales; family JAJDNE01; genus JAZFSZ01. Next base: position 4,023 of record JBGMQT010000037.1, read on the forward strand.
ATTGGCATCATGTACTTCGGTGATAGTGCCAAGTCCAACCTCAAGACGGGCCTTGGCCAATGTAAGCTGCTGGGAAATGGCCTCCTTTTCTGCACGTGTTAGCACCAGTGAATCCTGGGCACTGAGCACATCCAGGTAGAGTGTCGTGAGTCGCGTAATCAATTCCTGCTGGGCGGCATGGTACTCGGCTTCTGCCTTGCGAACCTCGACCTTTGCCTGCCCCAGTTCGGCGAAGCGTTCCCAGTTAAATAGTGGTTGTCGCACGCTCAGTGTATAGCCGGAGCTGTCAAATTTCAGTGGCGTGCCGTTTGTGACCCTATCGTTTTGTGCCTGGTTGGCCGTCGCCGAGACGTATGGCAAAAGATCCGCCCTCGCTTGACCGAGTAACTGTTGGTCGGCCTGGTAATTTGCTTTTGCCGCGAGAAAAACCGGATCGTTTTTTTGTGCCAGCGTCAAAGCCTCAATCAGATCCAGGGCATAAGTATTGACTGGAAGCAGCGGCAGAATCAGGGCGATAAATACGAGGAACAGTTGCCGCACGCGGCTCACATTAATAAGTCGGAATCGATGGATCAATTTCACGTGACCAGGCACTAATGCCACCTCTCAGGTTATACAGATTTTCATACCCGGCATTTTGCAAGTAGAAGGCTACTTGCTGGCTGCGCACACCGTGGTGACAAATAATAACAATGTCTAGTTGTGAATCAATTTCCTCCAGTCGAGCAGGCACCTGGCCCATGGGAATATCGACGCTGTCGGGCAGGGAACATATTTGCAGTTCCCAGGATTCACGCACATCCAGTAAAAGAAAATTGTTCCCATCAATATCCAGGCGTTGCTTCAATTCGCCCACAGACAGTTGTCTGATCATTTCAGGGTCGCACCTACAGCGGAAAGGGCTACGGGGATGGCTAGAATACGAACCGGTCCGGCTCTTCGGTACCCGGCAGCGGCCGCAGGTCCGTCTCAAACAGAGCGACATCACTCCAATTGCTTTCGCCGACCCGTTGAATCAACAGTGCTTCCATTACCGGCGCTTTTCCGACGATGGCGAACAGGCGACCACCAATGCTCAGATTTTCACAGAGTGGCTGAGGCAGACTGGGCAAAGCGCCATTAACCACGACGACGTCATAAGGCTGGTGTGCGTCCCATCCAGCGGCAGCATTGCCAGTTTCAAGGGCGACATTGTTCACACCATGGGCTGCGAGATTGTCACTGGCGACCTTGCTGAGATCAGTGTCCGTTTCAACGCTGTGTACGTGACCGCCCAATTGCGCCAGGAGGGAGGTCAAGTAACCGCAACCCGTGCCGACTTCGAGAACCTTGTCTGTCGACTGGATTTCCAGCGCCTGCAGCAAGCGTGCCTCCACCTTGGGCGATATCATTTCGCGTTCCGTCCCCAGTGGAATACGCATATCCGCAAACGCCAGGTTGCGATAAGCCACCGGCACATATTCGTGGCGCGGGGCGTCACCCAGCAGCTCCAGGACACGTTTGTCGAACACTTCCCACGGGCGAATCTGTTGCTCGACCATGTTAAAGCGGGCGTTTTTGATTTCCATATCTGTCATATGAACTTCTTGGTAGCCAGGTGCGGTAAAAACCGGGCCGAATAGATTAAAAGTTTTGGTCACTCGGTTCAAGTCCAGAAAAAAGAAATAACCTGATAATTAGCCAGATTTTCCGGATATTTGCGGAAGATCGGTGCAATTTGCAATATTATGCCGAATACTTTAGCTTCTACGTCTTGATTTTCAGCTAGGGGTGCCCTGCTGCAAGATCGGATAGCCGATCGAATAGCAGAGCTGAGATAGACCCTTAATTAAACCTGATCCGGCTAATACCGGCGTAGGGAAGCTGTCGCCACCTTCCCGCGCCCCGAAATTGCCCGATATCTCTGGCAAGGAAACTGACATGAGCGCGATTCCGGAAGAATTTCAGAAAAAGACTGCCCAGCTGTCACTAGCCGTGACGGTTGCCTTCCCGAGTTCGAGAAAAATCTACATTCAGGGTTCACGGCCCGACATTCGTGTGCCTATGCGTGAGATTGTCCAACAAGTGACCCGGACTTCATCAGAACCTGAGGAAAACCCGCCAATACCGGTGTACGACACATCCGGACCCTATACCGATCCTGAAGTGAGCGTTGACTTACTGAAAGGGCTGGCACCGCTTCGGAAAAACTGGATTCTTGAACGGGAAGATACCGAGCAGCTACCGGGCCCCAGCTCCGAGTTTGGCCGCAGACGCCAGAACGATGCCAGCCTTGCCCACTTGCGTTTTGAGCATATCCGCAAGCCGCGTGTGGCAAAGAGAGGGAAAAATGTCAGCCAGATGGCTTACGCCCGCGCTGGCACCATCACCCCGGAAATGGAATTTGTCGCCATTCGCGAGAATCTCCAATTAAAGGAATTGCGCAGTAAATCGGAATACAAAGAATTGCTGCGACAACACCCGGGCCAGTCCTGGGGGGCAAATACACCACAGGAAATCACACCCGAGTTCGTGCGTGACGAAATCGCAAGGGGCCGCGCCATTATTCCGGCCAACATCAATCACCCCGAACTTGAACCGGTGATTATAGGCCGCAACTTTCTGGTCAAGATAAATACCAACATTGGTAATTCGGCGGTCACATCTTCCATCGAAGAAGAAGTCGAGAAAATGGTTTGGTCCGCACGTTGGGGAGGCGATACCCTGATGGACCTTTCAACCGGAAAAAATATTCACGAAACACGCGAATGGATCCTGCGTAACTCGCCCGTACCTATCGGCACGGTGCCGATTTATCAGGCACTGGAAAAAGTTGACGGCAAGCCCGAAGACCTGACCTGGGAAATTTTCAGGGACACCTTGATCGAACAGGCCGAACAGGGAGTGGATTACTTCACCATCCATGCCGGAGTGCGCCTGCAATACGTGCCGCTTACCGCAGAACGTCTCACCGGAATTGTATCGCGAGGTGGTTCAATTATGGCCAAGTGGTGTTTGTCGCACCACGAAGAGAATTTTCTCTACACGCACTTCGAGGACATCTGCGAGATAATGAAGGCATACGACGTGTCCTTCAGTCTGGGTGACGGCCTACGCCCCGGTTGCCTCGCCGATGCCAACGACGCGGCGCAATTCGGTGAGCTGGAAACACTGGGCGAGTTGACCAAAGTTGCCTGGCAACACGATGTTCAGGTCATGATCGAGGGCCCGGGGCATGTACCGCTACAGATGGTGAAGGAGAATATTGACAAGGAACTGCGCGACTGTTTCGAGGCGCCCTTTTATACTCTCGGTCCATTGGTTACCGACATCGCGCCGGCATACGATCATATTACGTCGGCCATCGGTGCGGCCAATATCGGTTGGTATGGCACCGCCATGTTGTGTTACGTCACACCCAAGGAACACCTGGGTCTGCCTAACATGCAGGACGTGCGCAACGGTATCATTACCTACAAAATTGCTGCCCATGCGGCTGATCTCGCCAAAGGACATCCCGGTGCACAACTAAGAGACAATGCTCTGTCCAAGGCACGGTTTGATTTTCGTTGGCAGGACCAGTTCAATTTGTCGCTCGATCCCGAGCGCGCACGCGAGTACCACGATGAAACCCTGCCGAAGGATTCTGCCAAGGTAGCGCACTTCTGCTCCATGTGTGGGCCAAAATTCTGCTCCATGAAGATTACGCATGATGTGCGTGCTTACGTCAAGGAAGGTATGGTCAGCAAGTCGATGGAATTTATTGAAAGTGGTACCGACGTATACAAGAAAGTTTGAACCGTTCCGGGGGGATAAAATGAAGCTAAAAGTTTTACAAGTAGTCATTACACTGTTTCTTGTGAGTGGTAGCGTATTCGCGCAAGAAAACACTGCAGAAAAAGACAATTGGTGGTGGGATGATGCGTGGTGGGATAAAGGCCAGCTCCCGGTAGCAAAAAATTATGCTGTAAGTAGCCAATGGGTGACTTACAAGAGTGGCGAGAACGAGATTCGTGCTTTAGTGTTTCGACCAAAAAAGAAAGGAAAATTTCCAGGTGTGCTGTTCGCGCACGGGCGTCGCGGGCTGGATGAGCTGGTTCAAAAAAAGGTCAAACGCCTGGCAGCGCGCGGTCTGGTCGTTCTGGCACCCGCGGTCTATGAGTCGCGCTTTATCGATCCTCTGCCCTACACCCACGACTATTCGCTTGAAGAAGACTTTAACAAGGGAGTTGATGCGCTGCTGCGACGTAAAGATATTATCGGGAACAAAATCTGTGTCGCCTCCCACACGCGTGGTGGTTATTACACGCTCAAGACAGCTGTGACCAAGAAACGCCAGATTAAGGACGTGGCATGTTACGTCTCGTGGTATCCGCACATGCAGGACCCCAATGCACCAGAGCCCGCACAGGTATACGGATACGCGCCGGAGGCCGACAATCTGAAAATTCCGGTGCTGATTTTTGTTGGCGAGAACGAGCAGTACCAGCGCCGACGTTCGATCGAGTCGGCCGTAAAACAGATGAAAGCCGATGGAAAAGATGTCAGGTTAATCATTTATCCTGGCGTTGGCCGCGGATTCGATTTTCGTCCTGAAAGCGTTCGAACTTTTGCCGATGATCTGGCATCGCGTGATGCCAATCGTCGCGCGGCAGATTTTATCTACAAACACCTGAAATAGTCAGGGCCGGGGAGTAGCTAATCTAGTACTTCCATGGCGCGAATATTCTATCGGATAGTGTGACCGGTGATCGGGAAATCCGGCCCGGATATGAGCGGTTTTGCCTGGTTCTTGTATACTGTAATCCACCTTAATCGGTAACCGCGAACGAGACTATTCGATGTTGATTAAAATTGCCGTCGTTATCATTGGCATTGCAGTCATCGCATATCTGACATCTTCCCTCTGGGTCAGCTGTGATATCAAATACCAGGCCTGCACTGCCGTGTGTGATGTCCAGTACATAAATTCAGATATTGGAAAGGCGGGCTGTAAAGGTAGTTGCACATCGAAGAAAATTGCCTGTATTTCCGAAAAGGTCATCGAGAAATAGAGGCGACATGAAACTCGCGATCTTTTCCGATATCCACAGCAACCTGGAAGCGCTTGAGGCCTGCCACGAACGAGCCCGCAATCTGGGTGCCGAGGGCTATGTGTGTCTCGGCGATGTCACCGGCTATGGTGCTGACCCCGCAGCAACAGTCGATAAGTTGATGTCACTCGAAAAGTTGATTGTTGTGCGCGGCAATCACGACGAAGCGTTGTTCACGAAGCTTTCAGAGGGAGTAAAAGACTCTCTGAAAAAAACCGTCAACTGGACACGAAACCAGCTGAGTCAAGATCAGCTCCGTTTTCTGGAAGCACTTCCTTACCTGCTTGAGGAGCATGGCGTTACCTTTGTCCATGCCTCGGCAGATCATCCCGGCAATTGGCAATACCTGGGTAGTGGCGATTCGGTCGAGCACTGCATGCAGGCTGCCAACACCAATGTTACTTTTATCGGTCACGTTCATGTACCACGTGTTTTCTATGAAACAGGTTCCGGTGAAGTACGGGAGCTAAAGCCAAGGGAAGACGTTTCTATCCCGCTAATGTCCAGCCGGCGTTATGTGATTAACGTCGGTTCGGTGGGCCAGCCACGTGATGGTGATAGTGCTTCCTGTTTCGTTATGTACGACGATCAGAAGCGCGAGATAAGTTTCCATCGTGTTGTTTACAATTATATCGAGACATCGCGTAAAATTAAGGCAGCAAATCTGAGCCCTTCATCCGCCGAACGCTTGTCGCATGCAAAATAGGGTCGATGTCAGAAAAGCAACAATCTACCAGCAGACCGTCCGTTACGTCTGAAACTATTCGCGAAGTCGCCCTTGGTGAAACCATTGATGGCTTCATGGTTACAAAGCAGCTTGCAGAAAGCGAGGCCGCTATACTCTATTGTGTAACGCACCCGGACCATTCGATAAAAATGGTCATGAAGGTACCGAAGTTGCACAAAAATATTTCCCCCGGCACCTATTCCAGTTTTGAATCGGAGATCCGTATTCTTTCCGGGTTGAAAGGCCGGTACACACCGAAACTGATCGCGTCGGGTGATATGGCCAGGTGTCCATATTTCGTTATCGAGTACATTGAAGGTGACGTCCTGCAACAGGCGATAGCGGAAGTGCCCGTTGCGGCGGGTCGCGTGGCTGAGCTAATGGAACCGGTGTGCAAGGCCGTTCATGAGCTGCATCGGCAAAATGTAATTCACCTGGATCTGAGGCCGGCGAACGTTCGCAACCGCAAAGACGGCACCGCCGTTATTATCGATTTTGGATCGGCGCATCACGCAAATCTGCCTGACATGTACGAAAACGCTCTTGAAGATGCACCGCACAGTGTTGCCTATGTGGCGCCGGAGCAGATACATCATATTCGCACTGACTCACGCAGCGATATTTATGCAATTGGGGTCATGCTGTATCAGCTTGCCACCGCAAATTTGCCCTTTGGCCGGAAAAATTTACTCAGTGTAAATCGACGATTACGGTCGGCACCTAAACCACCACGAGCCATCAATGCCGATATTCCCCCGTGGCTTCAGGAAATCATCTACATGTGTATGGAGGTTTATCCTGACAATCGATATACCACAGCACAAAAGGTGGCCTACCTCCTGGCGCACCCTCATATGGTTGAGCTTAAAAAGCGGTCTTACAACAAGCGTGCACCGGATCTGCTCACAAGCGTAGGCCACTGGATCAGTTCCTTTGGCGCCAATATCCCGCAGCACTCCAGATTGCACCCGGCCGAGAGACTGACCACGGCACCACACATTCTGGTGGCACTGGATTTGGGGCATGCGTCGCTGGAACTGAAAGAAGCGATTCGTGATGCCGTGCGGCAACTTTCCCAAATGCATCGGCAGACGTTTTTCACCTGCCTCGTTATCCTGAAGAACCAGAACAATACGGACAGCGCAGATCCTGATTCAGTCAAGGAGCATGAGAAACCGTCGCACGTGCAAGCACAGGTAGAGTTACGTCACTGGTTTAAGCCGCTGGGTCTGCCGCAGAGCCAGGTTAATTTTCAGGCCCACTATGGTGATGCCGCAGACGAAATAATCAGATATGCAAGCGACCACCTTGTCGACCAGATTGTCATGGGTGCGCGTGGTAGCGGCACACTGCATCGGCTTCTGGGCAGCGTGTCGCAGAAGGTATTGGCATATGCGCCCTGTACGGTCACCGTGGTGAAAACACGTAAGGACGTCAGCGGCGATACCGGGATGGACAAGGCATAGCGCAACTAGCGTTGCCGGGTCGATGGTTTGCTGACGATTACGAGTGCAATCCCACCAAGAATAACCGCGCTGGCAACTATCAGACGGGTTGTAAGGGGTTCGGCAAGAAATAAAATACCGCCCAGGGACGCGATAACAGGAACAGACAGTTGAATCGATGCGGCTCTTGAAGATGTTAAATGTTTGAGCGCGGCATACCAGACGATGTACCCCAGGGCTGATGCAAGAACACCGGAACTTGTCGCGAGCAATACGCCATAGGGACTGGCGCGCCAATCTGAATACAGCAACAGCATCAGAATCAGCACAAAAGGTATCGAGCGAATAAAATTCCCTGCCGTTGCAGCGACTGCATCGACCGCTCGCCTGCCGTGTAACGAGTACAGGCCCCAGGCCACGCCCGACAGCGTCATTAACACCGCGCCTTCAAGGGAGGGCGCACTGATACCCGGTAACATAAGGTATGTGAGGCCAGCCGCTGCCAGTGCAACGCCCGACCAGGCGAGCATAGACAAACTTTCTCCCCGAAGCAGGCCGACACCAATCATCGTGAGCTGTACGGCGCCAAATAAAATCAGGGCACCCGTGCCTGCGGCAAGCGAAAGGTATGCGAACGAGAACCCAGCCGCATAGATGAACAAATAAAATGCGCCGTTCCAGTCTCCTTCGGCAACAATTTTTGTTCGATCACGTAAAAACATTATTATCACAAGCGTCAATGCGCCGGACAGTAATCGCACAGTGGTAAAACCCGCGGCATCGATCTCGCTTTGGCCAAGTGCCTGCCGAGCCAAAAGCGAGTTGGCTGCAAATGCGATCATCGCAACCAATGTGAGCACAATTGTCCTGATAGTATTTTTTTGCTCCATTGTGGCGATACTACGACGGGCGTCCGGGGACTTTGAATCTCATAACATTCGCCATACCCGGTACATCGCGGACTACGTCCGGGTAATCGGCAATCGATGCCTGGGCACAACTGCCCAAGCCACGATCCAAAGCTGCCAGCATCACGCTTTGAACAAAAATACCCATGTCTACCCAGGCACCCTGACCCATAC
>JBGMQT010000037.1:12448-20327 GCA_048060695.1 Acidiferrobacterales bacterium
CGGCCTCCTCTCTGATGGCACGGCTCGGATTATCCCTGGTTTTCCCTCTCACCACGGCGACCTGCCACGGTTGCAGATTGGCCCCCGAGGGCGAATTACGCGCTATTCCAGGAATATTCTCCACCAGGTCCCGCGAGACCGGGCGATCAGGAAACTGCTTGACGGAATGGCGGGTTTTAATTGCGCGGATGGTGTCCATGCAGAGTCCTCGTAGGGCTGTGAATCAGCTTACAGGTAAATATAGTGAAATGCTTATAACGGGGAAAATAACCTTGCTATTTGATCGGTGTCATAGATTGTCATCAAATGATCCGTTTAAATGAGTACCCCGACCGGGAAGTTCAGCGCGACGAAAAAATACAATGGAGGAGAACGTGATGAAGAATTTCCGATCCTTATTGATTACAACTATCTCACTTGTTGTCAGTTTGCTTTTCCTGCCTGCCGGAGCTTTGGCCGATCACCGTGACACGTCTTCCAGCGAGATAAAATCTATCACCCAGAATCTCTATGTGGGAGCGGATTTATTTCGTATTTTGAGTGCGACTTCACCGGAACAAATACCCGTCGCGGTAGGTCAGGTGTTTGGCACTATCCAACAGACCAATTTTTTGCAACGTGCCGAGTCAATTGCGGAGTCAATAAAGGACAAGAAACCGGATGTTATCGGTTTACAGGAAGTGTCCCTGCTACGGGTCCAAAGCCCCAGTGATTATTTTATGGGAAATCCAGACGCGGCCCGGATGATTGTCTACGATTATTTGCAAATATTACTCGCGGCCCTGGAGAGTCGGGATTTGCACTATCGTGTCGCCGCACAGGTGCAGAATGTTGATGTAGAGCTCCCGGCGCTAGTCGGTTTTGATCCGGGAACGGGTACCCCGTTGTTTAACGACGTGCGTCTGACAGACCGGGATGTCATTCTGGTGCGTGAAAAGATTAAATCTGCCGACGCAGTCGGTGTGAACTTCCAGACCAATCTTGTGGTGCCGGTCGCCGGTATTCCCATCACGTTTACCCGAGGTTATACGGGGGTCGATGTCACCGTGCACGACAAAACATACCGTGTGGTCAATACCCATCTGGAGGTCAAGGGTGAAGGCCAGGTGCCCTTTATCCAGATGTTACAGGCGCAGGAGCTAACTGCCGTACTGGCGACGGAAACACGACCCATCGTGCTGTTGGGTGATCTTAATTCGCCGGACGACGATGTTATTGATCCGGTAACCGGGTTTGTACCACCGATACTGCAGTTCCAGTGGGCCGGATTTACTGATGCCTGGGTTTTGGGTGGTGAGGATGATGGTGGTCTCACCTGCTGTCAGAGTGAAACCTTGAATAACGCGGATTCGGCATACTATGAGCGCATTGACTACGTATTGTATCGTCCTGATTCGCGATCACTCTACATGCAAGGAATCAAGGTTAGTGCAGATACGTTCGGGGATGAAAATGAAGACAAAACGGTGGCTGGATTATGGCCAGCTGACCATGCCGGTGTATTTGCACGCATCAAATCAAAGGTGAAACGGCGCCACCACCCGGAGCGGAGATTCGCGCAATTGCACTAGTCAGGTTTTCCTGATTCGGGGGAGTCTTGCCGTAACCCCCACCGAAATTCCCCAGGAGGGTGATCATGGCAGCGCCAGGCACAAAAAAGCCCCGACCTTCCGGTCAGGGCTTTTTTAAAACCGAGTCATTCTCTATTCGGGGAGAACGTTTGCTGCCTGGGGACCCTTGGGGCCGTCCTGTACCTCGTAGGTGACTTTCTGACCTTCGGTTAGTGTCTTGAAACCGTCTCCGGAAATGGAGCTGAAATGAACGAATACGTCCTTGCCGCCATCATCCTGAGAAATAAAGCCGAAACCTTTTGAATCGTTAAACCATTTTACAGTACCTGTAGCCATGGAAAATTTTCCTCTATATCTGATTAACTAAAAACTGTGGCTTATTACAGGGAATATTCGCAGGACTACACGGTAGGATATTTCCAAAACAAATACTGCCACACACCACAGATTTATCAGTCTACTCAATAAAATGACGATATGTAAAGTGGTTCAATCATGAAAATCAGTGATTTCTTCTCAGGGTGGTAAGCTTGGCCACTGTATTTGGAAACAAATCACATCATCTGACGAATCGTACGGGGACCACCATGAAAACCTATGTTATCGCTGCTACCATACTTGCGATGATTGCACTGTTGTTTGGCACGTATCGTGCGGGGTACAGTCAGGGCAAGTTGGCCACCACCGCCAAATTTGAGCATGCTGTACTGGCCCATCGCGAAAGAGAAAATAGTCTACTTTTTTCGCTGGAAAAGGTAAAAAATGAACGCAAAGCTACCTACCAGGAAAGGCGTCGCGTTATCGGCAAGGCCAGTGGTGATTGCCTTGACCGCCCTTTACCTGAGTCTATTTCTCGCATCCTGTACGACGCCAATGGTAGTGACGCCCAATCCACTGCTGACGATGGATTGTAACCACCCCCAGCTGCAAACACAGCAGCCGACATATCGTGACGTAGTTGTGCTTGCCGAGAAGCGTGGTGAAGCGCTTGAGGAATGTACGGCCCGAATGCGTGTGCTGCGGAATCAGGAATAATAAAAGCGGCCAGAGAACCGCTTTCTTCTGGAAGTCTGTGCCTTTTGATCTGTGTTGCCCGGGCCCAAGACATCATACCGCCTCGGTAATATTTCCCGGTTTGCCACTCACCTGTATTGGAAGACTGGTTTACCCCGGCCGGCCATCGTTGCGGCTACTGAGCAGGATAGGGCTGTATATCCACACGAAGGGCACGAAGGCCAGTACAAACAAAATACCGGCATAACTGGCCAGTTGTACATAAACCCCGAGTAAAAAGATTGGGCTGATCACGCGAATCAACACCGCAATATTGATTAGCACAAAGGAGAGCGTAATCACGGGTTTTACTTCCAGCGGGCGGCCGGTGTGACCAAGGGCAACGCGACTCATCATGCCCAGGGTCATAATCCCAATGCCGCCGGCGGTATAGGCATGCAGTGCTTGTGAAGCATAGAGGCTCGCATCCAGTGATTTCAGAATAAAACCCACGATGAGCCAGGCATAGGCGCTATGTAGCACCCAAACAAGCGGCACCACCAGGATGCGCTTATCGAACCAGCCCGCCATTCTCAACAAGTGCAGAATGGCCGTCACGGTTGCTGCCACTGCAATGTAGCGAGTGGACAGCTCCATTAAATCAAACAGGGCAAGTACCAGAAAAGAGGCGATCGATAATATTTCGATCCAGAGGCGCTTCTTTACTGACACACCCTTCACCCCGCTCTCGGTGAAAAAGGGGATCACCCGCCCACCCATAATGACTATAAGCAACACCACCAGATAGACCATGGTATCAATTCCGAGCCGTGCACTGGTCAATGTCAGACCCAGTAGTTGCGCATGAACCAGCGCGTTGGCAAAGAACATCAAACCAATCAGTAGAATAAAAACATAATTTCGTTTTTGATTCTGACGAATAAGGGGCATCGTAATCACAAATGCCAGCGCTGGCAGGAACAACAGATCGACAGCAGCGATTAACCAGTTTGGAACCAGAGTATCCAGCCAGGGCACTAATCTGCCCAGCAACCACAGGGTTACCAGTACGACCAGTTTTCCTCCCGAGGCGGTACCCAGGCCGGTCCAGTTGCGCACCGCCGTCAGGAGAAATCCGGCGATGACGGCTACCGTATAACCAAACAGCATTTCATGGGCATGCCAGCCCACCGGGCCATAGTAGTCCGGCGCGTTGCCATCACCGGCAAAAACCCATAACCAGGCAGAAAGCGCCAGCACCATGAATAGACCGGCAAGTAAAAAGAACGGGCGAAAGCCGGTCTGAAATACTGGCCAACCATTATTACCGGAATGCTTTCCCGGTTCTTTAATCTGCATATCGGTACTACTCCTTTTGCGTCATCAATTCGGGCGACAACAACCATTTCAGCGACCAGTGTCCGTCTTCGTTTCTTTCCAGGCAGGCCACGGTTCCCGGGGTGAAGGTGATTATCGCCGGTTGTTCATGACTGGTCAGCAGCAAGGTAGCGAGTTTTGCCAGATGAGGTAAATGACCGACCAGTAAAACATCGTCCAGCCATTGTTCGATTTCCTCTGCCACCACAGCCGGCAGGTCCAGGGGGTTGATATTATGGTTTATCGCCGGGGCAATTCCCGGTATCAGTTGTTCAATGAGAATTTCCGCGGTCTGCTCGGCCCGCAGCTTTCCGCTATGCGCGACACTGGCAACGGTGATATTGGTCCGACCCAGGAACCGGGCAATGTTTTCTGTATCAATCGCTCCTTTTCGAGATAGTGGCCGATCCGGGTTCTCTTCCTTCGAAGTGGCGTCACCATGTTGTGCCAGATAGAGTTTCACGTTGTCGGTCTCCACATTGTTGGACGCCAAAAAAACAGGCGCGCTGGTTGGTGACATCCAGTAGGCTGAATTTGATAATTTCGTTCGTATGATTAAAGTCGAAACCTGAAACGATACATTGGTTGCCGGTTGCTGCCGTTGATCGTGGTCAGGGGTAGCTCGATGGTGGGGCCAGGTTTCAAATACACCAGTTTGGAAAAATCCGGTGCCGGTTAACGTTTGAGCCCGGAAACACCGACTTAACCCAGCGGCACACCACAATGCCAGCAAGTCTCAAAGTTCTCCGGGTTCTGTTCGCCGCAGCGCGCGCAGTCTACATGGTCGGTAGGGACGCCACGTGCCTCGTATTCCACTATTACCTGGCGGGCCCGTACCAGATCATCCTCGCGCTCAATCCATATCTCCGGCCAGGCATGGGTGAAGGGGATTTCTCCCACCCCGCCCTGGGCATTCTCATTGAGAATCTGTGCGCGCACACCCACCTCGGCCAACAAGTCACGAATAAGGTAGGCTTCCGGCAGGTTGGCAGCGGAATACAAACGTTCCATCGAACGGGCTATCCAGGCGGTACACCGTTAGTTTTTTAGTCTGAAGCCGATTCTTACAGTCACTTGATAGTGTGCGACCTTGCCATTTTCGATATGACCTCGCGTATCAACAACTTCAAACCAGTCAAGATTGTCGAGTTTGTTGTCCGCGCGCCCAATGGCGCTCCCGATCGCCTCCTCAATACTTTTTTTAGAGGATCCAACCAGTTCTACAATTTTATAAATATGGTCTGACATTTTTGACTCCTTGCGACTACCGCTACCGGAGACGACAAGGCTTGTCGTCCTTCACTAATAAACATGTTCCTTTTGGCGCCATAATTCAAGTCACGAGCCGGTTTTTTGATACACTTGCGCGCGTTTAGATGCAGGACATGGAAAATGCGCAAGATAATCCCGATTAAAGTTGACCCCGACAGCCTGTCGTCTGAAGAAAAATGTGATTTTTGCACCAATACCACTTGTTGTACCTACATCACGCAGGAACTCGATACACCGCGTTCGATGGAAGATTTTGATACCCTGCTGTGGCAGGTGTCGCACGAGAATATTCAGATTTACAAGGATGAGGGCGACTGGTACCTGCTGATTAACAATCGTTGTCGACATATTCTGCAGGACGGACGTTGCGGTATTTACGACGTGCGCCCACAGATCTGTCGCGAGCACTCGAATGAAGATTGCGAATTTAATACACCGGCCGGGGATGATGATTTCGATTTGTTTTTTCAAGACTATGAGGCGTTGGACAAGTATTGCAACAAGCGCTTCAAAACCTGGGGTAAGCGCTGGGCCAAATTTGCCAAAGAGGCTGGTTAGTATGTCGGGTGGGCACTGCCCACCATCACGGCCTGGTTAGACGGCAGCCGGTGGGCGGTGCCCACCCTACGTTAATGCCTTTACCCCCGGGAAGCGACCAGGGCCAGTCACAAAAATCTCTTGTGTCTCTCCTGCCTTTACCCCCTGGAAGTAACGCAAAGGTCGTAAAGAAAGAAAAGTATTTCTTAATTTCTATTATTCTCTGCGTCCTTCGCGACCTTTGCGTTACTTCCAGAGTATTAAAACAGGACAACGGCTAGACCGGCATGATGTCCCTGAAGCTGCGAATGGCTTCAAATTCCCCGACTTCTTTTTGTGGCGCCTTTGAGTCCGGTTGAAATACGGCCAACAAGTGTCTTATGCCGTAGCGCTGCGCACATTGCAAAACCGGCAGGCTGTCATCAATTAATAATGTACGTTTTCTGTCAAACGGTTCGGTGACCTGCAGTTTGTCCCAGAAAGGAGCATGCTCTTTGGGTAACCCGAGGTCGTGCGAGCAGATCAATCGGTCAAAGTGGCCACCAAGCCGGGTTCGATCCATTTTCAGCTTCAGCGCCTTGCCATGGGCATTGGTTACCAGTGTGATACGTTTGTGGTTAGCGCGCAGGGCATCGAGAAAATCAACTACAAACGGAAACACAGCAATCAGGTGGTCCACTTCCTCTTTTAGCAAAGCAATATCCAGTCCCAGCTCTTTGGACCAGTAGTCCACGCAATACCAGTCCAGCGTTCCTTCCGCTTTTTTGTATCGCGGCATGAGCTCTGCCTTTGACTGTTCAAGCGTCAACTGGTTTGCCTCTGCATAACGTTTGGGCACGTGCTCCAGCCAGAAATGATTGTCGTAATGCAGATCCAGTAGCGTGCCGTCCATATCAAGAAAAACGGTATCGATGTCATTCCAGTGAATCATTCAACTAAATACTCACGAAGTTATGTTCGCAACTGTCCGGATAGGCAGTGGTCTGTTCATGCGCTAGTATAGCGCTGACAGCAGAATAAGGAGCACGATCATGGGTCTGAATCGCTCGGCAATTGCCGTATTTATTATCCTGGCTTTTTTGACAGCTGGCGCGTATGCGGCACCCGTGATGGTTGATACCAAGTGGGTTGCCAGGAATATGAATAAGCCGGAAGTTGTGCTTATCGATATGGCCACAAATGAAACCCAGTACGATCGCTTTCATTTGCCGGGCGCGATTTACCTTCCCTATCACGCCATTGTAAAGGGGCGAAAGAAGGATCGCATTCCGGTGCCGCTGACCAACGCCGAGTTGCGCCAGACATTGGGCAAATTTGGTCTAACTCCTTCCCAGCATTTAATTATTTATGACGACATGGGTGGCCTGAATGCCGCGCGTCTGTTCTGGCAGCTGGAAAGCATTGGCCACAAAAAGGTCTCGGTAATGAATGGCGGACTGGTGAAGTGGATCCTCGAAGGGCGCAAAGTAGTAAATGCACCTGCCCGACTAAAACCAGTATCCCACGATGCCAGTCGCCGTGGTCGCAAAAATCTCGCAACCATGGAAGACGTCGACAAGGCCATAAAAAATGGCGTCACACTGATCGATGCCCGTAGTGACGGGGAATACATTGGTGATCTTGAAAAGCGCAAAGGCGGCCATGTGCCCGGCGCAATATGGTGGGAATGGTCGCGCTCTATCGATATCTCCAGGGGCTTCATTCGTCGACCGCAAAACGAACTACAAACCGAACTCGCTTCAATTGGCGCCGGTGACAAAACCAAACCGGTGATTGTTTATTGCCGTTCAGGGCACCGCGCTGCGCAGGCTTATCTGACCTTGCGCAGCCTGGGATATGAAAATGTGAAATTGTATGCCAACTCCATGAACGAATACGAGTTGTATCGCGCAAAGCAATTAAAACGCGGCATGCAACCGTAAGCGCTAACGGCGTACTGGTTTTTGTCGCAAAGACGCGAAGGCGCAAAGGAAACCAAAGGGCGGTCTATAAGACCGCCATGTAAAAGATTGTTTCTTCTCATGACCGGCTGGTAGCCGGCCCTATGATTTTTTTCTTCTTTGCGCCTTCGCGTCTTCGCGTCTTTGCGACAAAAATTATTCAGGCATCCAGTTTGGACGCGTAACCCA
>JBGMQT010000038.1:0-13709 GCA_048060695.1 Acidiferrobacterales bacterium
TTTCCGGTTTTCCGCAGGAGCTGGTTATTGAGTTCCAGTATCTCGGCCTGTACCTGCAAGCTGCTCAATAAATCCCGGTAGGCCGAGGTCAACACACCGAGTTCATCGGTGGACTGCGACCTCAATACGTCCAGATTTACCCCGAGATCGGGTTGATGGCCTTCAAGGATAGCCTCCAATGGCGCCAACGACTGGCCAAAACTGCGGA
The DNA here is from genome assembly GCA_048060695.1 of Acidiferrobacterales bacterium. GTDB lineage: Bacteria > Pseudomonadota > Gammaproteobacteria > Acidiferrobacterales > JAJDNE01 > JAZFSZ01. The sequence goes on from JBGMQT010000038.1 coordinate 209, forward strand.
CAAAAATCAGGCTGCCGACAATGGCAAGAAACTCAAGGAACAGCCACACCACAAAGGTTTCGGTTGTAAAAAAACCGGTGCGACTCCAGTAATACTGTACCAATATGGTGTTGACCAGCAGTGGCACCAGTGCCGCAATCAAGAACACCTTTGTCCTGACCGTAATGTGGGGCTTGTCCAGGGGCACGCCGGTCAATGCCTTTCCGAACAAATCAAGAATCAGAAAAAAAATAGGGAGGCCGACGATAATGGAAACAATCAGCGCCACCATATTGATGCGGAACCAGTCGACAGGCTGTGCCACAAAACCGGCATACAGTTCGGCCGACCAGATCACTGACACAGGCGCCGTCACCAGATACACCAGGAACAATGACCAGAAATGGATTGGAAATCGACGAATACACCTTATCGCTGCAGCCGCTGATTCCTCGGAAGGATTCTCGAGGTAGGCCACAATCGGCCGTGCGAAACGAATAAAATACCACAAGGAGAAAGAGATCCAGGCCAATGCGAACAGCGGCTCGAGCGGATGGGTCATTACCTCGACCATTTCCGGGGCGCTTAGAATATTGATGTAGATAATGAACGAGAGCCCGACTATCGCTGGCACGATCCAGGCATTGAAAATTAACAGACGAAATTTCCTGTGAAACGTCCGCGCGTTGATCCTCTCCATGGCGCGGCTGCTCTTATGGTCTGTCTGCGTCATTCCGTTGCAATTCCTTTTTCTAATACCAAATCAACCCATCGTTGCAATTAGGGGGTGCCTGGTCGAGATTGGTACGTCACTCGACTGGTAACAGGAGTGCTTACATCACTTCTGCAACAAGTAGTGAGCACGGTCACTATATCAATAGTAGTTAATCTGGTTGCTGACTCCATCAATAATGCTCATTTATATTGAATCGATTCGAATTTGTCCTTGGTTAATTTGTGGACAATGTTGCCTGGCGAGCGTTCCATATCGTTATTTAATTAGCCTCGATTTCGATAGCCTCATCCATACGCTGATTAATGGTCACCGTTTCGTTTATTGTCCTTCGGACTAGTATGTGGAATATTTCACAATTATTTCTCCAATTCCGCTGTACTATTTGAATGAGGACACACCCGCACCTGGAGGGAACCGCGATGAAAACGGGAGTTCAGACACAAAAAACACGGTCGCTATCCCGCCGGGAGACATCACTCGACGTACTGGTGGCGGTACCCGATATGCCAATGATGACACTTCGAACCGGAAATATGACTGAGAGCGGTGTTTACCTTCTGGCAGGCAAGAGACAGCTACCGGAAATTGGCACCGAAGTCATACTGACGCTGGAAGAATTTCTGCTGAGCTCTGAACCCGCTGCCATGCGTGCGCGGGTGGTGCACAAAACCAGCAGGGGCATGGGTGTGGAGTTGCTTGGACCTGTTGCTTGAGCGGAACGAAAACCATAAAAAAGCCGGGTATAACCCGGCTTTTTTATTTCCCGAGTTCGCCCTAACTGTTTTGAATCACGATATTGGGGAACTTGGCGGCATAGTCCTTTTTCATCAATGCCAGCTTGGCGGCGGTACGGCGGGCAATCTCACGATAAATCTGCGAAATCTGGCTGTCGGGTTCGGCAACGACTGTCGGCTTACCACCATCAGTTTCCTCGCGAATACGAATATCCAGAGGTAGCGCACCGAGGAAGTCGACATCGTAATCATCGGCCATGCGATTTCCGCCACCCTCACCAAAGATATGTTCTTCATGGCCACACTGGGAACAAATATGGGTACTCATATTTTCGACAATGCCCAGAACCGGCACCTCGACCTTCTCGAACATCTTCAGTGCCCGGCGTGCGTCCAGCAGGGCAATATCCTGCGGGGTGGTAACAATAACTGCGCCGCTGACCGGTACCTTCTGCGCCAAGGTCAACTGGATATCACCGGTGCCCGGCGGCAGATCGATAATCATGTAATCCAGACTGTCCCAGGCGGTATCGCGTAACAGTTGCTCCAGTGCCTGTGTCACCATGGGGCCACGCCAGATCATCGGTGTTTCCTCGTCAATCAGGAAACCGATGGACATAGCCTGCAGATGGTAACTGATGATCGGTGTCAGCGATTTGCCATCTTCCGATTCCGGTTTGGCGCTCACACCCAGCATGCGTGGCTGACTGGGGCCATAAATATCGGCATCGAGAATACCGACCCGGGCGCCCTCAACCGACAGCGCCAGCGCCAGATTGACCGAGGTGGTCGATTTGCCAACACCGCCCTTGCCGGAGGCGACGGCAATAATATTCTTCACGCCTTCGATGGGTTTGACGCCGGCCTGTACCGCGCGACTTACTATATTGGTACTGATATTAACGCTAACGTCATCGATGCCATCAATGGCGCCAACCTTGTCTTTAATAGTGGAGGTCAGTGTGTCGTGATAACCCTTTGCCGGGAAACCCAGTTCCACATCGATGGCGACCTTGCCACCATCGATGTTGATGTTCTTGATGGACTTGGCGCTGACGAGATCCTTGTTCAGATAGGGATCCACCATTTCCTTTAACGCGCCTTCTATCTGCGCCTGGTTAATGTCCGCCATGGAAAATACTCCAGTAAATTAGTCGGGAATTACTAGGTGGGGGCGCATCGTACACCGCCAACCCCCAATTGTCATTGTCCCAATCACGTCATCGGGGGCGGGATAATAGCAAAGATCTCCCCACGAATATGGGGGTTTGTAGTGGTTTTCTGCCAATCCTGTTTTTTCTAGCCTGAGTGCAGTAAAGCTGGTATTTTGCCGACGCGAAATGCGGCCGTGCCCGATAAAAGTACCAGGGTACGGCTTTTTCATTGCCCAACAGCGGACTCATGAGCCAACAACGAAAAATCCTCGTCACCAGCGCCCTGCCCTATGCCAATGGCAGTATCCACATTGGTCACCTGGTGGAATACGTGCAGACCGATATCTGGACCCGCTTTCAGCGCATGCGCGGCCATGAGGTTCACTATGTCTGTGCCGACGATGCCCACGGCACGCCTATTATGCTGCGCGCCCAGAGCGAAGGCATCACTCCGGAACAGCTGATCGAACGAATCAAAGAGGAACACCAGCGCGACTTCCTCGACTTTGCGGTTTCGTTCGACAACTTTTATACAACACACTCGGATGAGAACCGCGAATTCACCCAGGCCATTTACAAACGACTGAAAAAAAATGGCCACATTACCGTGCGAACCATCAAACAGGCCTACGATCCGGAAAAAGACATGTTCTTGCCGGACCGGTTCATCAAGGGCACATGCCCCCGCTGCGGCGCCGACGACCAGTATGGCGATAACTGCGAAGTCTGCGGCTGCTCCTATGATGCCAGCGAGTTACAGAATCCGCGCTCCGTTATCTCCGGCGCGATACCAATTGAAAAAGAATCCGAGCACCACTTCTTCAAACTGGCGGATTTTGAGGGCATGTTACGTGAATGGTTGCAGCCGGAAAACGCTGACGTGCGTCATGTTCAGGTCGAGGTGGCCAGGAAACTCACCGAGTGGTTTGAAGGGGGGTTGAGGGACTGGGACATCTCCCGCGATACGCCTTACTTCGGGTTCGAGATACCGGATGCGCCGGGAAAATATTTCTATGTCTGGCTCGATGCCCCCGTGGGTTACATGGCCAGCTTCCAGCAACTATGTCAACGCAAGAGCATGGACTTTGATGCCTGGTGGAAACCGGAAAGCGAAACCGAGATCTATCACTTTATCGGCAAAGACATTCTCTACTTCCATGCACTGTTCTGGCCGGCGGTGTTGAGTGGTTCTGGCTACCGACTGCCGACCTCAATATTTACCCATGGCTTTCTCACCGTGAATGGAAACAAGATGTCGAAGTCCCGTGGTACTTTTATTAATGCCCGCACCTACCTCGACCACCTCAATCCGGAGTATTTGCGTTATTACTATGCCGCCAAACTGAGCAACACGATTGAAGACATCGATCTCAACCTCGATGATTTCCTGTTGCGGGTTAACTCCGATCTTGTCGGCAAAGTGATCAACATTGCCAGTCGTTGCGCCGGCTTTATCAGCAAACGTTTTGATGGCAGGCTTGCCAACACCCTGCCGCAACCGGTGCTGTATGCAGAATTTGTGTCGGCCGGTTCCACTATCGCCGATTTTTTTGAAAACCGCGAGTTTTCCCGTGCGGTGCGCGAAATTATGGCGCTGGCAGATCAGGCCAATCAATATATCAATGACAATGCGCCGTGGGTGGTAGCGAAAGAAAAAGGCCGCGATAAGGAACTGCAGGCCATCTGTACCCAGGGTCTGAATCTGTTTTATGTCCTGATGGGTTATCTCAAACCCATCATCCCGGTTACCGCAGAAAAAGCCGAAGCCTTTCTTGGCGTCTCCCCCATGGAGTGGGACAGTACCGCAACACCTCTGCTCGACCACACCATCAACAAATTCAAACATATGATCACCCGTGTCGAACAGACACAAATTGATGCCATGCTGGATCAGGCAAAAGAGGAGTTAGTTCCCTTGAGTGATACTAAAACGATATCTGCTGCGCTGGCAGACGACCCCATCCGCGACCAGATTGAGTTCGACGATTTTGCCAAACTAGACCTTCGCGTCGTCTTGATCGCCAAAGCAGAGCATGTCGACGGCGCAGACAAGTTGCTGCGACTGACGCTGGATCTGGGCGGAGAGACTCGCAATGTATTCGCCGGCATTAAATCGGCCTACGATCCTGAAGAGCTGGAAGGCAAACTAACCGTCATGGTGGCCAACCTGGCCCCAAGGAAAATGCGCTTCGGTATTTCTGAAGGCATGGTGCTGGCCGCCGGCCCGGGTGGAAAGGATCTGTGGATCCTGTCCCCCGATGATGGCGCCAAACCGGGTATGCGGATTAAATAACATCTGACGCAAAGGCGCGAAGACGCAAAGGAAAATAAAGGGCGGTCTAAAAGACCGCCAAAATCAGGAATTTATTCTTTTCATTGCCGGCTAAAAGCCGGCTTTATGATTATTCTTTTCTTTGCGTCTTCGCGCGATGTGCATGGATGCACAAGTGTCGCGGGCACAGGGATGTGCAAGAGCGACCCTTTGCGTCAGATGTTATTTTTAGTAACCCGACTTAATAAACTCGATGGCGGGTGTTATAACCTTGCGCCAATCGACCTCCAGAGACAGATCAAATTCCGGGTCGCTCTTCGCCACTGCTTTCATCAGACTATCGATCCAGTACGAATACAGATCGGGGCTGATACCAAGATTGCCCCGGGCATGCGACGCACGAATACGCTCCAGACAAGATCGCGCGGACGGCTGCCCTTCGGCAAACATCAGTACCGACATCAGACCGTGGCGCAACAATCCCTTTTGTTTGGCAAAATCTGTGTTGACAAACTTGTCACGGATATCCGGGTGGCTATCAAGGAAAATAGCGTAAAACTTGTCGAGAAACTCGAGATCCCACAGGGCGCGTCCAAAACTCGCTTGTACACGTTGAATCTCGGATGCGCTTAATCGGCCCAGATCGGCTTTTTGTTCTGCGTTCGCCGTATTTTTACCCATCGCACTCTCCATGTGGAAAACAGAACTTCTGAAACCTAATGTAGGTTAGTACCGAAACAGGGACAAACTGTTACCGATAACCGGTAACAAGTTGCCGACAGGAAAACTCGATTGAATTATTCACAGAATAGACCATGACTCGGAATTGTATGTATAAATATTGTCGTATTGAACTCTATCAATTGGACAAAGGCGGAGTTATCCAGTGGCAATTTCGACGAGACAGCATTATATTGAGTAAGGTAATGAATGAAGCTTGTTGCGACGTTTTGTGGAAACAGTTCACCATTGCCGCATCGTGCAGGGTAAAAGAGTTCGCAACTCCACCGTATCAATATATTATGTCAAAGCCAGTCACTGGCTGGCCAGCGTGCAAGCAGAATCCTTTTTTTCTTCACGATTATCCTTATCGATTATTAATCGCGCCTTGGTATCACTGCGACATTCCCATTTATGCGTCTTCCCTTTTCTATTCACTAATCCCACCCGGTTACGCTGGCGCAAGACCGGGTTCGGGCTGTCCAGGGCCATTTGCATTGCGTTGCATTCGTCCCAACCGGTGGCCATACTCGCGCCATGCCTAGCAGCTCAGATTTTTCGGGCGACTCCAGCGCCAGCCTGCCAAAAATAGACGCGTGGCTCCCCCAGACCCAGTGCACCCGTTGTGGATACCCGCGTTGCCGGGATTATGCAAAAGCAATCTGTCTCGGCGAAACCGGGATCAATCGCTGTCCACCCGGTGGCGACACCACGATAGAGGGTCTGGCACAGTATCTGGGTCAGGAAGTGAGGCCGCTGGATCCAGAATGTGGTAACCACGCACCGAGGGTACTCGCGGTCATCGATGAATCGCGGTGTATTGGATGCAAACTGTGCATCCAGGCCTGTCCAGTAGATGCCATTGTCGGCCGCGCCAAACGGATGCACACGGTTCTACCCGAGTTATGCACCGGGTGCGAACTGTGCCTGCCGCCCTGTCCCGTCGATTGCATAGATCTGGTAGACGACAATATACACAAACCTGTTAGCGGATCGCGATGGCCCGAGTATTCCTGGATCGAATCCAGACAGGCCCATATTAATACCGTGCTAAGATTACGTCGCCTGCGACGTATAGAAAAAACGCGCGTGCAGAAAAGAATAGCCAAAACCATTTCCGGGCGCGACCGCATACGTAGCGAAATTCATGCCGCGGTGGAACGCGTGAAACAAAGGCGAGAAACAAATTGAACGCGGGCGCGCGCCAACAGGTCTTCGAACGACTACGTGAGGCAAACCCACATCCAACAACCGAGCTTGGGCATGACAACACCTTTCAGCTACTCATTGCCGTTATTCTGTCGGCCCAGGCGACAGACAAGGGTGTCAACCTTGCTACCAATGAGCTGTTCAGGATCGTAAAGAAACCCCGGGACATTCTCGACATGGGTCTGCGCACACTAAAGTCCCATATCAAAACCATTGGCCTCTACAACACCAAGGCGGCCAACATCATGAAAACCTGCAAAATTCTGGAAAAGGAATACGGGGGTCGCGTACCGAATAAACGTGATCAGTTGGAAGCACTGGCAGGTGTGGGTCGCAAAACGGCCAATGTCATTCTCAATACTGCCTTCGGTGAACCGGTTATTGCCGTAGATACGCACATCTTCCGCGTCTCCAACCGCATCGGTATTGCACCTGGAAAAACCGTTCGCGCTGTAGAGAATAAATTGATGGAGGTAGTAGATGCAAAGTTTAAAAATGATGCCCATCACTGGTTAATTCTGCATGGACGATATACCTGCATCGCCCGCAAACCCCGATGTGGCAGCTGTGTCATCTATGATTTGTGCGAGTATGGCGATAAAGTAACGGAATGACCGCCGTTGCCACAGGATTAAGTCACGGGAGCCGGGCCGATTCGACGCATGCCGTTGAAGCGGTTCGGACTGCGCTGGAGCGCGCGAATCTGACTCGCGCCAATGGCGTGTGTATGTTTCTTACCCACGAATACGCCGCTGATCCCGAACCGGCCTTGCGTGCTGCGGCACGTGCGGCTGGCAGCATGCAAGTGATTGGCTGTACCGGTACCGGCTTACTCACCGAAGATGAATGGCTACTGGATAGCCCCGGCGCCGCGGCCATGGTTTTTGGTGGCGATTTACAACTCGATCCCGTCTGCGACCACGATGACGATAGCGAAAGCATCGTCAGCTTGTGCACGCCCGCCGGTCTGAATAGCGACTGGTTGGACATACCGGCGCCCCGCATTGGCGCAGTATCTGGCGATCCATTTGGACAAGGGCCGTTCACGGTCTGGAGTGGTAGCCGGGTTACTGAAAGTGGCCACGTGGAGGTTCGCATTCGCGGCACGCGTAGTGCCGTAACGGTGTCACAAGGCGTGCGGGCACTCACCGCACCGATCAAGGTTGCCGAAGTGGAAGGGCACGATCTGGTTCGGCTCGGTAACTATCCGGCACTCAATGTGCTGGTGCGTTCACTGCCCGAGTCGGTGCGGCACAAAAAACGCATCCCGCTCCACCTGTTAATCGGAGGTGTCACTTTTGGAGACCCGGACACAGCCATCAGCGAGGGGCGCTACCGACTAAACCATATTATCTCGGCCAACCTCAGTAAACAGTCGATCACGCTGTCGGATCAATTGAATCCCGGCGAGTCCCTGTTCTGGGCCATGCGTGATACGCTGGCGGCCGAACGTGAAATGAAGAAAACCGTCAGGCAAGCGAAGCAAAAACTGGGTGATTCACCGGATTTCGCATTCTTGTTTCCTTGCATGGGTCGGGGGCCAAATTTCTACGGTAATCGCGATCGCGATCTCGAGATCCTGCAAGCCGCCCACCCTGGCTTGCCAACCATTGGTTTCTACAGCAATGGTGAAATTGGCCCACTGGATTCGGAGAATCACCTCTACCAGTACTCGACGGTATTGGGTCTCTACAAAACCGATCAGTAGCTCATGCCGTTTACCGGATCGCGCCAGGAAATGCGCCAGGTCTTCTTCTCGGCCTGGCGTAACTATCTCGATAAAAAGCCACTTGACGGCATAAACGGCATTATCGTACAGGTTGCGCTTCAACATCCGGAGTATCACACGTTATTGCAGCACCCGGACCGGTTCGAGGACAAGGACTACCTGCCCGAACACGGCGAAACCAATCCCTTTCTGCACTTGGGCATGCACGTCACCATCGAAGAACAGCTGAATATCGACCGGCCTCGGGGTATCAGATCCAGATTTGCGACACTTGCCGAAAACCGGGGAGACGCGCATGAGGCCCAGCATATAATGATGGAATGCCTCGCCGAGATGTTGTGGAAGGCACAACGACAGGGCGGTGCACCCGATGAAGAGGCCTATTTCTCCTGCCTCGACGCCAACCTTGGCACGGATACCGAACAGACCGGCCAATAATCTGGATTTATTGAAACTTTCCTGGCACCGGGGAGTCAGATTTATCCGAGCGCTACGGAATGGCGCAGGCATGGGATCCAGAATCAGTTGGCAACCAGTCTGGCAAAGAGACGCGTCTCGGAAGAAAAGCTTTTTTTGTCTTTTTAGTTAAAAAAGATAGCAATTCCAACCATTGATGGAGAAATAAATATGGCTAAGAAACACACACCCAAGGCTCTGGCAGCTGCAATTGGCGCTACTTTCGTTGCGTCCATGGCTGCCAGCCCGGTTGTCAGTGCGGACCAGAACCCGTTTGCGATGAGCCCACTGTCCAGCGGTTACCAGGTTGCCGGTAAAGAAGGCCAATGCGGCGAAGGCAAGTGCGGCGGCATGAAGAAAGGCGAGAAGATGAAGAAAGACGGTAGCTGCGGTGGCGACAAGAAAGGCGCCAAAATGAAGGGTGGCAAGAAAGACGGTAGCTGCGGCGGCATGAAGAAAGGCGAGAAGATGAAGAAAGACGGTAGCTGCGGCGGCATGAAATAAGCTGGTGTAGACTGTTCCCATGAGCAAGGATTATCCCGTTCATGGTGCCGGACTCGGACTCAAGCGGACCCTGATGGGTCCGCTTGAGGATCGTTCCCCTGCACAGATTAATTTTCTCGAGGTTGCCCCGGAAAACTGGATTGGGGTTGGTGGCAGCAACGGCAAGAGATTCCGTGCATTTACAGAACGCTACCCGTTCATTACTCACGGACTGTCACTCTCCATTGGCAGCCCGTCCCCTCTCGATTTCGAGTTCTTGCAGCAAGTCAAAGACTTTCTGAAGCAACACAACATTCACTGTTACAGTGAGCATTTAAGTTACTGTAGTGATGATGGTCACCTCTATGACCTCATGCCCATTCCCTTTACCGAAGACGCGGTGCACTATGTTGCTGATCGCATTCGTCAGGTACAGGACTTCCTCGGCCAGCGCATTGCCATGGAGAACGTTTCCTACTACGCCGCACCGGGCAAGGAAATGGAAGAAATTGATTTTATTAACGCGATACTGGATGAAGCCGACTGTGATTTCTTGCTGGACGTAAATAATATATACGTCAATAGCGTTAATCACCGATACGATGCAGATAAATTCCTTGAGCAATTACCGGGTAACCGCATCTCTTACATCCATATTGCCGGCCACTATAACGAGGCAGAAGACCTGCTGGTCGACACTCACGGTGCCGATATTATTGATCCGGTATGGGGGCTACTACACAAAGCCTATGAATACTTTGGCGTGATACCAACTATGGTTGAGCGCGATTTCAATATTCCGCCGCTATCTGAACTCCTGACGGAGATTGACCAGATAGCGACAATTCAAAAACAGTGGAGTGCGAAAAATGAACAGCAGCAAGTCGCACAACCCGTCTGAGCAAAAAGACTTCACCAAAAAACAATTTGAGTTTGCGGCCTACATAAGGGACCCGCAGAATAATCCGCGTCCTCCGGAAGTCGAAGATCGTCGCATGGCGATTTACCGCGAGCTTTTCTTTAACAATGTAGAAGACTTCATGGCATCCAGTTACCCGGTGCTGAAAGAAATCCTTGGTGAAGATCGCTGGCAAAAACTGATACAAAATTATTTTACCGAACATCGAGCTGAAACTCCGCTATTCCCACAGCTACCGGCAGAATTCCTGAAATACCTGAACGATGTCAGGCGACCGCAAGCGGGCGACCCGCCTTTTATGCTCGAACTGGCGCACTACGAATGGATGGAACTGGCAGCACTGCAATCGGATACCGAAATAAACTGGGACCGCATCGACAGGGATGGTGACCTACTGTCGGGTCATCCCGTCATTTCACCACTGGCATGGATACTGGGTTATGAATATCCAGTGCATCAAATCGACAAGGATTTCCAACCGGACAAGCCAGGTGAACAGCCCACCAATATCATTGTTTATCGTGACATGAAAGACGAGGTGGGATTTATTGAAATTAATCCGATGACCACGACGTTACTAAACCGCTTACAGCAGGATTCCAGGTTAACAGGTCAAATGTTGCTGCAGGAGTTGGCCGACGAAATGCAACACCCCGATCCGGCGATTGTGATTGACGGTGGAATGAAGATTCTCGAAAATCTCCAGACACACGATATCGTTCTGGGCACCTCGACGAAACTCTGAAAAAACTCACCCATGAAGTTTTTCAGCAACGAGAAATCCAGCTAGCCACTTCTCATTTATTTCAGTCGCGCACCACAACCAATAAATGGCGGCATTTCCCGATTCCGCAAAAACCTGAATTGAGCAGACCTCCCTTGTACAGTTCTGTACGTCATTCTCTGGCCCCGGTCTGACTTGCTGTGGTGAACTTCATCACGCTACAAGGGTCATATCCCTTCAGTTGCAATAACAAAAAGAGTGAAGGAGAAACGGATGAACATATTATTCAAGGCCCAGGAACTGCTGGACAAAACACGGGAGGCCGATTTTCTGGCACCGCTCGCACTACGCTTATACCTCGCACCTGTATTCCTTATGGCGGGAGTGAATAAATTTAATGGTTTCGAGAACACAGCTGCGTGGTTTGGCAATCCGGACTGGGGTCTAGGGCTACCGTTTCCCGAGCTCCTGGCTTTTCTTGCAACCTCAACCGAGCTGGCCGGTGCAGCAATGCTGTTGTTGGGCTTCGGTGTTCGCTGGATTTCAGTTCCACTCATGTTCACCATGTTGGTTGCTTCGATAACCGTGCATTGGCAACACGGCTGGCTCGCCATTGCCGATGGCAGCATGTGGTTATTCGGCTCCGAACGCGTTACGGGTGGACTGGAACGCCTCGATAAGGCGAAAGAAATACTAAATGAATATGGCAACTATGATTGGATTACCGAGAATGGCAGTATTGTCATGCTAAACAACGGTATCGAGTTCGCCGCTACCTATTTCATAATGCTGCTGGTTCTGTTTTTCATCGGGAGTGGTCGTTACGTCAGTATCGACTACTGGATCGCCAAATACATCAAAAAGTAATTATTGGAAAAGGCCACCACAGGCAGAACGCGACACTATCCCGGTATTTACCAGTTATCAGGCCGGTTGCTGGCGCGGTTTGAAAACGCCCGAGCCGGGCCCCAGGTGCAATATTGAATGGTGAACGAGTACCTGACAGCGCCCGTAGGGTAAAGGTCTTCAAAAGCAGTCACAATACTTTGACGTGCATCAATGATGACATTGCACCATATAGGATATAAAACGTCCCCCGGTGCGAGAATAAAATTTTACCGGGCATCGGTCCCGGTAGAAATCCCGGGACTAAAGATGAAACTTCGTTAGTACGTCTAGGGGAGGTTGATATTGGCTAACCTTGCAGATTTGCTTTTTCGCACAGTAGATGGTGTCTTCGCGGTTAACGCCAAACAGAAGATCATCTTCTGGAATCCCGGTTGCGCCCAGTTATTTGGCCTGTCATCCAATGACGCACTCGGTCGCCCGTGTTGCGAGGTTGTCCGGGGCAAGGACCCCGCAGGGCAGCCTTTCTGCGGAGGGGGGTGCTGTATGACCCGATTGAGCAATCGCGAGGACGTCCGCGGAACATTTCCACTTCGGGTGTATAACAACGATGGGGAAGAGCTAAGGTTCTCGGTAAGTATCGTTCTGATACCGTCCCGGCGGAAGGATTTATGGACTTGCGTTCATCTGCTACATAAAGGAGAGGCCGTAGATACCCTTGATATGCTGGAGTACAGCACATCGCAACGACAACCAACTTTCGACCGAAATGCCGAACTCAATGGTCGCTTGCCTGCTTTAACGAACTCACCGCTAACCGCACGAGAACAGGAGATTCTCCAATTGCTATCGGAGGGTCTTTCCGTTTCGGTAATTTCTGAATTGTTGAATATCAGTCGCGTGACGGTGCGAAACCATCTTCAGCATATTCAGGCGAAACTCGGGGTGCATAGCCAGGTAGAAACTGTGGCCTACGCGTATCGGCACAATCTGGTGCAACCGTAGCCACAACTATTCTCGAGGAGATAGCGAATGGAGAGAAAGATTGCCGTACTTGTCAGGGACAGACAAGGCGAAGCACTCAGGATGTCACTGGGGCTCACCCTGGTGGACGACATCATCGACATATATGTGCTTGATGGAAAGTTGGCGGGGACAGAACAGGACCGCCTCAATATTGATCTAATGAAAGAATTGGGTATGAAAATGTACTCCAACGACCAACGGAACGAGAATCTGGAATACCGATCTACTGAGGAAATAGCGCACAAACTGCTTGAGTACGACCATGTTTTGCCTTATTGAGATTAGAAAATCGCAATAGGTACCCGAATTTGCGGGTTTGCACCTGTATACAAAAATGATGCAAATGCATCATTTCATTCACTAACTTCTCGTCATAGTATTTTTCCTGGTTTATGTACGCTGGCAACGTAACTGGTTACCAGTCGGGGAGTGGTTTGTGTGTCCACAATAAACCCATGCTAAACCCATGCCGGAGGACACTGCTGCATGAGTCTGCGTGGTTGCAGGCGGTCAA